>JACQWC010000104.1 GCA_016209635.1 Candidatus Rokuibacteriota bacterium | reverse complement strand
TTGCTGGCGTCAATGGCCCCCTCGGCCGCTCCCGCCCCCACCAGGGTATGCAGCTCGTCAATGAACATAATGATGTTGTTGGCCTGCTGGATCGCCTTCACCACGGCCTTGAGCCGCTCCTCGAACTGGCCGCGGTACTTGGTCCCCGCGACGAGCGCCCCGAGGTCGAGCTGGAGCAGGCGTTTGTTGGCCAGCACGTCGGGGACGTCGTGGTTGACGATCTTCTGCGCGAGACCCTCGACGATCGCCGTCTTGCCGACCCCGGGCTCCCCGATGAGAACCGGGTTGTTCTTCGTCCGGCGGGCGAGGATCTGAATCACGCGCTCGATCTCTTGCTCCCGGCCGATGACCGGGTCGAGCTTGTTCTCCCGCGCGAGCTGGGTGAGGTCCCGGGCGAACTCGTCGAGGACCGGTGTCTGCGAGCGCTTCTTCGGCCGCGGGTAGTACTGGTCGCCGAGGAGGGCCAGGGTCTCCTGCCGAACCTCGTCGAGGCGCGCCCCGAGGGACTCGAGGATCTTGGCGCCGATGGACTGCCCTTCCTTCATGAGGCCGAGGAGGAGGTGCTCGGTGCCGATGTAGTTGTGACCGAGCTGCCGCGCCTCCTCGATCGACAGCTCGAGGACCCGCTTGGCCTGGGGCGTGAACGGCACCTCGCCGAAGGTGAGGGTCTTCGGGAACCCGGCGAGCGCCCGCTCCACCTCGGCCTTCACGGTTTCGAGTCTGAGACCGAGACGCTGGAGGACGGCCGTGGCGATGCCCTCGCCGTCGCGGATCAAGCCGAGGAGGACGTGCTCCGTGCCGACGAAATCGTGGCGGAAGCGGCCCGCTTCCTCCCGTGCCAGGATGATGACCCGTCGCGCCCGCTCGGTGAATCGTTCAAACACTGGCGTCCCCCCACCCCTTCCCAGATCCGTCCAGTGGCGAAATTTCTTTCGCCGACGGCTAGTTAGTCGAACTCAGTATAGCCCACGGCCGAAAGGCTCGCCAGCGTTTTTCTCGGCGCGCGACTAACTCTGCGAAGTCCCGTGAGAATTCTCGGCGAACTCGCCTCCCTCGCCTCACGCCCCCGCCTCGCCCAGCTCCCGGGCGCGCCCCTCGACCAGCCGGTAGACGCGCTCGGCCCGCCGTGCCAGGTCCGGGTTGTGCGTGGCGATCAGGAACGCGATACCCCGCTCCGCCTGAAGCCTGAGGAAGAGGTCGTAGATGACCTCGCTCGTCTTCGGATCGAGATTCCCGGTCGGCTCGTCCGCAAGGATGAGCCCCGGCCCGTTGACGAGCGCTCGGGCGATGGCGACCCGCTGCTGCTCCCCCCCCGACAGCTCGCCAGGACGGTGGCGGAACCGGTCGCCGAGGCCGACCTCCGCCAGCACCTCCTGGGCCCGCTCGAGCGCCTCCCGTCGCGGCTTCCGCGCCAGGAGCGCCGGGATCATGGCGTTCTCCACCGCCGTCATCTCGCCGAGGAGGTTGTAGAACTGGAACACGAACCCGATCTCCTCCCGCCGGTAGCGAACCAGTCCCGCCTCGCCCCGCGCGAAGAGGTCCTCGCCCCGGAAGACCACCCGGCCGCCGCTCGGGCGGTCGAGCGCGCCCAGGAGGTGCAGCAGGGTCGACTTGCCGACGCCCGAGGCGCCGACCAGCGCGACGACCTCCGCCGCCCTCACCACGATGGTGGCACCGCGCAGAACGCGGACCATCTCCGGCCCCGACCGGTAGTCCCGCTCCAGCTCCTCGCCGACGAGCAGGGGGACCGCGCTACTCATAGCGGAGCACGTCCACCGGGACGAGGGCGCCGGCCTTGCGGGCCGGGATGATCGTCGCAAGGAACGCGAGCAGCAGGGTGGCGGTCGTCACGAGCACGAAGTCGCCGAACGTCAGCTTCATCGGGAGGTAGTCGATCTGGTACACGTCGCCGGCCAGACGGATGATCTTGTAGGTGTTCTGCGCCCAGATGAGGGCCAGGCCCACGACGCTCCCGGCCGCCGTCCCGACGACGCCAATGGTCATCCCGACCGTGAAGAAGACCGCGGTGATGCTCGCCGCCGAGGCGCCGATGGCCTTGAGCACCCCGATCTCCTTCCGCTTCTCCGCGACGAGCAGGACCAGGTGGCCGATGATCGCGAACGCGGCCACGAGCACGATGATCGTCACGATGACGAAGAGCGCCAGCTTCTCGAGCTGGAGCGCCGCGAAGAGGTTCCGGTTCATGTCCATCCAGTCGCGGATCCAGTACGGGCCCCCGAGCGCGGCGCCGATCGCCCGACCGACGCGCTTGGCCTCGAAGGGATCGGTGAGCTTCACCTCGACCCCCGTCACCCCGATCTCCAGCCCGGCGAACTCCCGCGCCATGCCGAGGGGGAGATACGCGATGGACGAGTCGTACTCGAACATGCCCAGCTCGAACGTGCCGGCGACCACGTACCGGCGCATCCGGGGGACCATGCCGACCGCGGTCAGAGCCCCCTGCGGCGAGATCACGGTGACGGAGTCGCCGGGAATGACGCCGAGCATGCGCGCGAGCTCCGTGCCGAGGAGCATGGCCGGCTCGCCGCCGGCCAGCGTCGCCACGGATCCGCTCCGCATCTGGGCGCGGAGGTCGGCCAGCACCGCAGGGCTCCCGAGATCCACTCCCCGCACGACGCCGCCGTGGGCGCCTCCCGACGGGCCCGTGAAGAGCGCCTGCTGGAGGACGAAGGGGGTGGCCGACCTGACGCCCGCCACGCCACGGAGGCGCCGGGCGACCTCCTCGGCGCCCGTCATCCCCTGCCCGCCGCTCTGGAAGACGAGGAGATGCGGGTTCGCGGCGATGATCTTGTCGCGGATGCCGTCCTGGAACCCGGTCATCACGGCCAGCACGACGATGAGGGCGGCCACGCCCAGGAACACCCCGCCCACGCCGATCCACACAAAGAGCGAGAGATTCGTTCGCGCTCCGCGGGCTCTGAGGTAGCGGAATCCAAGGAACAGCTCGAAGGGGAGCCCTCTCCTCACGCCGAGTCCTTCTCCCCCTCCTGCTCGCCGCGGTCCGCTTCGGGACGGAGGTGCGGAAAAAGGATGACTTCGCGGATCGACGGCTGGTTCGAAAAGAGCATGACGAGCCGGTCGATCCCGATCCCCTCGCCCGCCGCCGGGGGCATCCCGTACTCGAGCGCCCGCACGTAGTCCTCGTCGAGCCAGTGCGCCTCGGCGTCGCCGCGGGCGCGCTCGGCGGCCTGCTGGACGAAGCGTTCCCGCTGGTCGACGGGATCGTTCAGCTCCGTGTACGCGTTCGCGAGCTCGCGCCGGCCGATGAACAGCTCGAACCGATCCACGAGGCGCGGGTCATCGCGCTTCTTCTTTGCCAGGGGGGAGAGCTCGATCGGGAAATCGATCACGAAGGTCGGCTGGACCAGCTCGGGCTCGATGAAGCTCTCGAAGAAGTCGTTCCAGCTCCTGACCGGCCCACCCTGAAGGTCGCCCGGGGCCCTCCCCGCGCCGAGGGTCTCGATCGCGCGGCGGAACCTCCCGAGGTCGGTGTCGGGGCGCACCCGCTCGCCGAGCTTCGCGGAGATGGCGTCGAAGAAGGGCAGGCGGCGCCAGGGAGGTGCCAGATCGATCCGCGCATCGCCCCACCGCAGCTCGAGTCCGCCCAGGAGCGTCTGCGCCAGGTGGACGAACATCTCCTCGGTCAGCTCCATCAGGTCGCCGTAGTCGGCATAGGCCTGATAGAACTCGAGCATCGTGAACTCGGGGTTGTGCAGGGTCGAGATGCCCTCGTTGCGGAAGTTCCGATTGATCTCGTAGACGCGCTCGAAGCCGCCCACGACGAGCCGCTTCAGGTAGAGCTCCGGCGCGATGCGCAGGTAGAGGTCCACGTCGAGCGCGTTGTGGTGGGTCACGAACGGCCGCGCGACCGCGCCGCCCGGGATGGGCTGCATCATCGGGGTCTCGACCTCGACGAAGCCGCGAGCGTCGAAGAACTCGCGGAGCGCCTTCATGAGCCGGGAGCGCAGCAGGAAGATCTCGCGGACCTCCGGGTTCACGATCAGGTCCACGTACCGCTGGCGGTACCGGGTCTCGACATCGCGGAGCCCGTGCCACTTCTCGGGCAGCGGCCGCAGGGACTTCGCAAGGAACGCGAACGACTTGACCGCGACGGTCAGCTCCCCCGTCCGGGTCCGGAACATCTCGCCGTTGACGCCGACGAAATCACCGACGTCCAGCTCGGTGAAGAGGGAATAGTCGTCGCCGAGCCTGTCGGCGCGGGCGTAGAGCTGGATGCGGCCCGTGTAGTCCTGGAGGTGGGCGAAGCACGTCTTCCCGTGGTGGCGCATCGCGACGAGGCGGCCGGCCAGGCTCACCGGCGGAAACGCCTTCAGCTCGTCCTCCGTCGCCGCGCCGAGCCGGTCCCCCAGCCCCCGCGCCCAGTGGCTCACCGGGAAGCGGCTGCCGAACGGGTCGATCCCCCGCCGCCGCAGGGCCTCGAGCCGCTCGCGCCGCTGGCGAACGGGCTCCGGGACCTCGGGCCCGCTCATGCCTGCGCCCCGCGTGCCCAGAGGAGGTGAGCCTTGATGAGGGCGTCCAGGTCGCCGTCCATGACGGCGTCGACGTTCCCCACCTCGAGCCCGGTCCGGTGGTCCTTGATCAGCTGGTACGGGTGGAACGTGTAGGAGCGGATCTGGCTCCCGAACGCGATCCCCTTCTTCTCCCCCGCCAGCTCGGCCAGCTCCTCACGCTGCTTCTTCTCGGCCTGCTCGTAGAGCCGCGCCTTGAGGATGCGCATCGCTGTGTCGCGGTTCCGGAGATGCGAGCGCTCGTTCTGGCACTGGACCACGATGCCGCTGGGCAGGTGCGCGATCCGGACGGCGGAGTC
>JACQWC010000103.1 GCA_016209635.1 Candidatus Rokuibacteriota bacterium | reverse complement strand
TCCACTGCAGCCTGGGTGTAGGTCATCCCCACCTCCTTGGTGACGATGACAACCCGGCGGCGGCTTGGGAGCGGTCAGATCACTTGCTCTCGGGAGCGGACAGATCATGTGCTCCCGACAGGATCACCCGCGGCCGATTGACAGCCCCTCCGATTCCACCTAGACTCCCTCGACGTCGCGGGACCAGAACGTTCGAGTCTCGGCGGGAACGGCGCGAGTCTCGGGACGCGACCCGCGCCCCGCCGAGCCCAGAGGAGCGCGGGCATGCGGTGTTCCCGTTGCCAGGCCGAGAACCGGGAGGGCCGCCGGTTCTGCGCCGAATGCGGGGCGTCGCTCGCCGTCGCCTGCCCCTCCTGCAGCTTCCTCAACGAGGCCGGAGAGAAGTTCTGCGGCGGCTGCGGCCAGGCGCTCGCCACCGGGCCCCAGGCCGAGACGAAGTTCGCGTCCCCGACCGCGTACACGCCGAAGCACCTCGCCGAGAAGATCCTCACCTCCAAGCGCGCGATGGAGGGCGAGCGCAAACAGGTGACGGTCCTCTTCGCCGACCTCAAGGGCTCGATGGAGCTGCTCGCCGACCGCGACCCCGAGGACGCGCGGCGGATCCTCGACCCGGTGATCGAGCGGATGATGGAGGCCGTCCACCACTACGAGGGCACCGTCAACCAGGTGATGGGGGACGGAATCATGGCGCTCTTCGGCGCCCCGGTGGCCCACGAGGACCACGCCATCCGCGCCTGCTACACCGCGCTCCGGATGCAGGAGTCGGTGAAGCGCTATGCCGAGGAGGTGCAGCGGACCAAGGGCCTGCCGATCCACATCCGCGTGGGCCTGAACTCCGGCAACGTCGTCGTGCGGTCCATCGGGAGCGACCTCCACATGGACTACACCGCCGTGGGCCAGACCACCCACCTCGCGGCGCGCATGGAGCAGATGGCGATGCCGGGGTCGATCCTGATCCCCGCGCACGCGTTCAGGCTGGCGGAGGGCTTCGTGCAGGCGAAGCCGCTCGGCGCGGTCCCCGTCAAGGGTCTGAGCGAGCCGATCGAGGTCTACGAGATCACGGGGGCCGGGCCCGTGCGGTCGCGCCTCCAGGCCGCCGCCGCGCGCGGGCTCACGCCGTTCGTGGGGCGCGATGCCGAGCTGCGCCAGCTCCGCCAGGCGCTGGCGCGGGCGCGCGGGGGCCAGGGCCAGGCGGTCGGGCTCATCGCCGAGCCCGGCGTCGGAAAGTCCCGCCTCGTCTGGGAGTTCACCCACTCCTGTCTCGACGACGAGTGGGCGCTCGCCGAGGCGGGCTCGGTTTCCTACGGCACGACGACCGCCTACCTCCCCGTGATCGAACTGCTCAAGGCCTTCTTCGAGATCGACGGGCAGGAGGACGAGCGCGAGATCCGCGAAAAGGTCCTGGCGAGGCTCGTGGCCCTCGACGAGGGGCTCAGGCCCACGCTCCCGGCGTTCCAGGCGCTCCTCGGGGTGCCCGTCGAGGACTCCGACTGGCAGGCCCTCGACCCGTCCCAGCGCCGCCAGCGGACGCTCGAGGCGATCACGCGCCTCCTCCTCCGCGCGAGCCAGGTGCGGCCGCTCCTCGTGTTCTTCGAGAATCTCCACTGGGTGGACTTCGAGACCCAGGCGCTCCTCGACCGCCTGGTCGAGAGCATCCCGGACTCGCGGCTCCTCCTCCTCGTCAGCTCGCGCCCCGAGTATCGCCACGACTGGGGGGCGCAGACCCACTACAGCGAGCTCCGGATCGCGCCGCTGCCGCGCGAGAGCGCCGAGGCGCTGCTCGAGGCGCTCCTCGGGAGCGATCGGAGCCTCGAGCCGCTGAAGCCCCTCCTGATCCAGCGGACGGAGGGGAACCCCTTCTTCCTCGAGGAGAGCGCCCGGACCCTGGTCGAGACCCAGGTGCTCGTCGGCGAGCGGGGCGCCTATCGGTTGGCGAAGCCGCTCCAGAGCATCCAGGTGCCGCCCACGGTCCAGGCGGTCCTCGCCTCGAGGATCGACCGTCTGCCGCCCGAGGAGAAGCACCTGCTCCAGTCGGCGGCGGTCATCGGACGGGTGGTGCCGTACTCGCTGTTCCTCGCGATCGCGGACCTCGAGGAGGCCGCGCTGCGCCAGGGCCTCACGCATCTCGAGGCCGCGGAGTTCGTCGACGAGACGAACCTCTTTCCCGACCTCGAGTACAGCTTCAAGCACGCGCTCACCCACGAGGTGGCCTATGCGAGCCTGCTCCAGCAGCAGCGCCGGGCGGCCCACGCGCGGATCCTCGGGGCCATCGAGGGGCTCTACGCCGAGCGGCTCGGCGAGCAGATCGACCGGCTCGCCCACCACGCCTTCCGGGGCGAGGTGTGGGACAAGGCCGTCCGGTACCTCCGGCAGGCCGGCGCGCGCGCCCTGGAGCGGGCCGCCAACCACGAGGCCGTCGCCTGCTTCGAGCAGGCGCTCGAGGCCCTCGGCCACCTCCCCGAGAGTCGGGAGACGATCGAACAGGGGATCGACCTCCGCCTCGATCTCAGGGCGCCGCTGCTCCAGCTCGGCCGGCTCGAGGAAGCGCTCCAGATCTCGAAGGCCGCCGAGCTGGCGGCCGAGGGGCTCGGGGACGAGCGGCGCCTCGCGCGCGTCTACACCTACCTCATCAACTACCACTACCTCCGGGGCGAGCCGGGTCGGGTCATCGAGTACGGCGAGCGGTGTCTCGGGCTCGGCGAGAGCGCGGGCGAGCACACGCTCCAGACGCTCACGCGCCGGTACATGGGACAGAGCCATCACGCGCAGGGGGAGTACGGTCAGGCGGAATCGGTCCTCAAACGGAACCTCGAGGTCCTCGAGGCCGTGCGCGGCGGGCCGGACGACATCCACGCGAGCCTCGACTACGTCGCCTCGACCGGGTGGCTCGCGCTGACGCTGGCCGAGCTGGGCGAGCTGGACCTCGCCGAGGCGTACCTCGACAAGTCGCAGCGGGCGGCCGACGCGAGCCGCCACCCCTACAGCCAGGCGATCGCGTGGGCCCTCACGGGCTACGTCCTGCTGCGCCGCGGGGACCTCGAGCGGGCGGCGCGTCTGCTCGAGCGGAGCCTGGACGCCTGTCGCGAGAAGCAGCTCGCCGTCTGGCAGCCGATCCCGTCCTCGCTCCTCGGGCGCGTCCTCGTCCACCTGGGTCGCGTCGACGAGGGGCTGCCGCTGCTCGAGGCGGGCGTCACCCTGAGCGAGAACCTCGGCGTCAAGGCCTACCTGGCCCTCTGGACGGCGCAGCTCGGCGAGGGGCTCCTCGCGGCGGGACAGAAGGAGCGCGCGCTCGAGGTCGCCCGGCGCGCGCTCGACCTGGCGGTCGTCCACCACGAGCGGGGACACGAGGCGTGGACGCGTCTCCTCCTCGGCGACCTCGTCGCCGAGCACGGTCCACCCGACGTGGAGCACGGGGAGGAGCACTACCGGGAGGCGATCGGGATCGCCGAGGACCTCCGGATGCGTCCCCTCCTGGCCCGCGTCCACCTGGCGCTCGGCCGGCTCTACCGCCGTGTCGGGAACCGCCGGAGCGCCGAGGAGCACCTCTCGACGGCCACCGTCCTCCTGCACAAGCTGGACATGCGGTTCTGGCTGAAGCAGACGGAGCTGGAACTGAAGCAGGTCGGGCGCCTCTTCATCGTGGCCCGCTACAATCCCGACCTCTACGACTACCTGCGGCAGGAGTTCTCGGGCGAGAAGGAGATCCGCGTGATCCTGGATCGGCGCCAGGTCGACTCGAGGGCGGCCGCCGAGGCGCAGCCCGAGGAGCGCCGCCACGCCGACCGCCGACGCCGCGAGGACATCGATGTCGATCTCCGTTCCCGCGGCTTCGTGATCATCACGCAGCTCGAGGAGGGGGAGCCGCCGGCGCCGACCGGCAGCTGAGCCGGGCGGGCGCTAGGGAGACTCGCGCGAGGGGTCCGACCGCGACCGGAACTGATAGGACGTGACGGTCACCCGGAAGCCGGTGACCCCGGGGTTGGCCGGGAGCTGCGCGGAGAAGAAGACACTGCCGCGCGCGGGGACCGTCGGGCTCACGAACGCCGCGGCCCGGGTCACCACCCGGCCGGCGCCGTCGAGCCCTTCGGCGCGGAGCCTCACGTCGGTCGCGTCCGCGTTTGCCTCGTTCACGACCGTGCCGCTCAGCTCGACGCCGGAGCCTGCCCGCTCCACGTTGAACGTGATCCGGAAGGGGCCCTGCGCTGCCGCGGGCGCCGCCGCGAGGACGGTCACCGCGAGGAGCGCTGGGAGGGCGAGCCGGAGGTGCCAGGTCGGGCGCGGCGCCGGTCGATCGAGCATGCGTGGACTCAGGATAGCGTTCCGTATCGCACGCACGCAAGGGGAGAGTTGCGTCGGGAGGTTACAGCTCCTTGTAGGTCCCGGTCTTCACGAACCACCCGGTCGACACGGTGCCGCCGCCCGTGCGGACCGCGGTGCAGTCGTAGGTGATGCTCGCGTTGCCGCCGACGTTCGAGTCCACGACCGTCGCGACCGTGTCCTTGCGGTTCTCGGTGATCATCGACCCGGTGATGTTGCCGGACCCGGTACCCGTGTAGCTGATGTCGTTCTGGGCGTAGACGAGGCCGTTGTAGGTGACGTTGCCGCTGATATTGATCGTGCCCGCCACGACGAGCCAGCCGCTCGAGTTGACCCCGCCCCCGACCGTGGCGTACCCGCGCTCGGAGTCCGGCGTGAGCGCGGTGAAATCGGCGCCCGTCGTGGTGTCGACGAAGACGATGCCGTTGGGCATCGGGTTCGAGCCGTTGAAGGTCACGCTGCCCTGGTAGTAGGTGCCATTCTTCTTGGCGATCTCGCGGAGCGTCGCGAAGTCGCTCGCCGAGAACATCGGCGTGAAGTTCATCGGGAGCGTGGCCTGCTTGATATCGTCGAGCTGGTTCGGCGTGCTGTCCCCCGGGCCATACACCGCGCCCGAGCCGGAGACGGTCGTCAGTCCGGTCGTCATGGTCCCGCCCTCGGGCGGGGAGCCGCCGGGGCAGGCCCCGGTGCGGGCGTCGATCGTGGCGCTCCCGGAGATCTGGAGGTCCCCGGCGACGGAGAGGGCGCCCAGCGGGTCGAGCCAGGTGAGACGCGTGAGCGTGACCTGGATGCGCCGGGTGCCCTTCGTGTGGGGATCGGCCGGGTCGTTGGTCGGCGTCCAGCCGACGGCCGTGACGGTCGCCTCGTTGCTCGAGACTCCGGTCACCGTGATGGTGAACCCCCCGATGGTCCCGAGCGAGATCAGCTGGCTCCCATTGTAGGGAGCCGTCTGGGTCGCCATGGGGTCGGCGATGCCGTTCGGGTCGGTCGGGTTCGACAGCGCCCAGATCGCCCGCTCCATTCCCGACTCGGCGAGCGCGCGGGCCTGGGCGGCCAGCATGTGGTTGTTGCCGATGACCGGCTCGGTCGTGGCGAGGACAGAGAACGCCATCATGAGGGAGACGAGGATCACGAGCGTGATCAGCGCCATCGGTAGCGCGATCCCGCGCTCGTTCCAGAGGTTCTGGCTCTCTCTCCGTCCCTTCGAGTCAACCATCTCGATCCCTCCAACCGCGTCGTCTAGGAAACCCGCAGCCTGGATGGAGCAAGGACGGGACCAATCGATGTGCCCCGGAATCTCTTGGGCTAACTATATGTTCTGAAAGGCTTCTGGGTTCTCAGGTCGGCCTGGCGAGGCCTCCCGACCGTGGCCCCCTGGCCATATTGGGGGCGCCGGACCATAGAGAGCTGGTAACAAACGGACCGGGTCAGGAGCGACCGCTCGCGAGGGCTTCGAGCGTTTTCCTGACTTGCTGCGCGTGGTCTTTGTAGTGCAGGCGGAGGATCAGGGCGTAGCCCTTCCAGTTGATCTCGCCGAAGTCGTTGTCGGGGAGGCGGAGGTCCGTGTGAGGCTCGGCGCCGTGGGATCTGAGGAACTCGGCGACGGCCGCCTGGCTCAGCGTCAACCGCTCGACCAGCTCGGCGAGCGGGCGGGCCGCGTTGACCGGCTGGGCGGCGATGGTCATGGCCCGCGCCGGGAGGGCCCCGCCCGCCAGGGTGCGGATGATCCCGGCGACCTCGTCGAGGGTGAGGCGCACGTGATCGACGACCTCGGCCAGGCTCCACTCGCCGTCGGCCGGCCTCGCGTGCGCGGTCCCCTCCGAGACCCCGCCGAGCGCGGCGAGGAACTCGCCCGCCGCCTCCTCGAGCCGCGCGCCGATCTCGGGCGCCGACAGCTTCGCCGACTGCGCCGCGAGGTAGCTCCTGAGCTTCGCCCGGTCGTCGTCCTGGGCCACGGAGGGCATTATAGCCGCGCGAAGGACGACCACGTTCGATAGGATGGGTCACCGAGTGGCGACTCACACCCGAACGACCCGCCTGAGCTTCGTCGTCGCCGTCGCGATCACCGTGGCGACGGGCGCGGTCTACCTCTGGGCGCCGCGCCTCCTGACGGATGGTGAGCTGACCGTCTACGACCTCCATTTCCGGCTGCGCGGCCCGAGGCCGGGGAACGAGCAGGTGCTGATCGTCGCGATCGACGAGGAGAGTCTCCGGACGGTGGGACGCTGGCCCTGGCCGCGGAGCGTGCTGGCCGAGCTGGTGCAACGGCTTTCAGCGGCGGGCGTCGCGGCGGTCGGGGTCGATATCATCCTGAACGAGCCGGAGCGGAGCGGCGAGCTCGAGGCCGCCACGCGCATCGCCGAACGGATCCGCGCCCAAGGCGCGTCGGCGGCGATCCGCGCCGAGCTGGAGCGCGCCATCCAGGACGCCGACCACGACCGGAGGCTCGCGGAGGCGATCCGCGCGAGCGACCGGGTGATCCTCCCGAGCTACTTCACCCTCGGCCGCCGACCGCCGACAGACGCCCCGGCCCGCCAGGGGGCGCCCTTCAAGTCGGGGCTCGGCTCGTTCAAGGGCTACGCCGAGCGGGGCCTCTATCCCCCGATCAACGCGGACGACGTCGGCCTGCCCATCCCGCCGCTGCGCGAGGCGGCGAAGTCGCTCGGCCACGTGAACATGCAGGCGGACGCCGACGGCTCGACGCGATGGGAGGCCCTGGTGATCGAGTACCGCGGCCACTACTACCCGAGCCTCGCCCTCGAGACGGTCCGGATCGCCGCCGGCATCGATCCCTTCGCCCTCAGGCTGGACTTCGGCCGGGCGGTCGAGCTGGGCGAGGTCACCATCCCCATCGACCCGCGAGCGCGAGTGCTGATCGACTACGCGGGGCCCGGCAAGACGATCAGCCACGTCGCGGCCGCCGACGTCCTCCGCGGCGAGGTCCCGGCCGAGCGGCTCCGTGACCGGATCGTGTTCATCGGCGCGACGGCGGAGGGCACCTACGATCTGCGCGTCACGCCCTTCTCACCGGTCCTCCCCGGGGTCGAGAAGCACGCGAACATGGCGGCCAACATCCTCGAGGGGCGGTTCATCATCCGCCCCGCGTGGGTCGAGCTTCTGGAGGCGGGCGGCATCCTGGTCTTTCCGTTCGTCCTGGCTGTGATCCTGCCGCGGCTCCGACCCGTCGCGAGCCTCGGGGGCGCGCTCGCGCTCTGGGCCGGCTTCTTCGGCGCGAACCACCTGGCGTTCCGCCAGGGCCTCTGGCTCCCCACGATCTACCCCTCCCTCGCCATCGCCCTCACGTTCGTCGCCATCACGATCTACCGGTTCCTGACCGAGGAGCGCCAGCGGCTCTGGACGCGGCGGGCCTTCCAGCAGTACGTGAGCCCCGAGGTGGTCGCTCGCATCGAGGCGGACCCCGCCGCGCTCCAGTTCGGCGGCGAGGTCCGCCCCATCACCGTCCTCTTCATGGACATCCGCGACTTCACGGGCTTCACCGAGCGGCACGACCCGCAGGAGGTCGTCCAGATGCTGCGCGAGCACCTCACGCGGATGACCGACTGCATCCTGCGCGAGGGCGGGACCCTCGACAAGTACATCGGCGACGCCATCATGGCGATCTTCGGCGCGCCGGTGGCGTTCCCCGACCACGCCGCGCGCGCCTGCCGCGCGGCGCTCGCGATGGTCGACGAGCTGGAGCGCCTCCAGGCGAAGTGGACCGCCGAGGGGAAGGAGCCCTTCCGGATCGGGATCGGCATCAACACGGCCGACCTGGTGGTCGGCAACCTCGGCTCGGAACAGCTCTTCGACTACACGGCCGTCGGCGACGGGGTGAACCTCGGGGCGCGGCTCGAGTCGCTGAACAAGGAGTACCGCACGGCCCGGGCGATCATCATCAGCGAGTCGACCTACGAGGCCGCGCGCGACGCGGTCGAGGCGCGTCAGCTCGGCGAGGTGACGGTCAAGGGGAAGACGCGCCCCGTGGTGACCTACGAGCTGCTCGACCTCAAGGCGCCGTCACCCCCCGGGTGACCGTCGCTCAGGGGCAGGGTGGCGACGCGCAGCCCTGTACGAGGTCCTGACCGATCGTCGGCAGGTTCGCGAGCCCGGCGCCTAGAGGGGGCCCGGGCGTCGGCGGCGCCGCCGTCGTCTGGATGCCGATGGTCGTGATGGCCGCCTGGATCTGCTCCGGCGTCACGATGACCACGGTCGGCGTCGTCAGGACCGGGCTGTTGGCCGTGCCGGGGTTGCCCGCCCCGAGGACCTCCTGCTGGACGTTCCCCGGCAGCGAGCTGAACGATGCCGGCGCCGTCGGCAGCGCCGCCGCGGCCACGCTGATGAACTGGTTGCCGGTCACCACGGTCGTGGTGTTGGTCGCGAAGTTGAAGTAGGTGACCGAGGCGACGGCCGCCGGCTGCCCGGGCGAGGGGAGCGAGAAGAGCAGCCCCTGCTGCGTCACCGGATCGTAGGCGAAGATCACGATCGTGCCCCTGACCGCCGCCACGCCCTGAGGCGAGGTGATCGTGAAGTTCGACTGGCGGGCGCGGACGAGCTGGACCGCCGCCTGCGACACTTGCGCGCGCACCTTGCCGACCGCCAGGTGGACCGCCATGTTGCGGGCGCCGCTCTGCGCGTCGTAGTCGACCTTGGTCACGTTGAACCGCGTGTTCTCGGCGACGAGGACCGTGCTGCCGTCGGGGAAGGCCAGATCCGCGGAGCCCCCCGCGAAGGCCCGGACCTGGTCGCCCTCGGCGAGCCGGGTGCCAGTGGTGAGGGCGCCCCACTGCGTCTGGCCCTTCCGGAGGACCTCCACGCGGCCCGCCGCGCGCGTGACTTCGGCCGTCCCCGACCTCATCTGGGCGTCGGCGGCTGGGATGGCGACCGCGAGAACGAGCACCACGAGAGCGGCGAGTGTCAGCGCGTGTCTTCTAGCCATGATGTCCCCCGTCGGGTTCCTGGATCACGGGCCGACTGCCCCGTTACATTAGCACACCCGGGGTATACTGCGTCCACTGACCCCGTCGTCTAGCCTGGCCCAGGACGCGACCCTTTCAAGGTCGAGATCGCGGGTTCGAATCCCGCCGGGGTCACCATCGAAGCTGGACTGGTGGTTCCCGCCAGGCGCCGTCCGAACGACCCCCGCCCGGAGAACTCGTAGACGCGAGCCTCCGGGCGGGGCGTGAACGCGATCCGGCCGACGACGAGGTTCCGGAGGATCTTGCGCGCCTGCGCCGACCAATGAACGGGGATCGAATTGGTCGTCTAGCCGTTCCTGCGTTTGAGCGCCAGGGCCTACCGGGAGTTCCTGTCGGCGCCGCCTGATCGCGCGCTGAGCGGCGGCGCTGCCTACGACGCGCTGGTGGCCGCGACCGCGGCGGATCATGGCGCCGAGCTGGTCAGTTGCGACCGGCGCGCCGCAGTCATCTACGAGCGCTACAGCGTTCGGACTCATCTCCTGTAGGTCCGGCTGACACCGATACGCGCCGTGGACTATGCCGGGTCAAGGCGTCACGGGGTGGACTTGCCCGCGGGCGCGCGCCACAGGACCTTCCCGTCCCTGGCCGTGATGACGAGCGTCGGCGGGCCCGACGAGCGGACGACGAGGGTGGCGCGGCCCTGCGCCTCGTCGGTGAGGACCATCAGCGGCGACTGGTCCGGCTCCACGCCTAGGAGCGCCCGCACCCGGTCGCCCTTGTCGTAGAAGAGCAGGCGCGGGGCGCCGTCCGCGCGCACGGCGAGCCGGGCGCGCTGATGCTCCGTCGCGTCGGTGAGGCTGAGCGCGGGCGCGCCGGCGGCATCGACGGCGAGCTGGGCGCGGACTTTCTCCTCCCGGTCGTAGAAGCGGAGGTCCGGCGAGCCGTCGGTCTCGAGGTTGAGCCACGCGCGGATCTTCCCGCTCTTGTCCGCGAGCGCCAGCCCCGGCCGATCATCCTTCCCCAGGGCGAGCGCGGCCCGGGGCCGCCCGCTCGCGTCCCTCACCACGAAGGTCTCGGCTTCGACCGTCCGCCCCTGTGGGACGGCTTGTCCCATGAGCCCCACGGCCAGGACGGAGAGAACCAGGAGGCCCCCGACGGCCTTCAGGCGACGGCTCTGGTGCTCGAGGCGCTCGAGGCGCTCCATCACCCTCGGCAGATCCCGCTCGGTCATCGTCCCCTCCTCCCCCGCGCCCGGTGCGGCGCCGGTCGTCGCCTTCAATTACCCGAATTCGCGACCGACGGCCAGCCTTTCTCAGCCGGGTCCGTCTCTGGTATCATGCCCGCAAATGGCGCACGGGCTCCGTGAGCTGATCGGTCGCGCGATGGTCGACCCGGCCTTCCTCGCCGATCTCCAGCGCGCGCCCGACGCGACCCTCGCCCAGTACGAGCTGAGCGTCGAGGAGCGCGCCGCGATCGAGCAGGCGCTCGCCCGCCTAGCATCGACGCCGGCCGGCCAGCGTGCCGGCGCGCTCCGCAACGCCCTCCTCCGCCGCGTGGCCACGTAGGTCCACGCGAGCCCGGTAGCGGTGTCGAGCCCCGTCGAGACCGCAGCGTTCCTGCGGCAGATCCGCCTTTTCAAGGAAATCCCCCAGCCCGACCTGGAGGTGCTCGTCCGCCGTCTGCGCGAGCGCACCCTGAAGCGCGGGCAGGTCCTCTTCCGGGAGGGGGACCCGGGCGACGAGATGTTCCTCGTGCGTCGCGGGACGATCCTGGTCTCGACGGCCGTGCAGGCGCGCGTCGACCAGGTGATCGCGCGCATCGAGCCCGGCGACGTCTTCGGCGAGATGACGCTCCTCGACGGTGAGCCGCGGTCGGCTACCGTCCAGGCGGAGACCGACGCCCACCTCCTGGTCCTCGACCGGGAGAACCTCGATCGGCTGATCGAGCTGAGCCCGCGCACGGCCGCCGCCTTCTTCCGCGCCCTCGCCCAGGTCTTCATCCTGCGGCTCCGGCGGAACACCAACCTGATCGCCGAGATCACCCGCTGGGGGCTCGAGGCCACCGGACTCGACTTCGAAGGGCGATGACGCAACCGTCCCAGCCCCGGAGCGCCAAGATCGAGCTGCTCGTGCGTCGCGACGACGACGAGGGCTTCGAGCTCCACCGGATCGGGAGCGCGGTCGCCTTTAGCCAATCGCGCCCGCAGCGCGTGGAGGACGACACCTTCGAGCTGGCGGAGGTGAAGTCGCGCATGGGCGGGGGGCCGAGTCACATCCTCAAGAACACGCGGACGGACCGCTTCCTGCTGCTGTCGGAGCGGGAGCGCTTCCTCTGGGACCAGATGGACGGCAACCGCTCGCTGGAGGAGATGGCGACCGCGTACGTGCTGAAGTACGGGGCCTTCGACTTCGAGGTGATCCCGAACCTGATCCGGAAGCTCCAGCGGGCCCAGCTCATCACGCTCAACCCTCCGTCGCGCCTGCGGCAGGCGCTCGACCGGAACCGCCGGCGCGTCGTGGTGCGGGCGATCGTGCGCGCGCTCAGCGTACTCGAGCGGATCACGATCTCGAGCCGCTCGGTCCACCCGTTCTTCCAGCGGCTCTACCGCTGGGGCGGGTTCCTCCTCTTCACCCCCCCGGCCGCCGTCGTGTGCGCCGCCCTTGCGGTGGCGGGCCTCGGGGCCGCGGTCGAGCTCTGGCGGAGCGCGGACGAGATCGGGGCCGGGCTCGGCGCGAATCCGCTGGCCGCCATCGTCACGATCAAGCTCCTGTTCTGGGTCACGGTCGCCGCCCATCAGGTTCTGCACGGGCTGGCGCTCATCCATTTCCGGCGGCGCGTCCGGGAGTTCGGGTTCACGCTGCTCCACGGCGTCCTGCCGACCTTCTACGTCGACGTCACCGACATCTTTATGACGGGCCGGCGCGGCCGGGTCGTGACCGCGATCGCCGGGCCCCTCGTGCACCTGGTCCTGGGCTCCCTCCTGTTCATCGTCGCGGCGCGCCTGCCCCCCGGGTTCGCGCAGGCCTTCCTCGCGACCTCCGGGCTGCTCCAGTTCCAGGCGCTCGTCGTGGCCCTCTACCCGTTCTGCTTCTTCGAGATGGACGGGTACCACGTGGTCGTCGACGCGCTGGGCGTGCCGACGCTCAAGCACGACGCTCTCGCCTACGTGGGCGCGCTCCTCCGTGGCGTCCGTCGCGGCCCGTTCACCCGCGAGCAGGGCCTCTGGATCGGCTACGTCGTCCTGTCAACGCTCTCGGTGGCCGCCTTCATCGCCTTCAACGTCCTGGTGATCGTCCGGGCCACCGGATGACCGCGGATCCCCGACCAGGCCTTCGACGGCGTGGGAGATCGTGCGCGCGTCCCGTTCACCGCTCGCGGCCGGCGGCGCGATCACCGCGAGCGCCTGGGCCTGGGACGCTGGGTCGAGCGCGGCCAGGCGCCGTTGCGCCCGGGCGCGCAGCTCGTCGCCCAGCAGCGCGGCGATCTCCGTGAGGGCGGCGAGGCCCACCCGGAGCCGCGCCTCGGGCGCGCCGGCGTCCCGGAGGCGCGCGCGGATCGTCGCCCGGAGGCGGGTCGAGAGGCGGGCCCGCGTGGGCGCGATCGAGATCAGGTCGCCGTCGACGGGCCCCCACTCGAGCGCGAGCGCCGGCGCCACGGCCCGGATGGAATCGGCGAGAGGAGGAGCGCTCGTGGCGATCACGACCGCGATGACGCCGTCCCGCACGGCAGCGGACAGGGAGCGGACGGGCGACGCCTCGGGGGCGGGAGCGCCGAGCCTCAGCGGCTCGCCGTCGGCGGCGAGCCAGAGGTGATCCTCGACCGGCCGCTCGAGCGCCCAGAGCGAGCATACCGTGGCGTCGGGCGTGTCGCGGACCCGCCGCGGCGCGTATCGCCTGACCCCCTGCCACTCCGGCCGGTAGTAGGTCCGGCCACGCCAGACGACCTTCTCGACGCCGGCGCGGAGCTGGACGTAGAGGCCCTCGCGCGTGAAGAGCCGCTCGTGGGGCGCCGGGCGCCAGTCGAGGCCGCCGCCCATGAAGGCTCCGAGCGGCTCGGCGGCGTCCGCGTCGTAGCGAAAGGACTCGAGCAGGGCCAGAAAGAGCTGCTCCGTGGGATACGGGCCACGGTAGGAGAGGCGCTGCCGACCCTGGTCGAGGGCGAGCGAGGCGATCAGGTTCAGCACCGCCGTGCCGCCGCCGGGAGGCAGCCGCGCCGGCTCGGCGAGCGGTGGGATCGCGTCGACCCGCGCCCAGTCGAGCGCCGCGAACACGGTGAGGGGAGTTCCCGACGGCGCCGCCGCCGTCGTGTCGGGACGGTCGTGGTGCCAGAGGCGATCCGAGCGGCCCCACGGCGCGTCCGGGGTGGCGTCGGGCTCGATCGCGAGCCACGAGCCGTCGGGGATGCGGACCCACGCGCGGAGGAGCGCGCCGCCGCGGCTCCAGCGGAGCGCGGCGACCAGGGTGCCGTGGCGGTCGAGCTCGAGCAGCCGGCGGCCGGGATGTTCGCCCTCCCCCGGCCGGAAGCAGATGGACGTACCGTGCGCGGCGCGGGTGACCAGGTCGCTGGTACCCGACGGACGCTCGAGCGCGCCGCGAAGTCGCGCGACGGCCTCCGGGTCGACGGCGCGGATCGTGTCGTCGTCGAGCCACCCGAGGAGGCGCCGGGCGTGCCCGGGGTCCACGGAGCGGAATGATACAATGCGTCGCACAGGTGCGAAGAACCTCCTCCGACAAGTCGACCCCCCGGCGATGAGCGGCGGTGACCTCGCCTGGTGCTCGGCGCTCGAGGCCGTCGCTCTCATCCAGCGGAAGGAAGTCTCTCCCGTCGAGCTGACGGAAGCGACGCTGGCGCGCATCGAGGCCCTCAACCCGCGGCTGAACGCCTTCTGCCTCGTCGCGGCCGATCTCGCGCGCGCGGCGGCGCGCGAGGCCGAGATCGCCGTCACGAAGGGCGAGCCGCTTGGCCCGCTCCACGGCGTGCCCATCTCCATCAAGGACGTCGTGTTCACCCGCGGGCTCAGGACGACGGGCGGCTCCAGGCTCTTCGCCGAGGCCGTGCCCGAGGAGGACGCCGTCGCGGTCGCGCGCCTCCGGGCCGCGGGCGCGGTCATCCTCGGGAAGACCAACACCTCCGAGTTCGGCCACAAGGCGGTCACCGACAACCCGATGTTCGGCGTCACGCGGAATCCGTGGAACCTCGACCTGACCCCCGGCGGCTCGAGCGGCGGCGCCGCGGCGGCGGTGGCGAGCGGTCTCGGCCCGCTCGCGCTGGGGACCGACGGTGGCGGCTCGGTTCGGATCCCGGCGGCCTTCTGCGGCGTCTACGGGTTCAAGCCCTCGCGGGGTCGCGTCCCGCAATACCCGGGATTCCCGGGCTGGGACCACGTCGCCCACACCGGCCCCATCACGCGGACCGTGCGCGACGCCGCCCTCGTGCTCGACGTCATCGCCGGCGGCGACGATCGCGATCGCGACTCCCTCCCCCGGGAGGCAGGCTCCTACCTGGCGGCGTGCGACCGTGCCGTGCGGGGCCTCAACGTCGGGTGGGCGCCCGACCTCGGCTACGCCGTCGTCGACCCGCGCGTCCAGGCGCTGTGCGCGGACGCGGCGGCGGAGTTCGAGTCGCTCGGCTGCCACGTGGAGGTGGTGAACCCGGGCTGGGAGAGTCCCGAGGAGGCCTTCGGCACGATCGTCGCCGCGCAGTTCTACGCGGCGTGGTCGGATCGTCTGCCGGAGGCCGAGGCCCTGATGGACCCGACGCTCGTCAAGTTCATCCGGCGGGGCGGCGGGGTCACCACGCGCGACTACCTCTTGGCGATCGCGCGGGTCGGTACCTACTGGCAGGAGGTGCACACGTTTCTCGCGCGCTTCGACCTCCTGCTGACGCCGACGGTGGCCGTGCCGCCGTTCGCCGCCGGGGCCTCGCCGCCGCGCGAGATCTCGGGCCAGCGGGTCCCGGTGCTCGGGTGGATGCCGTTCACGTACCCGTTCAACCTCACCGGCCAGCCGGCGGCGAGCGTGCCCGCGGGCTGGACGGAGGACGGGCTGCCGGTCGGGCTCCAGATCGTCGGCGGACGCCTCGCCGATGGCGTCGTGCTGGCCGCCTCGGCCGCGTACGAGGCGGCGCGTCCCTGGGGGGAACGGTGCCCGCGGCTGTGAACTCGACCCCGAACGGCCGATCCCTGAACGGTCGCCTCCGGTGGGCGCTCCTGTCGCTGGCGCTCGCCGCGCTCCTGGCGCTCGTCATCTGGCTCGTCATGACGGACTCGCCCGCGATCGGGTTCGTCGTCCGCCTCTACCGCGACAAGGCGTTCCTCAAGGAGACGGTCGGCTCATGGGGCTGGATGGCGCCGCTCGTCTTCGTCGCGATCCAGGCGCTCCAGGTGGTCCTGTCCCCCATCCCCGGCGAGATCACGGGGCCGGTGGGCGGAGCCCTCTTCGGCACCTGGTGGGGGCTGTTCTACTCGACGATCGGCCTGACGGCCGGCACCCTCCTCTGCTTCGGGGCGGGGCGCAAGTGGGGGGAGCCCCTCGTGCGGCCGTGGCTCAGCGAGCACCACTGGAACCGGGTGAGCTTCGTCGTCGAGGCCGAGGGGGCGATCCTCTGCTTCATCCTCTACCTCATCCCCGGCTTCCCGAAGGACATCATCTCGTACCTCTTCGGGATCAGCCCGATGCCCTTCTGGGTGTTCGCCCTGGTCTCGACCCTCGGCCGCCTGCCGGGGACGTGGATCTCCTCCTACTTCGGGGCGCGCGTCGCGGAGCACCAGTTCATCTACGCGCTCGTCTTCGCGGCGCTCATCGCCGCCGTCGCCCTCCCCCTGTTCTACTACCGGAACCGCGTCGTGAAGCTGCTCCACCGGAAAGGGGCTTGACGGCAGGGGCGGATGTGCGTAGAGTACGCGGCACGCATATGAGCCCCTGGGCCGGCTCCGGCTTCTTCTACTTCTACTACTTCACGGGGGTCTGCCCACGGGCTCTGACCTGAGATAGACGGGGAGCCGCGGGCGGACCGAAAGCCCGCGGCCCGGAGCGATCGAAGGCCGCGGGAGCGCACCCCGCGGCCTTCTTTTTTGTCCCGCACGCGAGCCGGCTCGAAGGGCTCCGGAGGAGGAGGCCATGATCATCGTGCTGAGGTCGGGAAGCACCGAGGCGGACATCGAGGACGTCGCGCGCCGCATCCAGACGATGGGCTATCGCCCGCACCTGAGCCGCGGTGAGGCGCGGACGATCATCGGCGCCATCGGCGACGATCGCGGCAAGGACCGGCTGCTCGCGCTCGAGTCGCTCGAGTGCGTCGAGGCGGTCGTGCGCATCCTGCAGCCCTTCAAGCTCGCGAGCCGCGAGGCCCACCCGGAGAACACCGAGGTGCGGGTCGACTCCGTGACGATCGGCGGGCAGCGCGTGGCGGTCATGGCCGGCCCGTGCTCGGTGGAGTCCCGGGGCCAGGTCCTGGAGGTCGCGCAGCGGGTGAAGGAGGCGGGGGCGGCGGTGTTGCGGGGTGGGGCGTTCAAGCCGCGGACGTCGCCGTACGCGTTCCAGGGGCTGGAGGAGGAGGGGTTGAAGCTCCTGGCGGAGGCGAAGCGGGAGACGGGGCTTCCCATCGTGACGGAGGTGATGGAGCCGGACAAGGTGGAGGTGGTGGCGGAGCACGCCGATATTCTGCAGATCGGGGCGCGGAACGTGCAGAACTTCTCGCTGCTCAAGCGGGTGGCGGAGGCGCGGAAGCCGGTGCTGCTGAAGCGGGGGATGTCGACGTCGATCCAGGAGTGGCTGTTGTCGGCGGAGTACATTCTGGCGGGGGGGAACCCGAACGTGATTCTGTGCGAGCGGGGGATCCGGACGTTCGAGACGTCGACGCGGTACACGCTGGATCTGAACGCGGTGCCGGTGGTGAAGAAGCTCTCGCACCTGCCGATCGTGATCGACCCGAGCCACGGGACCGGCCACTGGGAGTATGTCACCG
>JACQWC010000106.1 GCA_016209635.1 Candidatus Rokuibacteriota bacterium | reverse complement strand
CTCCAGGATCCAGCCGGCCACGTTGTCCAGGAAGTAGCGGTCGTGGGTGACCGCCACGACCGTGCCCGGGTACTCCTGCAGGTGCCGCTCCAGCCAGGCGACGCTCTCGGCGTCCAGGTGGTTGGTGGGCTCGTCGAGCAGCAGCAGGTCCGGGCGCGACAGGAGCAGGCGGCAGAGCGCCACGCGCCGCCGCTCGCCGCCCGACAGCGTGGCCACGTCCGCGTCGCCCGGCGGGCAGCGCAGCGCGTCCATCGCGATCTCGACCGTGCGGTCGAGGTCCCACGCGCCGGTCGCGTCGATCCTGTCTTGCAGTCGCGCCTGCTCGGCGAGCAGCGCCTCCAGCTCCTCGGGCGGCAGCTCCTCGCCGAGGCGGGCGCTCGTCTCCTCGAAGCGGCGGAGGAGCGCGCGGGTCTCGGCGACGCCCTCCTCGACGTTGCCCCGGACGTCCCTCGTCGCGTCGAGCTGGGGCTCCTGGGGGAGGTATCCGATCCGGAGGCCCTCGGTCGCGAACGCCTCGCCGAGGAAGTCGTCGTCCTCGCCCGCCATGATCCGGAGGAGCGTGCTCTTGCCCGCGCCGTTCGCCCCGAGCACGCCGATCTTGGCGCCGGGGAGAAACGAGAGCCAGATCCCGTGAAGGATCTCGCGTTTCGGTGGGACGACCTTGCGGAGGTCCTTCATCACGTAGACGTACTGGTGCGCCATCAGAGGAGTCGCCGGTGCTCGGGCATCATGCAGCGATTCTCGACCACCCGGATCCCCGCGCGCGCCAGCCGCTCCACGGACGGGGCGTGGCGGATCCCGAGCTGGAGCCACACCGTCTGCGGGCGCCACGGCAGTACCAGGATCTCGTCGACGTGGGCCGGGAGGAACCCGGGACGCCGGAAGACCTCGATCACGTCGGCGGGCTCGGGGAGATCGGCGAGCGTGGCGACGATCGTCGTCCCCCAGAGGGACCGCCCCGCCAGGGCGGGATTCACGGGCAGGACGCGATAGCCGCGCGCGTCCAGATAGGCGGGCACGAAGAACGCGGGCTCCGACCGCTCGGTCTTGGCCCCGAGGATGGCGATGGTCTTCGCCTCGCGGAGGACCCGGGCCAGGCCCTCATCGTCGCGGATAAGATTCCGCCTCCAGTCACCCACGGCGCCTATCGTACCCGCTCACGCGGAGGCGATCGCCGCGAGAATTTCGTCGCCGAGCGCGTCGACGCGCCAGCGGCGCACGCCATCGACGCGCCCGAGGTGAGCCCGGTCGCGGGGGCCCGCCGCCGCGATCGCGCCGATCAGCCGGTTCGGCAGGAGGACCCCGGGCTCGAGCCCGGTTCGTGGTGAGGCGCCGCTACGCCACCTGCGCAGCGCTTCGACCCGCCGCCGCACCTCCGCGGGGACCGATGGCCGCGGGCGCTGCTCGGGAACGGGCGGCGCCTCGGGCGGGAGCGCCAGCGCGCGAGCGATCGCCGCCAGGATCGGTTCCCCCCAGCGCTCGATCACGCGCGGCGTGCAGCCGGGCACCCCCGCGAGGCCCGTCCGATCGGCGGGCAGGAGGCGCGCCAGGCGGACCAGGATCTCCTCGGAGAGGATTTTGAACGGTGGGCGATCGGCGTCGCGCGCGAGCCGCTCGCGCAGCTCGTACAGCTCCCGCAGCACGGCGCGCTCCCGCGGCGAAAGATCACGGGCTCCCTTCACCCGGGCGTACGCCTCCGGATCGGTGGCGCGCTCGGCGATCGGCTGGGCCGCGAGCGCGGCGCACTCCTCCTCGACCCACGCGAGGCGTCCCGCGCGGCGCAGTTCGTCGACGAGCCTGTCCCGGAGCTCGAGCAGATGGCGGACGTCGGCGACGGCGTACTCCTCCTGGGCGGGCGAGAGCGGCCGCGCCGACCAGTCGTCGCGCTGGCGCGACGGCGGCAGCTCGACGCCGAGCCGCTCCCGGAGCAGCTCGTCCAGACCGAGCTTCTTGACCCCGAGAAACCGCGCCGCCAGCGCGGTATCGAAGATCGCGGCGAAGGCGAATCCGTAACGGCGCTTGAGCTGGGCGAGGTCGTTGTCGCCCGCGTGGAGGACCGTGAGGACCTGCGGGTCGGCGAAGACGGGACCGAGCGCCCCGAGGTCGGGCAGCCCCAGCGGATCGACGAGCCACGCGGCGCCGCTGCGGTCGGCGACCTGGATCAGCGCGAGCCGCTCGGGATAGTGGTGGAGGCTGTCGCCCTCGGTGTCGACCGCGATCTCGCCGGCGGTGGAGAGCCGCCGCGCGAGCCGATCGAGCTCGGGGGGCGTCCGGACCCAGCGGGAAGGGATCGTCGACGTGGCTCGGGTGGGAACGCGCTAGGACGTCGCCCGGGGGACCGCCTGCTCGATGCGCTGGAACCGCCGGCGGATCGCGTCCAGCCCCTCCTCGTGCGTCACGACGTAGAGCCGGTTCTCCCGGATGGCGGCGAGCGCCATCGCCGCCACCGCCTCGGGCTCGAGCGTGCGCCCCATCAGCTCGACGGGCTCCGCCCGGCGCTCCGTTGGGTTGCGGAGGTGGGCGGGCCGGTTGCGCTCGCTCGAGCGGATCCGCGTCGCCACGCCCATGGGGCAGAGGACCGAGACGCCGATCCCGTAGGGCCGGAGATCCTTCGCGAGCGTTTCCGAGAGGCCGACGACGGCGTACTTCGACGTGTTGTAGACGCCGAGCCCCTGCGTGGCGACGAGCCCGGCCATCGACGCGGTGTTGAGCACGTGGCCCCCCTGGCGCGCAGCGATCATGCGGGGCAGGAACGCCTCGAGGCCGTGGATGACGCCCCAGAGGTTCACGGCGAGCACCCACTCCCAGTCCTGGTGCGTCGCCGACTCGAGCGGACCCCACACTCCGACGCCCGCGTTGTTGCAAAGCACGTGGACGGCGCCGAAGGTCGCGACGGCCCGCTCCGCGAGCGCCTCGACGTGCTTCCGATCGCTCACGTCGGTGCGGACGGCGATCGCCTCGCCGCCGAGGTTGCGCACCTCGGCGACGACCCCGGCCATCGCCGGCTCGTCGAGATCGGCGACCACGACCTTCGCCCCTTCCCGGACGAGTCCGAGCACGAGCGCCTTGCCGATGCCGCTGGCACCCCCGGTGACGACGCCGACCCGGCCCGCGAACGAATCCATCGCCGGTCCGCTCAGTCCTCGACGGGCATCGTGACCGGCTCGCCCGCGCCGTAGAAGTAGCTTCCACGCCCGGCGGCGGCGCCCACCACCGCGATGTCGAAGCAGCCCGGGGCCTCGACGACCGGCACCGGGAGGTCGGGATGATCCGGCATCCAGCCGAGCTCCGGGTGGGCGATCGCCATGGCCTTTGGCTCCTTGTTCAGCATCATCGTCCGGAACGGGAGGCGCGCCGCCCGGTAGAGGGCCGCCTGGATCTCGGGCCGGCCCCAGCCCGCGCGGGAGAAGATCTGGGCGTGCTCGGGGCAGATGAAGAGCGTGTTGTGCTCCTTCTCCTCGGTCTTCGAGCGCGGGTCGGCGCGCCGGCCGATGAGCCAGAGCCCCGTCCCCACCTGCGCGACGTTGTTCGCGGCCGTCGCGAACACCTCGATGAGCCCCTCGGGGGTCGTCGACTTGAAGTCGTGCAGCTCGCAGATGCCGTACACGAAGTGGACGGTGACGGTGCTCGCCTCGCGGGCGAATCCACGCGTGACGTGGTAGGGCTCCCAGGGGCTCTCCGCCTCGTTCTCCGCGCAGCAGAGACTGTACTTGAGGGGCGAGCCGATCGTGTCCATGTCCGAGACGCCGACGTACGTGTGGCCGACGTTCATCATCGTGAGCCGCACCGCCCGGCCCAGCACCGTGTTCGACGCCGAGGGCGCGCCCGGACCGAGCGCGCACATGCCCGAGTTGAGGTTGGCCACGCGCCCCTTGGGCCCGTTCACCAGCACGAGGGGAGCGTGCGGGCCCGTCGACATGGCCTTGTTGCGGATGTACATCTTCGGCTCGGCGAGGCAGCGAACCGCGGCGAGGAGGAACGGCAGGTGCTCGGGGCCGCAGCCCGCCATCACCGCGTTGATCGCGAGCTTCTCGACGGTCGCGATCCCGAACCCCGGCTCGAGCGTCGCGACGGCCTCCCTCGGATCGCGCCGCGTTCCGGCCAGCATCGCCTCGACGGCGCGGTCCGTGGCGGCGACGAGCGGGAAGCCGTCGGACCAGCCGCGCTGGAGGAGATCACGGTTCATCCGCGTCCAGGCGTCGAGCAGGTCCTCGCCCTCGTAGCGGAGCCGCTCCTCGGCGACCGGGCGCTCGGCGGCGGCCGGCTCCTCGACGGGCTCCGTCAGGCCCGCCACCACCTGCTCGAACGCGGCCTCGGCCATCGCACCGACGTCCTCCGACCGCTGGTTCGTGAACGGCAGCGGCACGACCGCGAGCGGCAGGCCGGCGAGGCCGAAGCTCGCGGCGCTCCGGTGGGCGTCGTGGACGAACGTCCGCGCGGTGAAGATGACGGTCGGGATGCCCCGCCGCTCCAGCTCGACCATGTCGTGGACCCCCCACGACGTGCACGACCCTCAGTCGTTGGTGGTTCCAACGACGGCGTGCACCTCGGAGGCGATGCGGTCGGCGTCCTCGGCCGTGCAGTGGCGCATGAGCCAGCCGACCGAGCCCGTGTAGCGGCGGAACTTCACCGCGGGGAAGCGCGCGCGGAGGAGCTGCTCCGTCCGGTCGAGCGCCGCGTCCCCGCCGGCCTTCATGTTCCAGTAGAGCCCGATGGTCGCGCCGTCGACGGTCTGGAGGCGCGGCGCCGGCTTGACGGCAAACTCCATGGTTCTCGCCACCGGATTCAGAACCTCGAGCTGCGCCATGGGAACTCCTCCGATCTAGAACCCGATCACCGTGAGCCGCAGGAAGACGATTCCTCGAGCCCTGCCCCTACACGACCACCTTTCGGGCCCGCAGCCCGGCGATGGCCGCGAGCGAATAGCCGTACTCCGCCAGCACCTCGTCGGTGTGCTCGCCACGGAGCGGGGCATGGCGCCGGACGCCGGGCCGCATGCGCGAGAACTTGAGCGGCATGCCGATGATGGGGATCTCGCCGAGCCGCGGGTGCTTGATCCGCTCGACGATCTGGCGCGCCTCGGTCTGCACGTCGTCCATCACCTGGTCCACCGTGTTGACGGGCGTCGCCGGCACACCACCGGCCTCGAGCCTCGCGAGGAGCGCGGCCCGATCGTGGCCCGCGATCGCGTCGGCGAGTGCCGCCTCGAGCGCCACCCGGTGCTCGACCCGCTCGGGGTTCGTCGCGAACCTCGGGTCGTCGCGGAGCGCGTCCAGCCCCAGCGCCGTGGCGAGCCGCTGCCACAGCCGGTCGTTCGCGGCGGCGACGAACACCCAGTGGCCGTCGCGGCAGCGGAAGTTCCGGTACGGGACGACCGACGGGTGTGACGACCCGAGGGCGCGCGGGATGCTCCCCGTCAGGAGGTAGCCCTCGACGTGGTAGTTGAGGAGCCCGATCGCCGATTCCAGGAGAGAGCCTTCCACCCGCTGCCCGAGACCGGTCCGCGCCCGGTAGAGCAGCGCGTTCACCACGCCGAAGGCGCACAGGATGCCGGTGCTCATGTCGAGGAACGAGACGCCGCAGCGCACCGGCGGGCCGTCGGGCTCGCCCGTGATGCTCATGATGCCGCTGAACGCCTGCATGAGCGCCTCGTATCCGGCGCCGTCCTTCCGCGGCCCGGTCCGCCCGAAGGCCGAGATCGAGCAGTACACGAGCCCAGGATTCGCCTCGGCGAGCTGATCCCAGCCGAGGCCGAAATCCTCCATGGTGCCGGTGCGGAAGTTCTCGATCAGCACGTCCGCGCGGCGGGCGATCCGCCTGACGATCTCGACGCCCTCCGGCGCCTTGAGGTCGACCGCCATGCCGCGCTTGTTCCGGTTGTCGACGAGGTACGCCGCCGACTCGCCCTCCTTGTGCGGCGGCCACGTCCGCGACTCGTCGCCCGCGCCCGTGTCCTCGACCTTGATCACGTCGGCGCCCATGTCGGCGAGGAGCGACGCGCAGAACGGTCCGGCGAGGACTCGCGAGAGATCGAGGACACGAACACCGTCGAGGGAGAGGGTCATCGGTTCCGGCGCGGATTGTAGCACTTCCGGCGCCCCGGCGCGGGGCGGGGGCGCGGTGGCGTGCTCAGTGATGGCAGGCGATGCAGTCGAGCGGCGCCTTCGTCCCGCGCCTGGCGTTCTCGGCGCGGTGGCAGTCCACGCACCAGCCCATCGTCAGCGGGCGGGACGGCGGATTGAGGCCGACGAGGTGCATGAGGTCGTTCGAGAGCGCCGGTCCCGTGTCCGCGCCGACCACGCGCATGCGCTCGATCGGACCGTGGCAGGTCTGACACTCGACCCCGGCCCGAACGTGGGGCTTGTGCGGGAAATACGTGAACTCGGGGACCTTGAAGACGCGCACCCACGGGATGGACGCCCCGCGGCGCCAGTAGTCGTGGAGCTTCAGGACCTCCGGATTGTCCTGGGCGCCGACGATCTTGTGGCAGCCCATGCACCGCTCGACGGACGGGAGCCCCGCGTAGTCGGAGCGCCGGGCGTCGGCGTGGCAGTACTGGCATCCGATCTGGAACGATCCGGCGTGGATCAGGTGGCTGAAGAAGACGGGCTGCGCCGGCGCGCCGGGGACGGCCACGATCGGCTTCGCCATCCCGGGACGGAAAGGCGGCCGCGCGATCGAGCGCAGGTAGGCGACGACCTGGCGCGTCTCGGCGGGGCCGAGGTACGCGGCGAACGGCGGCATCCCCGGCGACAGCCCTTCCGCCGGACCGCCGCTGCGGATGACGTTCACGAGGAACTCGTCGGGCAGCGGGTTCATGAGACGCCCGTCCGTGAGGTCGCTCGGCTTGGTGGCGAAGCCGGCGGCCGACGCCCCGTCGCCCCGTCCGCTCTCGCCGTGGCAGACCACGCAGAGGGTCACGTAGAGGGCGCGCCCCGCAGCGACCTCCCGGTCGGAGGCCGGCGCCGCGGCCTCCGCGAGCGCCCAGCCGACAAGCGCGCTCAGGGCCGGAACCACGAGGAAGCCGGCGGGGCGCCACGATCGCCAGCGTCTCAGCACGCGTGCCGGACCCGCTATTCCTTGATCAGGCGCTCCCGCCGCTGGAGGTAGCCGTGCCGCACCGCGCTGTAGAGATCGACCGTGGCCTCCTCGATGCCCTCGAACAGCTCGAGGTTGAGCGAGCGGTCGTTCACGGTCTCGCCGACCTGCATGCCGAGACGGTCCCAGATGAAGGGCAGGACGTAGACCAGCGGGTCCATGAGGCCGTTGACGGCCAGGCCGACTCCGTCGCGCACGGTCATAGGGGGCAGGAACGGCACGACCAGGTACGGGCCGGGGCCCGAGCCCCAGACGGCGAGCGTCTGGCCGAAATCCTCGTTGCTCTTCTTGATCCCCTCCATGGTCGCGACGTCGAACAGCCCCCCGATGCCGACCGTGCTGTTGAAGAGGAAGCGTCCCAGCTCCCGGACCGCCCCGTCCCACTTCCCCTGGAGCAGGCTGTTGATGAAGCGAGGCACCGAGCGGATGTTGTCGAAGCCGTTGCCAATCATGATCTGGAGCCGATCCGGCAGGACGAAGTTGTACGCCTGCGCGACCGGCTTGACGACCGCCTTGTCCACGTTCCGGTTGAACTCGAACATCTTCTCGTTGAAGGGCTCCCAGGGGTCGTAGTCCTCGGCCTCCTCGGTTTCCGGCCCCGCCGAACGGGGCGCGGTTGCCTGGGCCAGCAGCGCCGTGTCGGTCCTGGCATCGCTCGACGCCTCCGCGAGCCGGGCCAGGCGCACCTCGGTCGGCGGCTCCGCGCCGAGCGGCGACTCGGCGCGGACGGTGTGCGAAAGGCTCCCGCAGCCCGCGAGGGCGAGCGCCACGATCGAGACGACGACGAGCGGCTTCTGTCCGTGGGCTCCTTGAAGAACAGGACGCAATGCTGGCCCTCCCCCGAGATCGACGCCCGCAGGCCCCGAGTATTTCGACTGACTATATCGGAATCTCGGCGCGCGTTCGACTGAAATCAGAACCGCCATTGGCGAGCGGCATTGATCTCCGAGGGGCGAACGGCGTATGGTGCTCCTGTCGACGGCAGAGCCGAGGCGCCAGGGAGAGGCGATGAGCCGGAGTCGGGCCCGTGAGTTCTGGTGTGACGTGGTCTCGGAGAAGGTGCTGATCCGTCTCCGGCGTCCCGGGGGGTTCGGGCGGCCGCCGGGGTACTTCGTCCAGTGCAACCAGGTGGACTGTCAGTACGTCGACGAGAACAAGCCCCCCTGCCCGCTGCACGTCGGCATGTTCGAGGACGAGATCCGGGCCGCCGACGAGGCGCGGGCGCGCCGCGACCAGCCCGACGGCTAGGCGGCCCGTGTCGCTCAGCGGGACCGCGGAGGGCGGAGCACCAGCGTGGTGAGGGTCGCGAGGTAGGTCCTGGCGACGCGCAGGACGTCGGCCGAGGTCACGGCCTCGGCCGCCCGCCGGTAGCGGTCGGGAAAGTCCCCGCCGACGCCCTCGACCTCGTAGAACGTGAGATACCACGCCTGCCGGTCGTTCGTCCGCCGGTCCATCGCGTACTTGCCGAGGAGGTAGCCCTTGGCGCGGTTGAGCTCCTCGGCGCTCACGGGCTCGGTGCGGATCTTCTGGACCTCGCGGGCGAGCGCCTCCTCCGCCCGATCGGCGTTCCCGGGCGAGGTCCCGAGATAGAGGACGAGCGCGCCGGGCTCGCGCACCGGGTCGTAGAAGGCGCTCGCCGTGTAGGCGAGACCGGTCTTGTCCCGCAGCTCCACGAAGAGCCGACCCGCCATCCCGCCCCCCAGAATCGTGGCGAGCACCCTCACCGCGGCGTGGTCGGGATGGTCGATCGCCGGCGCGATCCCGCCGACGAGGATCTGCGCCTGCTGGGCGGGCTGCTCGATGACCAGTCGGCGGGCCGCCGGCGCCGGCGGAGGGATGGGCGGGTCGGCGGACGCGCCACCGCCCGGCATCCCGCCGAAGAGGCGCCGCGCCTCCGCGAAGACCTCGGCGGCCGCGACCTGCCCGCTCACCGCGAGCGTCATGCGCTCGGGCCGGTAGAACGCCCGGTAGTAAGCGACGAGCGCCGCGTGGTCGATCCGGGCCAGCGACTCCCGGCTGCCGAGCGCGGGGAGCCCGTACGGATGCGCGCCGTAGAGCGCCGCATAGAACTCGTCGAACGCGCGTGAGACGGGGTTGTCGACCCGCCGCTGGATCCGGCTCAGGAGCCAGTCGCGCTCGCCGTCGACCTCGTCGGCGGCGAGCTTCGGCTGGAGGGCCAGCTCGGCGGTCAGGCCGAGCACTTCGCGCCAGAAGCGGGCGAGCGCCGTCGCGCGGATGCCCGAGTAGTCGACGTCACCGGAGGCGCTCAGCTTGCCCCCGAAGCCCGCGATCAGCTCGGCCAGCTCGGCGCCGCTCCGGCGGGTCGTGCCCTTCACCATCAGCGCGTGCGCGAAGTTCGAGATCCCGGCGTTCTCGGACCGCTCCCAGCGCGCGCCCATCCGCACGAGGAGCGACACCGCCACGACCGGCGCCGTCGGGTTCTCGCGGACGAGCACGGTCATGCCGTTCGGGAGCCGCTCGCGCTGGAAGGCGGGCGCCGCCTCGACCGGGGCCCCGAGGGCGCCGCCGAGCGCCAGGACCAGCAGGCCCGCGCGCCAGGGGCTCATCGCGAGCCTCCGCCCGGCAGGAACCGCACGCGCGCGTAGTTGTCGTCGCGGAAGTACTTCAGGGCGGCCGCCTGGATCTGCGCCGCCGTGATCTGGCGGAGCCTCGACAGATACTGGATCTCGTCTTCCAGCGTCCACGTCGTCTCCGCCTGCCCGTAGGACTTCGCCAGCCCCTCGGCGGTCTCGATGTCGAACGCGTAGCTCGACTCGGCGGTGATCAGCGCGCGCTGGCGCTCCGCCTCGGTGACCCCCTCGGCGCGCACCCGCCGGATCACCTCGAGGATGGACGCCTCGGCCTTCTCGAGGTTGCCAGCCTCGAGCCGGGCCGACACCGCCACGAGGCCCGCCTTCTCCGAGGCGATGTAGCTCGCCTCGATCGCCGCCACGAGCCGGTCGCGCTCCCGCACGGCGCGGTTCAGCCGCGAGCTCGGCGAGTCGCCGAGGATGTAGGTGAGCAGGTCGACCGCGTAGATGTCCTCGCTCGCCGTGGGCGCCGCCCGCCAGGCGAGGCCGAGATACGCCTGTGCCTCCGCGCGCCGGACGTCCAGGCGGCGCGCGGGGTCGAGCCCGGGCGGCTCGGTGAGCTGCGCGCGCGCGGGCGCCGGGCCCCCGAGCCCGCCGAAGGTCGCCTCCGCGATCTTCCGGACCTCCGCCGGGCGCACCGCGCCCACGACCACGAGTGTCATGTTCCGCGGCACGTAGTGCTTCTTGTAGTAGCGCGCGAGCCGTTCCCGCGTCAGGGCCTGGATCAGGTCACGGGTGCCGAGGATCGGGCGGCCGTACGGGTGCGGCGTGTACGCCAGCTCGGACAGCCGACGGCTGAGGAACTTTTCGGGATCGTCCTCGACGAGGTTCATCTCTTCGAAGACGACTTTCTTCTCGCTCTCGAGCTCCTCCGGGACGAAGCTCGCGTTGACCGCGATGTCGGCGAGCAGCTCGATCCCCGCGCGCGCGTGCTCCGCGGGCAGGACGACGTCGAAGTGCGTGTAGTCGTAGGAGGTGAACGCGTTGCTCTGTCCCCCCAGCTCCTCGATGAGCCGGTCGATGGAGCCGGGTGGGCGCGTCGGCGTGCCCTTGAAGAGCATGTGCTCGAGGTAATGGGAGAGGCCGAGCTCTTCGGCGGACTCGTCGCGTCCGCCCGCCCGGATCCAGAGCTGGAGCGCGACGACGTCGCTCGCCCGGTGCTCCTGGACGATCAGCACGACCCCGTTCGCCAGCACCGCTCTGACGGGCGCGGGCGTGGCGCCGCCGCCCGGCACGCGATCGGTCGCGAGCGAACACCCCGAAAGCAGGAGCGCCAGGAGACCGAGCGCGAGGGGGGCGGGGACGCGCATGCGGGCTAGAGCCTACCAAATCCCGCGACGTCATGGTAGCCGCCGCGGCGAGCCGCGACGCGGGATGCGCTGAGCCGCCGCGCGCGTCGCCGCGCCCAGTCCCAGAGCCGGATCGCCAGGAGGAGCGCCAGGAGGGCGGCGTAGACGTAGGGGTCGACCACGCCGACCTTCGCGAGCCAGAGATAGTGGAGGACGCCGAGGACGCCGATCGCGTAGACGAGCCGGTGGAGCCGCCGCCAGGCCGCGCCGCCCAGGCGCTTCACCATGCCGGCGGTCGAGGTCGAGGCGAGCGGGAGCAGAAGACCGAGCGCCGCCACGCCGACCGTGATGTACGGCCGCTTGAGGACGTCCGCCAGCATCTCGGGCCAGTCGAAGAAGTGGTCGAGCGCGATCCACACGCTGAAGTGGAGGCAGGCGTAGAAGAAGGCGAAGAGCCCGAGCAGGCGGCGGAGGCTCATCTGCCACGCGACGCCCGTCAGGAGGCGGAGCGGCGTCAGGGCGAGGCTCGCGAGGAGGCACCGGAGCGTCCAGTCGCCGAGCGTCCGCGTGACGAAGTCGATGGGGTTCGCGGTGAGGTCGTCCGTGGCGCCCCAGTAGACGAGGCAGGCCAGCGGCGTCAGGCAGCCCCCCCACACGCCGATCTTGAGCGCGATCCTCGGCCCGCGCGACACGCGCCTAGTAGTGCTTTCTCAGGTCCAGCCCCGCGTAGAGCGAGGCGACCTGGTCGGCGTAGCCGTAGAACATCAAGGTCTTGCGCCGGCGGAACTCGCCG
>JACQWC010000112.1 GCA_016209635.1 Candidatus Rokuibacteriota bacterium | reverse complement strand
GCCGATAACCAGACATCGGTCGAGGTCCACGTGCTCCAGGGCGAGCGCCCCAAGGCGCGAGACACACGGACCCTCGGCAAGTTCCACCTCGTGGGGATTCCGCCGGCGCCGCGCGGGGTCCCGCAGGTCGAGGTGGCCTTTGACATCGACGCGAACGGCATCCTGAACGTTTCGGCGCGGGACACGGCGACCGGCAAGCAGCAGAACATCACGATCACGGCCTCGTCGGGGCTGACCAAAGACGAGATCGAGCGGATGGTGAAGGACGCGGCGGCCAACGCGGCCGAGGACACGAAGCGAAAGCAGGAGATCGAGGCGCGGAACCAGACGGACTCGCTCGTGTACTCGACGGAGCGGACGCTCGGTGAGCACGGTGCGAAGCTCGGCGAGGCAGACCGGAAGGCGATCGAGGATGCCCTGGCCGAGGCCCGCGAGGCGCTGAAGGGCGACGACACCGAACGCATGAAGCGAGCCCAGGAGACCCTGACGCGCGCGTCGCACAAGCTGGCCGAGATCATGTACCGCGAGGCTCAGGCCAAGGGCGGACAGCCGGGCGGGGCGAGCGGCGAGGGCGGTGACGGTCGGGCGTCCGGGCCCAAGGAGGGCGAGGTCGTGGACGCCGAGTTCACGGATCTAGGCGACAAGAAGTAGGGTCGATGCGGCGCGATTACTACGCGGTGCTTGGCATCGTGGCCACGGCCGGGCCGCGCGAGATCCGCCAGGCGTACCGGCGGCTCGCGCGGCAGTACTCACCGGACGTGAACTTCTGGGACCAGCAGGCCCGGACGCTCTTCGCGGAGATCGCCGAGGCGTACCGGGTGCTGAGCGACCCGCACGCGCGCGCGATGTACGACAGGTTCGGCCATGGCGTGCACCGTGCCGAGCCGCTCGAGGTGGGCCGGCGGGGCGAGGACGTGCACGTCGCGGTCGAGCTGGGGTTCGCGGAGGTGGCGCGGGGTGTGACCGTCGGCCTGGAGGTCACGCGGTTCTCGCCGTGTCCCGCTTGCGGGGCCGCGGGCGGCGCGGCCGGCGAGGCCTGCTCCGTCTGTCTCGGTCGCGGCGTCCGTCGCTCCATTGATCCCGTGCCCGTCTCGATCCCGGCGGGCGTCGACACCGGCGCGCAGATCCGCGTCGCGGGCGCGGGGAGCGCCGGGCCATTCGGCGGACCGCGCGGCGATCTGATCGTGAGCACGCGTGTGCGCGAGCACCCGTTCTTCAAGCGCAAGGGCGACAGCGTCCATAGCGAGGTGCCCATCAGCGTGTGGGAGGCGCTCCGGGGTGCCCGGATCCGGATGCCGACGCCGTTGGCGGAGAGCGTGCTCGTGATCCCGCCGGGGACAACGGGTGGGCAGGTGTTCCGGCTGCGCGGGCAGGGGCTCCCGAAGCTCACGGGCGACGGGGTGGGGGATCTGTACGTCACGATTCGCGTCATGATTCCGGGCGGCCTGGATGCGCGGACCGACGAGCTGGTGCGGGAGCTCGAGCGCCTGATGCCGACGGAGCCGCGGGCTGGGCTCGACCGCTACAAGGGGGGCGCGGCGTGAACGACCGGGGCAAGCCACTCTACATGATCGGCGTGGTCGCCGAGATGCTGAAGGTCCATCCGCAGACCCTGCGGTTCTACGAGAAGAAAGGGCTGCTTCGCCCGAGCCGCACGGTCGGGCGCACGCGCATGTTCTCGGCGGACGACGTCGAGGAGCTGGCGCGCGTCCTCCGGCTCACCCGCGACCTCGGGGTGAACCTGGCCGGTGTCGAGATCATCCTGAAGCTGAGGCGCCGGATGCTCGAGATGCAGAGGCAGATCGAGGACCTGATCGCGTACGTGCGCGAGGGCGGGGCCGACGTAGAGGACCACCGCGCGGGGAGCCCGCGCGCGGCCCTCGTCCGGGCCGCCTCCGGGCAGCTCCGGCCGGTCGATCTGTTCTAGAGAAAGGGCACGGGACGAGCGCATGACCGACGAGACGAACGAGCCCGGCCTCCTGATCCCGGACATCCTCGGGGTCCTCCCGCTCCGGGGCACCGTCCTCTTCCCCCACGCCGTGGTCCCGCTGGCGGCGGGTCGTCAGTCCTCGCTGCGACTCATCGAGGAGGCCGCGCAGGGCGACCGGCTGATCGGCGCCGTCTGCCAGCGGGACCCCGCCGAGGACACGCCCGGGCGGGAGGGACTGCACGCCGTCGGCACGCTGGCGCTCATCCACAAGGTGCTCAGGCAGTCGGACGGGACGATGCGGCTCGTGGCCCAGGGGCTCGGCCGGATCCGGATCGTCGAGATCGTCGAGGAGACCCCCTTCCTCCGGGCGCGCGTGGAGACGGTCGGCGACGAGAGCGCGGGCGCCGAGGACGTGGAGGTCGCGGCGCTCATGCGGAGCGCCGGCGCGCTCTTCAAGAAGGTCGTGTCGCTCTCGCCGACGCTGCCCGACGAGCTGGCGAACGTGGCCGACGGCGCCGAGGGACCGGGCGCGCTGGCGGACCTGATCGCGGCCTCGCTGCCGACGCAGCCGCTGGCGGTGAGGCAGGAGCTGCTCGAGACGATCGACGTGAAGGAGCGGCTGCAGAAGCTCGTGACGGCCCTCGGCAAGGAGGCCGAGGTCCTCGAGCTCGGATCGAAGATCCAGTCCGAGATCCGGTCCGAGATGTCGAAGACCCAGCGGGAGTACTACCTGCGCGAGCAGCTCAAGGCGATCCAGAAGGAGCTGGGCGAGGCCGACGAGCGTGCCCAAGAGATCGACGCGCTCCGCCAGAAGATCGAGGCGGCCGGGATGTCGGACGAGGCCCGCAAGGAGGCGCTCCGCGAGCTCGACCGGCTCGCCAAGATGCCGGCCGCCGCGGCCGAGTACACGGTCGCGAGGACGTACATCGACTGGCTCGTGGCGATGCCGTGGCAGCAGGAGACGACCGACACGGTCGATCTGGCGGGCGCGCGCGCCGTTCTCGACGACGATCACGAGGGGCTCGAGAAGATCAAGGAGCGCATTCTCGAATCCCTCGCGGTGCGAAAGATCCGCCCCTCCGGGAAGGATCCGATCGTGTGCTTCGTGGGCCCGCCCGGCGTGGGGAAGACCTCGCTCGGGCGCTCGATCGCGCGGGCGCTCGGGCGGAAGTTCCACCGGATCTCGCTCGGCGGCATGCGCGACGAGGCGGAGATCCGGGGTCACCGGCGGACGTACATCGGCGCCTTGCCGGGCCAGATCGTCCAGGGGCTACGTCGGGCCGGCACGAAGAACCCCGTGTTCATGCTGGACGAGATCGACAAGCTCGGGATGGACTTCCGGGGCGACCCGGCGTCGGCGCTCCTCGAGGTGCTGGATCCGGAGCAGAATGCGGCGTTTCGCGATCACTACCTCGACGTCACGTTCGACCTCTCCCGCGTGCTGTTCATCACAACGGCGAACGTGATCGACGCGGTGCCGCCGCCTCTGCGGGACCGCATGGAGATCATCCCGCTCGCCGGCTACACCGAGGAGGAGAAGGTCGCGATCGCCGAGAAGCACCTCGTGCCCAAGCAGGCCCGGGAGCACGGTCTCACGGCCGGGGCGGACATCGTGTTCACGCCCGAGGCGCTGCGCCTCCTGGCGCGCGGCTACACGCGCGAAGCCGGGGTGCGGGGCCTCGAGCGCGAGATCGCGAGCGTGTGCCGCAAGGTCGCGCGGGGCCGCGCTGAGGGGCGGACCGATCCCGTCACGGTGACGCCGGACGTCATCACGTCATTCCTGGGCGTGCCGCGCTTCGAGTTCGAGGAGCTGGAGGAGCGGACCCGCGTCCCCGGCGTCGCGGTCGGTCTCGCCTGGACGGCGGCCGGCGGTGACATCCTGTTCGTCGAGGCCACCCGGATGCAGGGCGCCCGGACGCTAACCCTGACCGGTCAGCTCGGCGACGTCATGAAGGAGTCCGCGCAGACGGCCCTGTCGTGGGTCCGCTCGCACGCCGGCGAGCTGATGATCCCTCCGGACTTCTGGGAGGCGTCCGACATCCACGTGCACGTTCCCGCAGGCGCCATCCCGAAGGACGGGCCGTCCGCCGGCGTGACGATGACGACGGCGCTGGCATCCCTGCTGACCGGGCGACCCGTCTCCGCCGGCCTGGCGATGACCGGCGAGGTGAGCCTCGCGGGGCGGGTGCTCCCGGTCGGCGGGATCAAGGAGAAGGTGCTGGC
>JACQWC010000115.1 GCA_016209635.1 Candidatus Rokuibacteriota bacterium | reverse complement strand
TGACGTTCGGCTACAGCCGGGACGACGTGGCCAAGTTCCTTCCGGACTATCTCCAGAAGGGGCTCCTGCCGCACGACCCGTTCTCGGTCCTGGATCAGGAGGGCGTCGGCGAGCTGGTCAAGATCGGGATCGAGCGCGGGCGGCGCACCCGCCCGGACCTCAAGGTCGGCATCTGCGGCGAGCACGGCGGCGAGCCCTCGTCGGTCGAGTTCTGTCACCGGGTGAACATGACGTACGTGTCCTGTTCGCCGTTCATGATCCCCATCGCGCGCCTCTCGGCGGCGCAGGCGCGGATCAAGGAGCACCACGCCGGAGGAGGAGACTACCGTGGCTAGGAGCTTTGAAGGCGTGTGCATCCCGGTCCCGACTCCGTTCCGCGGTGACGAGGTCGCCCCCGACCGGCTCGCCTCGAACATCCAGGCGTGGAACACGACGGAGCTCGCGGGCTACGTCGTGCTCGGGTCGACGGGCGAGTTCCCGATGCTGAACGAGGCCGAGCGGGACCGGATCCTCGTCGCCGCGCGGGAGGCGATCCCCCGGGGGAAGGTGTTCATCGCCGGCACCGGGACGAACTCGACGCTCCACACGATCCGCCAGACCCGGAGGGCCGCCGAGATCGGCGCCGCGGCGGCGATCGTGATCACGCCCCATTACTTCACGAAAGGGTTCAGCCAGGCGGCGGCCCAGATCCGGCACTACCTGGCCGTCGCCGACGCCTCGCCGATTCCGGTCATGATCTACAACTTCCCCCTGAACACCGGCATCAACCTCGAAGCCGAGACGGTCGCGAAGATTGCCGTCCATCCGAACGTGTGCGGCATCAAGGACTCGTCCGGGAACATCCCCCAATGTGCCCAGATCATCGACCAGACGCCGAAGACCTTCCACGTGCTCGTGGGCGCGGCGTCGGCGCTCCTGCCGGCGCTGGCGATCGGCGCGTCGGGCGGCATCCTGGCGCTGGGCGTGATCGCGGCGCGCGAGTTCTGCGACGTCTACGCGCTGGCCAAGGGCGGTCGGTGGGACGAGGCGCGGGAGATCGCCGCCCGGATGATGACGGCCGACCGCGGCATCCCCGGCCGGTACGGGATCGGCGGGCTCAAGGCCGCGCTCGACCTCCAGGGGCTGTACGGCGGACCGTGCCGCCAGCCGCTCGGCACGCCCGACGGCGACGGCATCGAGGAGATCAAAGAGGTGCTCGCGACCGCAGGGCTGCTGTAGGAGGACGGCCGTGAAACTGTCTGGCGCGCGACTGGTGCTGGAATGCTTGAAGCGGGAGGGTGTCGACGTCGTCTTCGGCCTGCCCGGCGGCGCCGTGCTGCCGATCTACGACGCGCTCTACGACTTCGAAGGCATCCGCCACATCCTCGTCCGGCAGGAGGCCGCGGCGGGTCACGCCGCCGAGGGGTACGCGCGGACGACCGGCAAGGTGGGCGTCTGCCTCGTCACCTCCGGCCCCGCGGCGACCAACCTCGTCACCGCGCTCCAGGACGCGATGATGGACTCGATCCCGATCGTCGCGTTCACGGGCCAGGTCCCCACCCACCTGATCGGGAACGACGCCTTCCAGGAGGCCGACAACGTCGGCATCACGCGGCCCTGCACGAAGCACAACTTCCTCGTGAAGGACGGCAAGGATCTGGGACCCATCATCCGCGAGGCGTTCCACATCGCCTCGACGGGTCGCCCCGGACCCGTCCACGTCGACCTCCCCAAGGACGTCCTCGTCAAGGAGGCGGAGCTGGTCTGGCCCGACCGGGTCCAGATGCGCTCGTACAACCCGACCTACGAGGGCCACCCGGGACAGATCAAGAAGGCGGCGCGCCTGATGCTCCGGGCGCGCCGGCCCGTGCTCTACGTGGGCGGCGGCGTCATCTCCGCTGACGCCCACGCCGAGCTGGCCGAGCTGGCCGAGCTGACGCAGATCCCCGTGACCCAGACGCTCATGGGCCTCGGCGCGTTCCCCATGGACCATCCGCTGTCGCTCGACATGCTGGGGATGCACGGGAGCTACTACGCCAACATGGCGGTGCACAACGCCGACGTGCTCGTCGCCGTCGGGGCCCGCTTCGACGACCGGGTCACCGGGCGCGTGGACGCCTTCGCGCCCAACGCGGAGATCATCCACATCGACATCGACCCGTCCTCCATCTCCAAGAACATCAAGGTGGACGTGCCCATCGTCGGCGACTGCCGCCGGGTCCTGAGCGCGCTGCTCGCCGCGGTCCAGGAAGCGATGCGTGAGGACGTCCCGGCGCTCGCGAAGGAAGCCCGCAAGCAGTGGATGGCCCAGATCGCCGAGTGGAGGCGGAAGCACCCGTTCCGCTACGAGTGGGACGACGAGATCATCAAACCCCAGTACGTCATCCAGGAGATCTCGCGGCTCACCAACGGCGACGCGATGATCGTCACCGGCGTCGGGCAGCACCAGATGTGGGCGGCCCAGTACTACAAGTTCAAGCACCCGCGGCGCTGGTGCACCTCGGGCGGGCTCGGGACCATGGGCTACGGGCTCCCCACGGCGATGGGCGTGGCCGCGGCGCATCCCGACCGGCTCGTCGTGAACGTCGACGGCGACGGCTCGTTCTCGATGAACAGCCAGGAGCTGGCGACCTGCTATGACAACGGCCTCGCGGTGAAGACGATCATCATCAACAACGGCGGCCACGGGATGGTCCGCCAGTGGCAGGGGATCATCT
>JACQWC010000098.1 GCA_016209635.1 Candidatus Rokuibacteriota bacterium | reverse complement strand
GAGGTCGTCGGGCGGCAATCGGTCAACGTCTTCCGGTTGCGACTTGTCGGCGCGAAGGTGATCCCCGTGGTGGCGGGGAGCCGGACGCTCAAGGACGCGATCAACGAGGCGCTACGGGACTGGGTGACCAACGTCCGGACGACCTACTACCTGCTCGGGTCCGCCCTCGGCCCGCACCCCTATCCGATGATGGTCCGCGACTTCCACTCGATCATCGGCCGCGAGGCGCGCCGGCAAGCGCGCGCCGCGCTCGGGCGCCTCCCGGACGCGGTCGTCGCGTGCGTCGGCGGCGGCTCCAACGCGATCGGGCTCTTCCATCCCTTCATCGGCGACGCGAAGGTGCGGATCGTGGGGGTCGAGGCCGGCGGGCACGGGATCGCGAGCGGGAAGCACGGCGCCAGCCTCTCCGCCGGGACGGTCGGCGTGCTCCACGGGTGCATGAGCTATCTGCTCCAGGACGCGGACGGCCAGATCGCGACGGCGCACTCGATCTCGGCCGGCCTCGACTACCCGGGCGTCGGTCCCGAGCACGCCTACTACCGCGACGCCGGGCGCTTCGAGTTCGTCGCGATCACCGACGAGGAGGCGGTCGAAGGCTTCCAGGCCCTGACGCGCCTCGAAGGCGTCATGCCCGCGCTCGAGTCGGCCCACGCGGTCGCCCACGCGATGCGGCTCGCCAAGACGCTGCCGCGCTCGAAGGCGATCGTGGTCGGACTGTCCGGGCGCGGCGACAAGGACGTGTACGTGGTGGCGCGGCAGCTCGGCCGCGATCTCCCGTGAGCCGGCTCGCCGCGACCTTCGAGCGGCTCCGCGCGGCGGGCGAGCGCGCCCTGATTCCGTACTTCACCGCGGGCGACCCGTCGCTCGCCGACACGCGGCGCCTCGTGATCGAGGCGACGCGGCAGGGCGCCGACGTGATCGAGCTGGGCATCCCGTTCTCCGACCCGCTCGCCGACGGGCCGGTCATCCAGCGCGCGACGGCGCGGGCGCTTGCGGCGGGCGTGTCGGTCGCGCGCGTCCTCGAGACCGTCGCGACCCTGCGGGCGGAGGTCCAGGTTCCCATCGTGCTCGGGACCTACTACAACCCCGTGCTCGCGTTCGGGCTCAAGGGGTTCGCCCGGGCGGCGGTGGACGCGGGCGTCGTCGGCCTGATCGTCGCCGATCTCCCCCCGGAGGAGGCGGGACCGCTCGCCACCGAGGCAGAGCCCGTGGGGCTCGACCTCATCCATCTGGTCGCCCCGACCTCGACCCCCGAGCGCGTGCGGCGCATCGCGCGACGGAGCCGGGGCTTCGTCTACGTCGTGTCGCTGACCGGGGTGACGGGGGAGCGGGAGGGCCTGCCCGAGGATCTCGCCGCCCAGATCCGGACACTCCGCCTGGTCACGACCAAGCCCGTGTGCGTCGGCTTCGGCATCGGGCGCCCCGATCAGGTCCTCGCGGTCGGCCGGCTCGCCGACGGCGTGATCGTCGGCTCGGCGATCGTCCGCCTGGTCGAGGCGCGCGCCGGCTCGCCCTCGCTCGTCGCCGACGTCGGCCGCTTCGTCGCGTCCCTGAAGGGTCCGCTGCGGGCCCCGGGGGCGGGAGGCCCTCGTGGACCACGACGGCAACGACCACGGGCCTCGGAAGGCCCCCCGCCCCCGGGGCCCGAAGGCTGATGGCCTGGTTCCGGCGCAAGGATTCGGAGGAGCCGCGGCGGAAGATCGTCATCGCCGAGGGGCTCTGGATCAAGTGTGACTCGTGCAAGGAGATCGTGTATCGCGCCGAGGTGGAGCGGGCCGGGCGCGTCTGCCCCAAGTGCCGGTACCCCTTCCGCATCTCGGCCCGCGAGCGCATCGCGCTCCTGGTCGACGCGGGCTCCTTCGAGGAGCACCAGGCGGGCCTCGCGACCGGAGACCCCCTCGGGTTCAAGGACACCAAGCGGTACCGTGACCGCGTCCGGGCCGCGAGGCAGAAGACCGGGATCGAGGAGGCCGTCGTCTGCGGCCTGGCGCGGATCGGTGACTTCCCGGTCGTCCTGTCCGTCTTCGAGTTCGGGTTCCTCGGCGGCAGCATGGGATCGGTGGTCGGCGAGAAGCTCACGCGCGCGGTCGAGCTGGCGGTCGCCAAGCACCTGCCCGTGATCATCGTGTCCGCGTCCGGTGGCGCCAGGATGCAGGAGGGCATCCTCTCCCTGATGCAGATGGCGAAGACGTCGGCCGCGCTCGAGCGGCTGGGGGCGAACGGGTTGCCGTACCTGTCCGTCCTCACCGATCCGACCACCGGCGGCGTCACCGCGAGCTTCGCGATGCTCGGCGACGTCATCATCGCCGAGCCGCGTGCGCTGATCGGCTTCGCGGGGCCCCGCGTGATCGCGGAGACCATCCGGCAGCCTCTGCCCGAAGGCTTCCAGCGCTCGGAGTTCCTGCTCGAGCACGGTCAGATCGATCTCATCGTCGAGCGGTACGACCTCAAGGAGACGCTCCGCCGCATCCTCGCCTTCTTCGCGGACCAGCCGTCGCGCGCGCGATGACCTACGCCGAGGCGGTCGCCCGGCTCCTCGCCCTCCGGGGCGGTGAGCTCGCGGGCATGCGCCCGGGGCTCGAGCGGATCGAGGGGCTCCTCGCCGCGGTCGGCAACCCGGAGCGACGGTACGCCCTGGTCCAGATCGGCGGCACGAACGGGAAGGGCTCAGTCGCGGCCACGCTCGCGACGATTCTCAAGGCGTCGGGCCGCCGGGTCGGGCTCTATACTTCGCCCCACCTCGTCTCGTTCAGGGAGCGGATCCGGGTGGACGGCGAGCCGATCGCCGAGGACGGCGTCGCCGACGGCGTCGACGCTCTCGGCACGCTCGTCGCGCGGCTCGACGCGACCGTGTTCGAGGCGACGACGGCCCTGGCGCTCGACCACTTCGCGCGGGAGGCGGTCGACATCGCCGTGCTCGAGGTGGGGCTGGGCGGCCGGCTCGACGCGACCACGGTGGGGCGGCCCGCCCTGGTCGTGCTGACGCGCATCGACCTCGACCACGAGGCGTACCTCGGCTCGACGCTCGGGGAGATCGCGGCGGAGAAGGCGGCGATCATCCGCGGGGGTGTGACGATCGCGGCGGCCCAGGCGCCCGAGGCCGCCCGGGTGATCGTCGACCGCGCCGCCGCCCAGGGGATCCCGCTGCTGCTCGAGGGCCGCGACCTCTCCGTGCGCGTCGAGAGCCGGAGCCTCGAGAGCCAGCGCATCGTCTGCGCCGGTCCCGGCTGGGCCCTCGAGCGGCTGGCGCTCCCGCTCCTGGGCCGATTCCAGCCGGGGAACGCCCTCCTCGCGGTCGCCGCCGCCCGGGAGCTCGGCGTGGTCGAATCCGCGATCCGCGACGGCCTGGCTCGGGCGCGATGGCCGGGCCGGTTCCAGGTGATCGGGCGCGATCCGTGGCTCGTGGTGGACGGCGCCCACAACCCGGCGGCCGCGCGCGCGCTCGTCGCGTCGCTCGACGACCTGTTCCCCGGGGTGCGGCGGACGCTCGTCGTCGGTATCTCGCGAGACAAGGACGCTCGCGCGATCCTGGCGGCGCTGGTCCCGGGTGCCGCGCGCCTGATCCTGACCCGCGCGTCGAGCCCCCGCGCCGCCGATCCCGAGACGCTGAGCCCCCTGGTGCCGCGGTCGGTCGATCGGGTCGAGGTCGCGGGGTCGGCGGGGGAGGCCCTCGCCCTGGCCATGGCGCCGCCCGAGTCGCCGGTCGTCTGTGTCGCCGGCTCGCTCTTCCTCGTCGGCGACGTCCTGGCGCGGGTGGCCGGGGATAGGCCTTGCCCCATCGAAAAGGCCGCTGATAGCATGGAGTGCCTTTTCGACCGCCACGCCAGGGACACTGAATGACACGGGCCCGATCCTCCGCCCTCCTGGTCGCCGTGCTGAGCCTCGTCGCTCCCTGTGCCGCGCGAGCCCAGACGGCGGCGACCGTGCCGACGCCGGGTGGAGACGTCACCGTCCTCGCGGATCGCCTCGAGGAGATCGGGCCCGACAACCTCCTCATCGCGACCGGCAACGTCGAGGTCACGCGGGGGACGGCGCGGCTCACGGCCGACCGCGTCGAGCTGAACCGCGAGACCGGCGACGTGGTCGCGCTGGGCCGCGCCATCTTCTACGACGGCGAGGACCAGCTCCGGGGGGAGCGCATCGACTACAACTTCAAGACCGGAACGGGCGTCGTCCACCAGGGCGAGGCGCGCGCGGCGCCGTACTACCGGATCTCGGGCGAGCGGATGGAGCGGCTCGGCGAGAGCCTGTACCGGGTCCGTCGCGGCGTCTTCACCACCTGCGAGGCCGACCCGCCGGCCTGGTCGTTCCGCGCCGGCTCAGCGACCGCCGACCTCGACGAGCTCGTGTACGGCACGAACGCGTCGTTCTGGGTCCGGAGCGTGCCGCTGATCCCCTGGATGCCGTTCTTCGCCGCCGCGATCCGTCGCGAGCGCCAGACGGGCTTCCTCTTCCCGACCTTCGGCGATTCGACGCGCAAGGGGTTCTTCGTCGACGTGCCCTTCTTCTGGGCGATCTCCGACAGCCAGGACGCGACCCTGACACTCAAGTTCTTCGAGAAGCTCGGGGTGGGGGCGAGCGCCGAGTACCGCTACCTCCTGTCCACCACGCAGCACGGCACGGTCACCGGCTTCTTCCTCAGGGAGACCGAGGCCGAGAACGACGACCGCGGGTGGTTCGGGTTTTTGCACGACTGGACGATCGGCCGCGGGACCTCGCTGAAGGCGAAGATCAACATGGTGACCGACGACGACGTGCTCCGCCAGTTCAGCGACACCCTCCACGAGCGTCACCTGCAGAAGGTCGAGTCGAACGTGTTCCTCCGGCGTGGCTGGGAGACCTGGAACCTGGTGGGCAACCTCTTCTGGTACCAGGACCTCACGCAAGAGCGCCCCGTGGAGCTGCAGCGACTGCCGGAGATCCGGCTCGAGGGGACGCGCCAGCCCTTGCCGGGCCTGCCCGGCTTCCTCTACCAGGTGGAGTCGAGCGCCGTCGAGTTCGTGCGCGAGGTCGGCTCGAACGGCACGCGGCTCGACGTCCATCCGCGCGTGTCGCGACCGATCAGGCCCGCCGGGCTCTTCACCGTCACACCGTTCGTCGGGGGACGCCTGACCGCGTACGACAAGACCGTGACGGGGAGTCGCGTCACCGGTGACGGCATCACCGTCGAGGTGACGGAGGACGAGGCGCGGCTGCGGCGGCTCCTCGAGGTGGGCACCGACATCGAGGCGCGGGCGTCGCGGGTCTTCCTGCTCGGGGGCTTCGGGGGCCTCGACGCCCTCCTCCACTCGATCGAGCCCCGCGTCAACTACACGTCGATCACCGGGCAGGCGACCGACCACTTGCCCCTGTGGACGGACGAGATCGACGTGCTCCAGGACAAGAGCCTCATCACCTACTCGCTGACGAATCGGTTTCGGGCGCGGACGGTCGCCCCCCCGGGCACGGAGCCGGTCCGCTTCGACTTCGCGCGGATCGGGCTGTCGCACACCTACAACTTCCGCAGCGAGGATCGCCCGCTCGGTGATGTCGTCGGCACGCTCATCCTCCAGCCCACCCCCCGCTTCGCCTTTCGCGGCGACGCGAGCTACAACGTCTACGGGGAGGGCCTCCAGACGGTCAACACGGACGTCGCGCTGACCGTGCCGTACCTCATCGCGTCCGTGGGCACCCGCTTCGACAAGCCCCAGGACGTCGACTTCCTCCAGGGGACGCTGGCCGCGGAGCTGTCGCGGTACGTCGTCGCCAGGAACACCATCCACTGGGACCTGCAGACCGATACCGTGGTGGAGAACCGGCTCGCGATCGATCTGCGCTTCCAGTGCTGGGCCTTCTCCGTCGAGTGGGTGACCCGCGCGAAGGACGAGGACGAGATTCGCTTCACCGTGAACCTGCTCGGGGTCGGGAGTCCCATCACGACGACGACCGGGGTGGGTGCGAAGCCGGGCGCGGAGGGGACAAAGTGATCCCGTTCCTCGACCTCCGCCGGCAGCACGCGATCCTCCGGGGCGAGCTGATGGCCACGGTGGCGCGCGTGCTCGACGCGAGCCAGTTCATCCTGGGCGCCGAGGGCCAGGCGCTCGAGCGCGAGCTGGCGACCGTCTGCGGCGTGCGCCACGCCATCGGCGTCGGCTCCGGCACGGACGCCCTGCGGCTCGCCCTGGCGGCGCTGGGGCTCGGGCCGGGCGACGAGGTCATCACGCCCGCCTTCTCCTTCGTCGCCTCCAGCTCGACGATCGTGATGGCCGGGGCCGTTCCGGTCTTCGTCGATGTCGATCCCGAGACCTACAACCTCGACCCGGACCTGATCGAGCGCGCCATCACGCCCCGGACGCGCGCGGTCCTGCCGGTGCACCTCTACGGCCACCCGGCGCCGATGGATCGCATCGCCGCGCTGGCCCGCGCGCACGGGCTCCTCGTGATCGAGGACGCCGCGCAGGCCGTCGGCGCCACCTACGACGGCCGTCCGGTCGGCGCGTGGGGGGACGCGGCGTGCCTGTCCTTCTATCCCACGAAGAACCTCGGCGCGTGCGGGGACGGCGGGATGGTCGTCACGGATCGCGACGAGGTGGCCGAGCGGATCCGCCGGCTGCGGCACCACGGCGACCACGGGCGCTACCACCACGTGGAGCTGGGCTGGTGCTCGCGTCTCGACGAGCTGCAGGCCGCGGCGCTGCGGGTCAAGCTCCCGCACCTGGCCGCCTGGACCGAGGCGCGCCGCCGCATCGCGGCGCGGTACCGGACGCTCCTCGCCGGGGCACCGCTTGGGCTGCCGGTGGAGCGTTCGCGGGCCCGGCACGTGTACCACCTCTTCACGGTGCGACATCCCCGACGGGACGCGTTCGTCAAATCGCTCGCGGACCTGGGCGTGGGAAGCGCGGTGCACTACCCGCTGCCGGTCCCCGGCCAGCCGATGTTCGGCGCCGACGAGCGCCGGTGGCCCGAAGCGTCACGGGCGGCGCGGGAGGTCGTCTCGCTGCCCTGCTACGCGGAGCTCACCGACGAGGAAGTCGAGGAGGTCGCCCGCGCGGCGCGCCTGGCCGCTGAGCGATGCTGACGGCGATCCTCGTCTCGCTGCGCCCGCGGCAGTGGGTCAAGAACCTCTTCGTCTTCGCCGGCCTCGTCTTCGCCCAGAAGCTCTTCACGCCCCTCGCCTGGACCGCGCTCGCCGCCTTCATCCTCTTCTGCGCCCTCTCCGGCGCGATCTATCTCGTCAACGATGTCGTCGACCGCGAGCGCGACCGGCTCCACCCGGAGAAGCGCGAGCGGCCGGTCGCCTCCGGGCGCCTGGGCGTCGGGCGCGCGCTCGCGATCGCGGTGGGCCTGATCGTCGTGAGCCTCGGCCTGAGCCCGCTCCTGTCGCCTGGCTTCGCGCTGGCGGCGCTGGCGTACACCGTTCTCCTCGTGGCGTACTCCTTCTGGCTCAAGCACCTCATCATCGTGGACGTGCTCGCCGTGGCGAGCGGCTTCGTCCTCCGCGCCGCGGCGGGCGCCCTCGCGATCGACGTCGCGATCTCGGGCTGGCTCCTCATCTGCACGATCCTGCTCGCGTTGTTCCTGGCGCTCGGCAAGCGGCGCCACGAGTACTGGGTCCTCGAGCGCGACGCCGCGGTCCATCGCCCGAGCCTCGTGGAGTACAGCGCGCCCCTGCTCGACCAGATGATCGCCGTGGTGACCGCGTCCACCGTCACCACGTACGCGCTCTACACGATGTCCGCCGAGACCGTGGCGAAGTTCCACACGCAGCTCCTGCCGGCGACGCTGCCCTTCGTCATCTACGGGATCTTCCGGTACCTGTACCTCCTCTACGGCCGGCGGCTCGGCGGAAACCCCTCGGAGCTGTTCCTGAACGACGGGGCGCTGCTCGCGAACACCGTGGGCTGGATCGTGGCGGTCCTCGCGATCATCTACGGCACCCGCGTGGAGTAAAATAGCGGCGCATGACGAGCCGCGCGACGAGTCAGGTGGCGGTGCTCCGCACCCGTCCCGAGACCGTGGTCGAGGATTACGGCCGCCTGATGCGCCTGGTAAAATACGACGGGGCGCTCCCCCGCGACCAGGACCTCATCCTGAAGCTCAACCTTTCGTGGACGAAGTATTTCCCCGCGTGCTCGAGCCAGCCGTGGCAGGTCGACGGTGTCCTGACGACGCTCCTCGAGGACGGGTACGACCGCGCGCGGCTCTTCCCCGTCGAGAACCGGACCGTCGTCACGGACCCGGTGGAGGGCTGCCGGAACAACCGGTGGAGCGGCGTGCTCGCGCGCCACGGCCTGCCCTTCATCCCGCTGACCGGCGTCGAATGGACCGTCCACCGCTTCAGGTCGCCGCTCCTCAGGCTCAACGAGATCTTCCCCGAGGGCATCGAGATCCCGACGATGTACGTCGGGAAGAACGTGCTCCAGCTGCCGACAGCCAAAGTGCATGGCCACACGGTCACCACCGGCGCGATCAAGAACGCGTTCGGCGGACTCCTCAAGGAGGTGCGCCACTACGCGCACGAGTTCATCCACGAGGTGATGGTCGATCTCATGCTGATGCAGCGGGAATTGCACCCGTCGGTGTTCGCGGTCATGGACGGCACGGTCATGGGCGACGGCGCGGGACCGCGGACCATGGTGCCGCGCGTCGGCAACCTGATCCTCGCCGCGTCCGACCAGGTCGCGATCGACGCCCTCGCCGCCCGCATCATGGGGTTCGATCCGCTCGCGATCCCGTACCTCCGCATGTGTCACGAGCGCGGTCTCGGCGTCGCCGACCCGAGAGACATCGAGATCGTCGGCGACGCGGACGCGGCCGCCCTCGACATGGGCTTCAAGACCCGCCGGAGCCTCGTGATCTGGGGCGATCAGCTCATCCGTCGGGGGCCGCTCCGCCCGCTCAAGCGACTCCTGCTGCACTCGCCGCTGGTCGTCTGGGCGCCGTTCGCCTCGAACGTCTACCACGACCTCCTCTGGTACCCGACCCTCGGCCGCCAGCGGATCCGCGCGTTCTCCCGCACCCCCTGGGGGCGTCTCTTCGAGACGTACTGAGCCCGCGCGCCGCGGACGGCGGGTTACAATACGCAGTCATGAAGGACGCGACGGCTCGGGTGCGGTTCGCCCCCAGCCCGACGGGGCACCTCCACGTGGGCGGCGCCCGGACGGCGCTCTTCAACTGGCTCTTCGCCCGGCACCACGGCGGCGCGTTCATCCTTCGAATCGAGGACACGGACCGATCGCGCTCGACGGACGAGGCCATCGCGTCGATCCTCGACGCCCTCGAGTGGCTCGGCCTCGATTGGGACGAGGGCCCGCCGACCCCGGGCTACCGGCAGACCGAGCGGCTGGATCTCTACCGCGCTCATGCCGAGCGCCTGCTGGCGTCGGGCCGCGCGTATCACTGCGACTGCGCGCCCGAGCTCCTCAAGCGCCAGCGCGAGAGCGCGCAGGCGCGCGGCGAGACGTTCCGCTACTCCGGCCGGTGCCGGGACCGCGGCCTGACGGCGGGGGCGGTGCGGCTCCGGATTCCCGACGCGGGCGCGACCGTGGTGAACGACCTGATCCACGGACCGATCACGTTCGACCATCGCCAGCTCGACGACTGGATCCTGGTCCGGACGGACGGGACGCCGACCTACAACTTCTGCGTCGTGGTGGACGACGTGACGATGCGGATCACCCACGTCATCCGCGGCAACGACCACCTGTCGAACACCCCCAAGCAGATCCTCTGCTACGAGGCGCTCGGGTACGCCGTCCCCGAGTTCGCGCATGTGCCGATGATCCTGGGCGCGGACCGGAGCCGGCTCTCCAAGCGGCACGGCGCGACCTCCGTGCAGGTGTTCCGGGATGCCGGCATCCCCCCCGACGCGATGGTCAACTACCTGGCGCGCCTCGGCTGGTCGCACGGCGATCGGGAGATCTTCGCGCGCGCGGAGCTGGTCGAGCTGTTCGACGTCAAGAACGTCGGCGCCTCCGGCGCCGTGTTCGACGTCACCAAGCTCGAGTGGCTCTCCCAGCACTATCTGAAATCGACGGACGCCGCGCGGGTGGCGGCGCTCCTGCCCCCCTATCTCCGGGCGGCGGGCCTGCGGGTCCCGGACGACACGGCGTGGCTCGCGCGCGTCGTCGTGACGCTGCGCGAGCGGGCGAAGACGCTCGTCGAGCTGCTGGCGGCGGGCCGCTTCTACTTCGAGCCGCCCGCCGCGTACGACCCGAAAGCGGCGACGGCGTTCCTGACCGCCGAGGGCGCGGGGCGGCTCGACCGCCTGCTGGAGCGCCTCGAGCGCCAGGCGGACTTCACCCCGGCGGCCCTCGAGCACGCGTACCGGGGCCTCGCCGCCGAGCTAAGCCTCAAGCTGGTCGACCTCGCACAGCTCTCCCGGGTCGCCCTGACGGGCGGGACGGCGTCGCCCCCGATCTTCGACGTCGTCGCGCTGCTGGGACGCGACGAGACGCTCGCTCGCCTGCGCAGGGCGCGCGCCGCCGCCGGGAGGGCGGCGTGAGGCTCCTGCTGGCGCGGCACGGCCAGACCGTGTGGAACGCCGGACGGCGGTTCCAGGGCGCGACCGACGTGGCGCTCTCCGAGCTCGGCCGTGCCCAGGCGCGGGCGCTCGGGCGGGCGCTCCGCCCCTACCGCGTGCGAGCGGCGTACGTGAGCCCGCTCCGGCGCGCGGTGGAGACCGCCGAGATCGCGCTCGGAGGGACGCACGTGCCCCTGGTCGCCATGGACGAGCTCCGCGAGCTGTCGCTCGGCGAGTGGGAGGGATACACGGTCGACGACGTCCGCCACCGCGACGGCGACCCCTACCAGGCGTGGATCAAGGCCCCGCTCGACTGTCCGCCGCCGGGCGGTGAGCCGCTCACCGCCGTCCGCGACCGCGTCCAGGCGGCGGTTGACCGCATCGCGGCCCGCCACCCGAACGGCGAGGACGTCCTCGTCGTCGCGCACGGCGGCGTGATCAGCGTGTACGCCTGCCATCTCCTCGGCTGCTCGTTCAACGCGCTCTGGCGGCTCCGCGTCGACAACGCGTCGCTCACGGTCGCGAAGCCGCCCCGGCTCGTGTCCCTGAACGACACCGCCCACCTCCGCGAGGGCGTCCCGTGACGGTCCTGCTCGCGTTGTTCGGGGGGATGGCGCTGCTGCTCTACGGGATCCAGCTCACCGGAGACGGGCTCCAGCGCGCGGCGGGTGGCCGCCTGCGCCAGCTCCTGACCGGTCTCGCGCGCACCAGGCTCCTGGCGATGGTCTCGGGCGCGACCGTCACCGGGATCATCCAGTCGTCGTCGGCGACGACCGTCATGCTGATCGGCTTCGTCTCCGCGGGCCTGATGACCTTCCGCCAGACGCTCGGCGTGATCCTCGGGGCGGACATCGGCACGACGTTCACCGTCCAGCTCATCGCCTTCCGCGTCACCGACTACTCGCTCCTCCTGGTCGGGCTCGGCTTCACGATCATCTTCATGGCGCGGCGGTCGGTGGCGAAGGACGTGGGCCAGGCGCTCCTGGGCTTCGGCTTCATCTTCCTCGGGCTCAAGCTGATCCTCGACGGGGTGGCGCCCCTCAAGACGAATCCGCTCGCCGTGGAGCTGCTCGCCTCCGTGGGGGGCAGCCCCGTGGTCGCGGTGCTCACCGCCGCCGTCTTCAGCGCGCTCGTCCACTCGTCGGCGGCGACGATCGGGCTCGCTCTGGCGCTCGCGAGCGAGGGGCTGCTCGACCTCGGCGGCGCCGTCGCGATCGTGCTCGGCGCGAACATCGGGACGTGCGCGACCGCGCTCGCCGCCTCCATCGGCGCCACCGCGGAGGCCAAGCGCGTGGCCGTCGCCCACATCGCCTTCAAGGTCCTCGGCGCCGCGCTCGTCCTCCCCTTCATCGGCCCGTTTACCGACGTCGTGGCGAGCACCGCCGCCGACCCGGCGCGCCAGATCGCCAACGCCCACACGTTCTTCAACTGCGGGATCAGTCTGCTGTTCCTGCCGTTCACGCACTTGGCCGCGCGGGCGATCGAGGCGCTGGTCCCGGAAGACCAGAAGGCGGAGAACCCGTTCCGCACACGCTATCTCGACGAGCGCGCGCTCAACCAGCCCTCGCTGGCGCTCGGCCAGGCGACCCGGGAGGCGCTGCGCATGGCGGACACCGTGCAAGCGATGCTGCGCGATGTCGTTCCCGTCTTTCGCAACGACGACCAGGAGCTGCTGGAGGACGTGGAGCGGCGGGACGACCAGGTCGACTTCCTCGAGCGCGAGATCAAGCTGTTCCTCGCGCGCCTCGAGCGGGAGGCGATGGGCACGGACCTCTCGCGGAAAGAAATCGGCCTGATCTCCGTCATCGGGAACCTGGAAAACATCGGCGACATCATCGACAAGAACCTCATGGAGCTGGCGCGGAAGAAGCTCTATCACGCGCGGCGCTTCTCGGAGGCCGGCTGGGCCGAGCTGCTCGAGTTCCACGCGATGACCTCGAAGAACCTCGAGCGGGCCATCGCCGCCTTCGCCGCCAACGATCGTGGGCTCGCGCAGGAGGTGCTCGACCAGCGGCCGGTCATGCGGCAGCGGGAGCGCGAGCTGCGCGAATCGCACCTGGGTCGGCTGCGGGCCGGACTCGCGGAGTCGCTGGAGACGTCGGAGATCCACCTGGACATCCTCACCAACGTCAAACGCATCAGCTCGCACGTCTCCGCTCTCGTCTTCCCGATCCTCGAGGAGGTCTGAGCGCGCAGGCGCGCGATCGAAGGGGGCGTCTATGAAGAAGATCGAAGCGGTCATCAAGCCCTTCAAGCTCGACGACGTCAAGGAAGCCCTGACGGGGCTCGGGGTCGTCGGGATGACCGTCACCGAGG
>JACQWC010000105.1 GCA_016209635.1 Candidatus Rokuibacteriota bacterium | reverse complement strand
GCGTAGGGCAGGTCCGCCAGCTCGAAGAGCCCCTGGATCGTGCCGTCCTCGCCGTACGGGCCGTGCAGCATGATGACGACGACGTCGAGGGCGGCGCGCAGCTCCGCGGGGAACCCGCCCGGCGGCTCCGTGCGCGCGAGCGAGGTGGCGGCCGCTGCGTCGAGCGTTTCGGCGCAGTCCGCGAGCGCCTTCTTCACCGAGCCGGTGGCGTCATCGGGCGGCAGCGCGACGCGCGCCTCCGCCGCGAGCGCGCGCAGGGGATCGCCGCCGAGCATCCAGCGGCCGTCCCGCGTGATACCGATCGGTACCACCGTGTGGCCGCCCCGCTCGAGGGCCCCGATGACGGACGCGGCCGAGGCGAGCGAGACCTCGTGCTCGCTCGACCGGCCGCCGAAGACGACGCCGACGCGAAGCGGTGACATCCCGCTCATTCTATCGTCAATCGGCGCCCGTCCCGTCAGCTTGGCGTCGGGCCGTCCACCGCCGGCCCGGTGACGACGTCAACCGTCAGCCGTCGCGCCGGCGCGTCTGGCGCCACCGCTGCCACTCGGCGAGGCGCCTGCCGAGCTCCGCCTCGAGCCCGCGGTCGGTCGGTCGATAGTACCGGCGGCCCTGGAGGGACTCCGGCAGGTGCTCCTGCTCGACCCGCGCGTCCGGGGCGTCGTGCGCGTACTGGTAGCCGCGCCCGTACCCCAAATCCTGCATCAGGGGAGTCGGCGCGTTCCGGAGGTGCAGCGGCGGGGGCTCGCTCGGACGCTCGCGCACGTCCTCCTGCGCCTCGCTGAACGCCAGGTAGGCGGCGTTCGACTTCGGTGCGAGCGCCAGGTAGAGCGCGGCCTGGGCGAGCGCCAGCTCGCCCTCGGGTGAGCCGAGGAAGTGGTACGCGTCCTTCGCCGCGAGCGCCAGCGTGAGCGCCGCGGGGTCGGCGTTCCCCACGTCCTCGGAGGCGAACCGGACGAGCCGGCGCGCGATGTAGAGCGGGTCCTCGCCCGATTCCAGCATGCGGGTGAGCCAGTAGAGCGCGCCGTCCGGGTCGGAATCGCGGAGCGACTTGTGGAGGGCCGAGATCAGGTTGAAGTGCTCCTCGCCCGCCTTGTCGTAGAGGAGCGTCTTCCGCTGCGCCGCCTCCTGGATCACGGCCTCCGTGATCCGCCGGCGGCCTTCCGCCGCCGGGGTCAGGAGCGCCGCCAGCTCGAGCACGTTCAGCGCGGCGCGCGCGTCGCCGTCCGCGAGCCGCGCGATGAGGCGGAGCGCCTCCTCGCTGACCTCGACCGGGGCGGCCCCGAGACCGCGCTCCCGGTCGGCGAGCGCCCCCCGCACGAGGACGAGCAGGTCCGCCTCCCCGAGGGCGCGGAGCACGTACACCCGGCAGCGCGAGAGCAAGGCGGAGTTGACCTCGAACGACGGATTCTCGGTCGTGGCGCCGACGAGGATCAGGGTACCCTTCTCGACGTGCGGCAGGAACGCATCCTGCTGGGCGCGGTTGAAGCGGTGGATCTCGTCGACGAAGAGGATCGTGCGGCTCCCCCGCCGGGCGCGCGCGGCCTCGGCGTCGGCGACGACCTGCCGGATCTCCTTGACGCCCGAGAGCACGGCCGAGAAGGCGACGAAGGAGGCCCCGGTCACGTGCGCCATGAGCGAGGCGAGCGTCGTCTTGCCGGAGCCGGGCGGGCCCCAGAGGATCATCGAGTGCAGCTCGCCCGACTCGATCGCGCTCCGGAGGACCCGTCCGGGCCCGAGCAGGTGGTCCTGGCCGACCACCTCGTCGAGCGACCGGGGCCGCATGCGAGCGGCGAGGGGCCGGAAGGTCGCGGCCTCCGGGCGGCTCTCGCCGAAGAGGTCCCCGCTACCCATCGGCCCAGTTCGCACGGAGCCAGGCGGGCAGCGCCGCGAGGTCGTCGAGGCGCGCGATCGGGGTGACCTGCCAGCGCGTCAGCTCGCGCTCGTTCGGGCGATAGGCGACGAAGGGCACGCCGGCCGCGGCCGCCGCGAGGCCGTCCACCCACGAGTCGCCCACGACGACGCCGGCGCTGACGCGCGACAGGCGCTCGGTGATCACGCGCCAGCCGTCGGGATCGGGTTTCAGCGCGCGCATCTCGTCCCGGGTGACGACCAGGTCGAAGTGGGCGAGCAGCCCGAAGCGGCCGAGCACCTCGACCGTGATCTCGCGCGCGTTGTTGGTCCAGACCGCGGTCCGGAACCCCGCGTCGCGGGCGCCCGCGACCGCGACGCGCGCCCCGGGCTCCAGCGCGGCGCCGGCGAGCGCGCGCCGCTCGTGGTCGAGGGCCACCGCCCACGCCGCCTCCTCGATCGCCGGCCCCTTCGCCCTGGCGAGCCCGAGGAGCTCGCCAACGCGGTAGCGCTCCCGGCGGTCCGGGAGCGGGCCGTCGAGCCGCTCGAGGCGCGCGCGCATGTCGAGCGACATCGCCGTGAGGTCCAGCGGCGAGCGGATCAGCGTGTGATCGAGGTCGAAAACGCAGAGGCGCACGACGTGACCGTAGCATACCGTGCTACCATACGAAGGTCACCATGAAGTGCCGGCTGCTGCGCGTCTCGGCCCTGGCGCTGACCCTCCTCCTCCCGGCCCGGCCCGCCCTCGCGATCTCCGAGCCCGACCGGCTGTGGCTCGTCGCCGAGCGCGCGTTCGCGGACGGCCTCCACCCGCTCGCCCGGCACGTGCTCGAGCGGTTCGTCGCGCAGTACCCGGACGATTCGCGCGTGCCTGCCGGGGTCCTGCTCCTCGGGCGCTCGCGCCTCCTCTTGGGCGACGCGGCGGCGGCGCTCGAGGCGTTCCGGCGCGCGCAGACGCTCCAGCCGCCGCCCGGCCGTCCGCTCGAGGCCAGGTTCTGGGAGGCCGAGGCGCTCTTCCGGCTCAAGCGGTTCTCGGAGGCGCGCGCGCGGTACGACGAGATCGTGCGGACGGACGCCTCCTCACCCCTGGCGCCCGACGCGCTGTACGGGTTCGCGTGGACCGAGCTCGAGACCCGTCGTCCGGAGCCGGCCGCGACGGCGTTCCGCGACTTCCTCGTGACGTGGCCCGAGCACCCGCTGGCGCCGTCCGCGACGTTCTACCTGGCGCGCCTGCTGGCCGAGCTGAAGCAGTTCAAGGACGCGCTCCCGCTGCTCGAGGGATTCCCGGCCAAGTATCCGAACGACAGGCTCCTGCCCGACGCCCGGTACCTCCTCGGGCTCACGCGCGTGCGGACCGGGGATCCGCGCGGCGGCCTGCGGGACCTTCGCGAGTTCGTCGCCGCGTACCCGACGCACCCGTCGGCGCCGGCCGCGCGGCAGGCGATCACGCAGACGCTCGCCAAGTACGGCGAGCGCGACGAGCTGCAGGAGCGGCTCCAGGCGCTCCTCGGGGAGACGCCGGCCACGCCCGAGGGGCTCGCCGACGCCGCGAGCCTCGCCGGCCGCCTCGGGCGGACGCGCGATCAGGAGGGGGCGTGGCGCAGGCTCCTCAAGGAGTTCCCCGACCACTCCCTCGCCCAGCGCGCCGCGCTCGATGTGGCGCTCCTCGCCTTCAAGCGCAAGGACTGGAAGGAGGCGTCGACCCTCGCGCAGGCGGCCACGCGGAGCGACGAGGATCCCGTGAAGGCCGAGGCGTGGCTCCTTGCCGGCGAGTCGGACCTGAAGCTCAAGCGGCTCGCCGCGGCCGTGAAGGCGGTCGAGGCGGTCGGCGCGATCAAGGAGGTCGAGACGGGCGTCCGGTACCGCGCGCTCGCCGGCCTCGGGCTCGCGCGCGAGCAGCAGCAGCAGTGGCGGGCCGCGCTCGCGGCCTACGAGGCCGTCGCCGCCCGGAGCCCGGACGCCACCCTCCGCGAGTGGGCGCGCGAGCGGGCGGCGGCCGTCAAGGGGCGGGCCGAGCGGTGATCGTGCGGCTCCTTCCGCTCGTCCTCGTCTGGCTCGGCCTCGTCGGCGCCGCGGCTCCGAAGCCCCTGCCGCTCGTCCCGCCCCTCCCCGATCTCACGGCGCTCGTCCCGTGGGTGTCGGCGCCACTCGACAAGCCGCCGGTCGTCCCGCCCGACCTGGCGCCGCCGCCGCCGGCGGCCGAGCTGCCGCCACCGCCGCCGCCGGTCGTCGTGGTCCCTGCCGCCGAGAAGCCCGTCGCCTTTCTCTCGCCCCCGCGCGCGCTACCCTGCGTGGGCGCGTGGCTCCGCATCGCCTCCGAGTCGTTCGAGTGCGGGCGCGCGCGGTTCGCCAAGGGCGAGTACGAGGACGCCTACAAGGCTCTCGATCAGGCCGTCCGCGGGGCGGGCGATCCCGACCTCGCGCGCGAGGCGCGGTACTGGCTCGGCGAGACGCTCGTCCGGCTCGGCCGCATCGAGCAAGCGGACTGGCTCTTCCGCCAGGTCGCCCAGGATGCGCCGCGACACGAGCCCGGCCTCTGGGGGCTCCACTCGAGCGGCTGGACGGCGCTGCGCCTGGGCGACGCGTCCCGGGCGCGCGAGGCGTTCGCACAGCTCCTCGGGGGCGTGACGCCCACGTCGCTCGGCGCGTGGGCGCGCCACGGCCTCGGGCTCGCGAGCTACGCGCTCGGCCGCTGGGAGGAGGCCGAGCGGACGTGGAGCGAGCTGAAGGCGCGCGGCGTTCCTGGGGCGCTCGCCCGCGACGTCGAGTTCTGGCACGGGGAGACGCTCGGGCGCCTCGGCGAGCACGCGCGGGCCGTGAGCGCGCTCCGGGGCTTCAGCCAGGGCGGGCCGCATCCGCTGCTCGAGGCCGGGCTCCTGAGGCTCGGGTGGTGGAGCCTCGCCGCCGGCCAGTCGTCGGACGCCGCTACGGCGTTCCGCGCGTATCTCGGCGCGCCCCTGCCCGGCGGGCGTGCGCCGGCCGCGGCCGGGGAGCGCGACTGGGGGGACGCGGGGCTTGCGCTGTCGCTCCTCGCCTCGGGCGACTGGGACGGCGCACGCAACGCCCTGCGGCCGCTCCAGGCGCGCCGCGCGCCGCTCGTCCTGCCGGTGCTCCTCCGCCTCACCGCGGCGGCTATCGAGAGCCGGCGCCCGACCGACGCGCGGGCGCTCGTCCAGGAGCTCCTGGCCGGGACGCTCGAGCCAGGCGTCCGCGCGTGGGTCCTCCTCATGAGTGGCGAGGCGTACCGCGCCGACGGCAACCGCGACGAGGCGCGCACCCAGTACGATCTCGCGCGGAGCCCGGAGCCCGCGAGCGAGATCGCCACGCTCGCCCAGCTCCGGCTCGCCCAGACCAACTTCGAGCTGCGGGAGTTCCGCCAGGCGGCGGCCGACCTCTCCCGGGTCCTGACTGGGACCCCCTCGCCCGAGATGCGCGCCGTGGCGCTTCTCCTCCTGGGCGAGGCCGCCTATCGCGCGGAGGACTGGGCCGCCGCCGAGGCCGCGTACCGGCAGGCGCTCGTCGAGTTCCCGGACCATTCTCAGGCCAGGGCCACGCGGCTCGCCCTGGCCTGGACGGCACTCAGGCGCGACCGGACCGAGGAGGCGCAGCGGCTCTTCCTCGAGTTCGCCGACGCGTTTGGGAGCGAGCCCGGGGCGGCCGACGCCCTCGTGCTCGCGTCGGAGCTCCTGCTGGCGAACGGCGACGTGGAGCGCGCGCGCCAGGTCCTCGACCGAACGATCGCCGCCTATCCCGGCCATCCGCGCACGGACTTCGCCCGCCTGAACCAGGCGATCCTCCTCGTGCGGTCGGGGCGGGGCGCCGAGGCCGAGGCGAGCCTCCGCGACTGGCTCAAGCGCGCGCCGTTCCCGCCGCTCCTCGGGCGTGCGCGCCTGGCGCTCGGCGCGGCGCTGCTCGCGGCGGCCCGCTACCGGGAAGCGGCGGCAGAGTTCGCCGCGGCCGAGCGCGAGGGGTTCACCGCGTTCGCCCGGCTCGGGCTCGGCGTGGCAGGGCTCGGGCAGGCGCGGTGGGACGACGCCCAGAACGCCCTCGCCCGGGCGCGCGCCACGGGGACGGCGGCCGTCGCGGGGGCGGCGGAGTACGGCCTCGCGGTCGTCGCGTTCCACCGAGGCGGTGTCGGCGAGTTCACGCGTGTGGCGCGCGCGGCGCTCGACGCGGCACCGGCGGGTCCGCTGGCGCCGGGCCTCCTCTACGTCCTCACCGGGATCGCGGTCCAGGAGAAGGACCTCTTCGTCGCGTTCGAGACGGCGAAGCGCCTGGTCGCGGAGTTCCCGTCGCACGTCACGGCGCCCGACGCCCTCGAGCGCGTGGGCGCCGGCGCCGCCGCGGTCCCGCTCTGGCCCATCGTGTACGAGACCTACACGCTGCTGCGGCAGCGGTACCCGACGAGCCCGTGGGTGGAGGCCTCCCGGCTGACGCTCGCGACGGCGCGCCTCGAGACCGGCCGGGCCGACGAGGCCCGCCGTGATCTCGAGCAGCTCGTCACCGTCCCGCTCGCGCTGCCGGAGTCGCTCCACGCGTGGACCCTCCTCGCGCGGGCCCGGGAAGCGACGGGCGACCGGCGCGGCGCGCTGGACGCGTACGAGCGGATCGCGCGCGACCATCCCGGCGCCGAGCCGCGTCCCGAGACCGTGCTCGCCCACGGGAAGCTGCTCGTCGAGGAGCGGCGCTGGGCCGACGCGCGGCAGACGCTCGAGCGCCTGGTCCGGAGCGAGCGCACGGAGGTCGTCGTCGAGGCCGCGCGCGCCGTCGGGGAGACGTGGGAGGCGGAGGGTCAGCACGTCACTGCCGCCGAGTACTACATGACCGCCGCGTACCTCCTGCCCGGGTCGCCGTCGGGCCGCCAGGCGCTGCTCGCCGCCGCCCGGAGCTTCGCCGCGCTCAAGCAGCGCGGCGCGGCCGAGATCGTCTACCGGAAGCTCCTCACGGAGCCGAACCTGCCCGCGGATCTGGCCGACGCCGCGCGCCGCGGCCTCGAGGCGTTGCCCCGGTAGCCGCCGCGCGCCGCGCGGGCGCGTCGTGGATTTTCCCGTCCTCTCGCCGTACCATAGCGGCGCGATGGAAGGCTACGGCGGTCGCGTCCTCTTCGTCGATCTCTCGCGGGGAACCTCGCGCAGCGCGCGGATCGACGAGGGGACGGCGCGCGCGTTGCTCGGCGGGAACGGCCTCGCGGCGCGCCTCCTCTACGACCACGTGCCCGCGGGGATCGATCCCTTCGCTCCGGAGAACGCCGTGGTCTTCGCCGTCGGCCCGATCACCGACACGACGGTGCCCGGAAACAGCCGGGCGTGCGTCGCGTCGAAGTCGCCCCTCACCAACCTGTTCTTCGACTCGACCTTCGGGGGGCGGTTCCCTGCGACGCTGAAGCGCACCGGCTTCGACGCGGTGGTGATCACGGGCGCGGCGCCGTCCCCCTCCTACGTCAGCGTCACGGAGGCCGGCGCCGAGGTGAAGCCGGCGGCGAGTCTCTGGGGCCGGACGACGCGCGACACCGTGACCGCGCTCGTGGCGGCGGAGGGCGCCGACGCCGACGCGCTCGCGATCGGGCCCGCCGGCGAGCGGCGCGTGCGCTTCGCCGCGATGGCGCACTACTGGAAGAACCGCGAGGGCGTGTCGGGCCGCGGCGGCCTCGGCGCCGTGCTCGGCGCGAAGAACGTGAAGGCCGTCGTGGTCAGGGGAGCGCGGAAGACCGAGGTCGCCGATCCCGCGGCGCTCAAGGCCCTCCTCGAGCGGACCCGCGAGCCGCTCAGGACGGGCACCCGGGCGCTCTCGACCTACGGGACGCCGTTCCTCGTCAACCCGATCAACGCGCTCGGCGGCCTCGGCGCCTTCAACCTCAAGACCGAGACGTTCGCCCCGGCGCGTGCGGTCAGCGGCGAGGAGATGAAGGCCCACTACCACGACCGGGACACGACCTGTCTCAAGTGTCCGGTCGCGTGCGGCAAGCAGTACGCGATCCGGGAGGGGGAGCTCGGGGGGACGCGCGCGAAGATGCCGGAGTACGAGACGGTCTTCGCGTTCGGCCCCATGCTCGGCAACGCGCACGCCGAGTCGCTCATCCTGGCGAACGACCTCTGCGACCTCCTGGGGATGGACACGATCTCGATGGGCGTCACCTTGGCCTTCGTCGCGGAGGCGATGGAGCGGGGCTGGCTCACGGCGGCCGATCTCGGCATGCCGTTCGGCTGGGGCGACTGGCGGAGCATGGTCCGGCTCGTCGAGATGACCGGCCGGCGCGAGGGGTTCGGCGCCCGGCTCGCCGAGGGCGCGTGGCGGCTCGCGGAGTCCGTCCATCCCGAGGCGACGAAGCTCGTCTACGCCGTCAAGCGCCTGGAGCTGCCCGCGCACTCGGCCCGGGCGCTCAAGGGGCTCTCGATCGGCTACGCGACCGCCACCCGCGGCGGGAGCCATCACGACACACGCCCGACACCCCAGTACGCCCAGGGCTTCGACCGGCGGGGGACGGCGGACAAGCCGGCCTTCGCCGTCCGGAGCCAGCACTTCACCGCCATCGGCGACTCGCTCGTCATGTGCCGCTTCACCGCCGAGCGCGGCTTCGGTCTCTTCCTGGGCGAGCCGTACACGGAGATGGTCCGCGCCGTCACGGGCTGGGACCTCGCGGCCGACGAGCTGGAGCGCGTCGGCGAGCGGATCATCAACCTCGAGCGGCTCTTCAACGTGCGGGAGGGCGTGCGGCGGGTCGACGACGTGCTCCCGTGGAGGGTCATGCACGAGCCGATCCCCGACGGGCCTTCCGCCGGCATGTTTTGCCCCCCCGCCGAGCTCGACGGGATGCTCGACGAGTACTATCGGCTGCGCGGCTGGGACGCGGACGGCGTGCCGACGCCCGCGCGGCTCGCCGCGCTCGGCCTCGAGCCGTAGGGCACCGCTCCCCGGCCGATGACGCGCGGCAAGCTGCTGGCCTCGAGCCTCATCGCACTCCTGACCGTGCTGTCCCTCGTGATGATGTTCGGTCCGCTCGTCCGCCGGATGATGGTCATCGTGATAGAGTTCGAAGTGGTTCCCTGACGGCACGGGCGGATAGCTCAGCTGGGAGAGCGCAGCCCTTACAAGGCTGAGGTCAGAGGTTCGATCCCTCTTCCGCCCACCACTGACAGACCAACGGCGTTCTGAGGCGCCTCACGGGCAACTTTTACCTTCCCGGTCAGTAAAACTTACACCTCCGCGAGATAAGGCCCCTTCTTTCGAGCCGTCGTCCGCGTTCGCTTGCTTGGCTGACTGTGATTCTCGACGCGTCACTTCTCTGCGAGTTTTCGACGAAATCGGCCCGCATATCTTCTCGGGCGTTTGCGAGCTCGTCTGTCGGGGAGCCTTGGCACGTGCGTTGCTGGCCCAACTCCGTCGGCAGCTTCGCTCCCATAACCGCGGAACAAAGGAGGCAAGTGGTATGAAGCGGACGATCGTACTCATCACCATCCTCGCGCTGTTGCTCTTCGTCGGGTGGGTCGAAACGATGGCGCAGACGAAGCCGCAGCCAGCGCCGCCGGCGGCGGGCGCGCCAGCGGAGAAGCCCGAGACTCCCGGCGTCCAGAAGGAGCTCCGGGTCGAAGGCAAGATCAAGAGCGTGGACGCGTCGGGAAAGGAAGTGACGCTCGAGGACGGGACCAAGCTCATGATCCCCGACCGGGTGAAGGTCAGGCGTGACGCCCTCAAGGAGGGCGCGATGATCAGAGCGTCCTACGAGGAGAAGGACGGCCAGAAGGTCGTCACCAGGATCATCGTGCAGCCGCCCAAGTCGTAGGGCGACACCGGGCATCGAGGACGGCCCGGAGCCCGTCAGAGCACCTGCGTCGCCGCCTCGGCGCCACGCTCGACCAGGGTGAGCGCGCCGTTCTCGACGTCGATGACCGTGACCGAGCAGTGGTCGGGCGCGAAGCAGAGGACGCGGTCGTCTCCCGTGGCGTGGCCGACGGCGACGTTGATGGCGACGTAGTGGCTCACCAGCACGCTCGTCTCGGGGATGGCGCGGAGCGCGTCCACCACCGAGCCGCGCCACGCCTGGAGATCGGCGGGCAGCTCGAGCCAGCGCGCCGCCATCACGATGCGCAGCCACTCGCCTCGCCGGGCGAGATCTTCCTCGCACGACGGGATCTCGGCCAACGCCGGCTCGAGGCGCGCGGCGCGCCCCCAGCGCGCCTCGAGAGGCGCCGCGGTCTCGCGCGTCCGTCTGAGCGGGCTCGTCACGATCGGCAAGGGGCCGAGGGGCCCGAGACGCTGGGCCAGGGCGTCGGCCTGGGCGAGGCCGGTCGCGCCGAGCCCCGGATCGCGCGCTTCGGCGAAGGTGCCCGCGGGCCGCGCATGTCGGACGAGGTAGACGCGAACCACGTCGGCGGCTCGGAGACGGGCTAGAGTTGGCGCTCTCGGGTCAGCTCTCGTTGATGTCCCGCAGGCCACGGATGTTCCCCTCGGGATCGGCGCGCTCGAGCACCCGGCGGTAGTCGCGGTTCGAGATGATACCGAGGAGGCGGTCCCCCTCCGTCACGGGGAGTTCATCACCCGTCGGGCCGTCATCGGCGCCTCCTGGGTTCCTCAGGCTTCCTCGCCCTCATCGTCCAAATCCGGCAGCGCGGCCAACGCCAAGATCGCCATCAGTGGCGTGCAAACCACCGCGATGAACGCCCAGAAGAAGGGGTTGCGGCCCTTTTCGTGCGCGACGAACGGCACGAGCAGGATCGAGAGCACCAGGTAGAAGACGAGCACCAGGAGCAGCAGGACGGCGTCGGTCATCGGCTCCTCCCTCCCGGGCGGGTCGCGGGATGCATGCCGGAACGCTAGGACGGGGCGGGAGCCCGGTCAAGCCAAGAATTCTTCGTTTGCGGGAAGGATGGCACGAAAAACATGGCTCGGGGATGGGACCGGTGCTCCATCCCCGAGCCTTCCGTGTTGTGCGCAGCCAACGCCGCGCGTCCCGGCGTGCGCCGGGACCTGGTTACAGCGGGATCTGTGGCGCGCGCCGGAGGGTCAGCGTCCCTCCGGCGCGCCCGATGTGTCGGGTGGTGTCTCCATCGGCAACCTCCAAAATTGTTGCCGCCACGACCAGGGGGTGGCGCCAGCTCCCCCCGTCAGCACCAAGAAGACGCCTGCCGGGCTGCCATGTCAATGGGTCGAAAGTGAGCCGGCCGGACTAGTGTTCCGTCCGTGAAGTCATGTTAACGACCACGGCCGATCGCCTTCTTGACGATCACGGCGGGGTCTTTGGTCCACACGAACGGGGTCGGATGGCTGTTCCAGTCGGCGATGTAGGCCTCGAGG
>JACQWC010000096.1 GCA_016209635.1 Candidatus Rokuibacteriota bacterium | reverse complement strand
GGCGCCAGCCGCTGGATGGTGGTGGCGAGGACCTCGCGCGCCTTGACCTGCGCCGTCTCGCGCGCCTGCTCCTCGAGCCGCATGGCGATGAGCGTCGCCTCGCGGCGCGCCTCCTCCTCCATCTGGGCGACGAGCTGGCGCTTGGCCTCCTCCGCCGTGAGCCCGGCGATCACCTCGAGCTTGCGCCGCTGCTCCTCGAGCGCCTGCCCGAGACGCTGCTCCTTCTCGGCGAGGGCCATCTCGCGATCCGCGAGCCCGCGCTCCTTGCCGGTGTACTCGCCCAGCCGGCGCTCCAGCTCGTCGAGCTTGCGGGCGAGCTGCTCCTCCTTGGCGAGGATCCGATGCTCGATCTGCTCGATCTCGCGCTCGCGCCGGCGCGTCTCCGTCTCGAAGTCGGTGCGCGCCTTGAGGCTCACCTCCCGCATCTCCAGCTCGGAGGACTTGCGGCTCGCCTCGGCGTCCCGCTCGGCGTCCTGGACGATGCGTCGGGCCTGGGTGCGGGCGTCGCCGATCTTTCTCTCGCTGGAGACCTTTCGGAGGAGGAACCCGGCCACGAGTGCCAAGACAGCGACAGCTGGCAAGAGACCCCAGATTGCTTCCATCATCGCTATCTCATCCTGTGAAGGCTGAGTGTGCTCTGCAAGTATCCGTCAGATTTGACAAGTATAGGGGGCGGTGGGCGAAAGAGTCAAATCCCCACGGCTGCCGTGTGCCGACGGTGTTTCGAACCTGGTGCTCACCAGGTGGGCGCCGTCGATTCGAGGGTTTCAGGCTTCCCCTTCTCGGAGGGGCTTGCGCACCACCCTCTGCCACAGCTCCCGTCGTGTTGACGAGGTTGAAACTTCCCCCCGGTATCACGCGCAGCGCAGGGACGCGTCCTGTGTACTCGCGGAGCGGCCCCCCGTCAAGTCCCCGTGCGTCCAGAGGCACGGCGGGCGGTCAGGAGCGCGTCGGCTCGCGGGGCGTGACCTTCTCGAGGAGTGTGAGGAGGGCGCCCAGACGCGCGCGCATGTCGCCGTCCTGCCGAACCCTGTCGTCCCGGGCGCGGAACAGCTCGTCGGTGATGTCGAGCGCGGCGAGGGCGAGCGCGGCGGTCGGATCCTTGACGCCCCCGCGGCGCAGAGCCGCCACGCGATCCTCGAGGTAGGCCGCGAGCGACCGAACGTACTCGGGCGACGCCTCGGTGCGCACGGTGAGCGTCTGGCCGAGGAGATTCAGCTCGACCCGCTTCGGCTCGCTCATCCCTGGCCGAGATCGAGCTTGGCGAGGTCGCGGAGGATCGCGTCGATCTGCGTCACCACCTGCTTCCGCTCCTCGCCGAGGCGCGTGAGATCGCGCCTGAGCCGGTCGTTCTCGTCGCGCAGTCGGGCGAGCGTCTCGCCTGCCCGCCGGTCCGCCTCCTCGAGCTGCTGGAGCCGCTCCATCACGCCGTCGCCCATCAGATCCCCCGCAAGGTGATGCGGAGCTGCCCCGAGGCCCGCCGGGCGACGCGCGCGTGGATCGCGTTGACCTCGTCGTCCGTGAGCGTCCGATCCTCCGCCTGGAAGGTGAGCCGCCACGCGAGGCTCCGCCGGCCGTCCGGGAAGCGGAAGACGTCGAACAGCGTGGCGCCGCGCAGCAGCGGGCCCGCCTCCTCGCGGAGGGCCGCCTCGATCTCGGCGGCGGTCACCTCCTGCCCGGGGTCCAGCATGAAGGCCATGTCACGCTGGACCGACGGGAAGCGGGGCGGAGCCTCGTACCGCACGGGGCCCGGCGGGATCGCCGAGAGCACGTCGAGCGGCAGCAGCGCCGCGAACACCGGCGCGCCGATGTCGAACGGCGCGCGCGCCGCCGCCGCGACCTCGCCGAACTCCGCGACGACGCGGCCCCCGGGGACGACGAGCAGTCCCCGCCGATCGGTTTCGAAGAACGGGGGCCCCGCGCCCGGCCCGGGCTCGGCCCGGACCCCGAGCGCCCCCAGCACGTGCTCGGCCAGCCCCTTGGCGTCGTAGACGTCGACGGGGTCGGCCGGGCTGTACCACGCGGGCGTCGCCCGCGCGCCGGCGAGCGCGATCCCGATCCAGCGTGACTCCTCCGTCGCCTCCCCGGCGCGCGCGTAGGCCTTGCCGATCTCGAAGACGCGCACCTCCGGCTGCTGCCGACGGAGGTTCGTCGCCACCACGGCGAGGAGCCCTTCGAGGAGCTGGCGCCGCAGCAGCGACACGTCGCGGCTCAGCGGGTTCCTGAGCTCGATCGGCTCGTCGGCGCCCGGGCGCGCGAGCGCGAGGTCGCGCGCGGGATCGCTGAAGCTCCCTGTGACGACCTCGCTGAGCCCCGCCCCCACGAGGGCCTCCCGGACGCGCCGCTCCTGGCGCAGGCTCGGCGGCAGCCGGACGAGATCGATCGCCCCGCCGGGGAGCGTCGACGGGATCTTGTCGTAGCCCCAGACGCGGATCAGCTCCTCGACGAGGTCCTCCTCCATCGAGAGGTCGCGCCGGAAGCTCGGCACCTCGACCTCGAGGTCGTCGCCGCGCTCGGCGACCGGGAGCCCGAGTCCCGCGAGGATGCGCCGCGCCTCGGCCCGCGGTGGCGCCACGCCGAGGACGCGCGTGACGCGCGACATCCGGAGCGTGACCCGCGGGCGGGGGCGCCTGGCCGGATACGCGTCGACCATCCCAGGCGCGATCGTCCCTCCGGCGACCTCGGCGATGAGCTGGGCGGTCCTGGCGCTCGCCTCCGCGAGCCCCTCGATGTCGGCGCCGCGCTCGAAGCGGTACGCCGCGTCCGTCGCGAGGCCGAGCGCCCGCGACGTCCGCCTGATCGACGCCGGGTGGAAGTAGGCGCTCTCGAGCAGCACCCGCGTGGTGGACGGCGTCACCTCGGTGTTGGCGCCACCCATCACTCCCGCGATCCCGATCGCGCGCGCCGGATCGGCGATCACGAGCATCGAGTCGTCGAGCGTCCGCTCCTGCTCGTCGAGCGTCGTGAAGCGCTCGCCCCCGCGTGCGCGGCGCACGACGATCGTCGCGTCGGCGACGGTGTCGTAGTCGAAGGCGTGAAGCGGATGGCCGAGCTCCCACATCACGTAGTTCGTGACGTCCACCACGTTCGAGATCGGCCGGAGGCCGACCGCGCGCAACCGCGCGGCGAGCCACGCCGGCGACGCGCCCACGCGGACGCCCGTGATGACGCGCGCGGTGAACCGGAGGCAGAGGTCCGGCGCGTCGAGGCGGACGCGGGCGAGGCCGGCGGCCGGCTCGCCGGACTCCTTGAGCGCGATCTCCGGGTAGCGGAAGGGCGCGCGCGTGAGCGCCGACAGCTCGCGCGCGATCCCGACGACCGACAGGCAGTCCGGCCGGTTCGGGGTGATCTCGATCTCGAGCACGTCGTCGTCGAGGCCGAGGTGGGCGATCAGGTCGGCGCCGAGCGGCGCGTCGCCGTCCAGCAGGAGGATGCCGCGCTCGTGCTCGTCGCCGAGCCCTAGCTCGCGCTCGGAGCACAGCATGCCCTGCGAGCGGGCGCCCCGGATCTCCGCGGTCTCGACGCGCCGGCCGCCGGGCAGGACGGCGCCGGGCGGGGCGAACGCCGCGCGGCTCCCGACGGCGGTGTTGGGGGCGCCCGAGACCACGGCGAACCGTTCGCGACCGGTGCTCACGCGGCAGAGCAGGAGGCGGTGGCCGTGGCTCGAGGGGAGCTCGCGCTCGACGGCCTCGATCGCGCCGATCACGACGCCGCGCACGTCCGGGGCGAGGGGCGTCACGCTGGCGACCTCGATGCCGGCGTTGAGCAGCCGGTCGGCCGCCTCCGACGGCGTCAGGTCGAGCGGGACGAACTCACGGATCCACCGGTACGGGACCTTCATGCGAACTGCCGGAGGAAGCGGAGATCGTTCTCGAAGAAGAGCCGGATGTCGTCGATGCCGTACCTGAGCATCGCCACCCGCTCGATGCCCATCCCGAACGCCCAGCCGGTGACCTCCTCGGGATCGTACCCGACGTTTCGGAGCACCTGGGGGTGCACCATGCCCGAGCCCAGGATCTCGAGCCAGCCCGACTGCTTGCAGGTCCGGCAGCCGGCGCCGCCGCAGATGAAGCAGCGCACGTCGACCTCGGCCGAGGGCTCGGTGAACGGGAAGAAGGAGGGCCGGAAGCGGATTCGCGAGCCGGGGCCGAACATCTCGTGCGCGAACAGCTCGAGCGTGCCCTTGAGGTCGGCCATGGAGATGTCGCGGTCGACCGCGAGTCCCTCGACCTGGTGGAAGACCGGGGAGTGCGACATGTCGGGGACGTCGCGCCGGTAGACGCGGCCCGGGACGATGATGCGCACCGGCGGGCGCTGGACCTGCATCGCGCGGATCTGCACCGGCGAGGTGTGGGTGCGGAGAAGCGTGTCCTCTGAGAGGTAGAAGGTGTCCTGCATGTCCCGCGCCGGGTGGTCCCGCGGGATGTTCAGGGCCTCGAAGTTGTTGTAGTCGCTCTCGATCTCGGGCCCCAGGACGACCGAGAACCCGAGGCCCATGAAGATCGAGACGATCTCGTCGTGAACCCGGCTGAGCGGGTGGAGCGAGCCCCACGGGGGGCGGCGGCCGGGGAGCGTGAGGTCCTGGCGCTCCCGCGCGCGGAGCCGCCGCCGCTCCGTCTCGAGGGCCTCGGCCAGGCCCGTCTCGAGGAGCGCCTCCAGCTCGCGCTTGGCCTCGTTGGCCGCGGCGCCCACGGACGGCCGCTCCCCGGCGGGGAGCACCCCCAGCGAGCGGAGGAGCTGGGTGAGCGCGCCGCCGCGCCCGAGGAAGCGGACGCGGATCGCCTCCAGCTCGGCAGACGACCCCGCGGCGGCGATCGCCTCACGCGCCTCGCGGGCAATCGCGTCGACGCGCGGATGCCCCACGGGCCTTAGCGGCTCTGCGCTCTCGCGGTCTCGGCGAGCTTGGCGAACGCGCCCGGGTCGTTCACCGCCAGCTCGGCCAGCACCTTCCGGTCGAGGAGGATGCCGGCCCGCTTGAGCGCGGCCATGAAGGACGAGTAGGACAGCCCTGCGGCGCGGCACGCCGCGTTGATCCGCACGATCCAGAGCGACCGCGCGCGCCGTTTCTTCTGACGGCGGTCGCGGTAGGCGAACGCGCCGGCGCGGAGGACCGTCTCGACCGCCGTGCGGTAGAGCTTGCGGCGACCGCCGACGTAGCCCTTCGCCTTCTTGAGCACCTTCTTGCGCCGTTGGCGCGTCTTCGATCCACCCTTCGCCCGTGGCATCGACTATTCCTCCTCGCCGTTGATCAGATGTAGGGGACGAGCACCTTCAGCCGCCGCTCGTCCGCGGGCGCCACCAGGCCCGGTTTGCGGAGACGGCGTCGCCGCCCCGGCTGCTTCCCCTCGAGCTTGTGGCGCTTCCAGCCGCGGATCCGCTTGAGCTTGCCGGACGCGGTGCGCTTCAGGCGCTTGGCCGCGCCGCGCTTGGTCTTCATCTTGGGCATCCGTGCGCTCCTTCAATGAGCCTTGGGGGTCAGGATGAGGTGGAGCATCCGCCCCTCCATCCGGGCGTTGTTCTCGACGGCCGCGATGTCCGACACCGCGTCCACCATCTTCTGCAGCATCTTCCAGCCGAGCTCCGTGTGCGCCATCTCGCGCCCCTTGAAGCGCACGGTGACCTTGGCCTTGTGGCCCTCCTCGAGGAAGCGGCGGACGTGCTTGAGCT
>JACQWC010000095.1 GCA_016209635.1 Candidatus Rokuibacteriota bacterium | reverse complement strand
GGCGTGGGCCGTCCTCGTGGGCGATGGGCGCGCCGAAGAGCGCCATCACGCCGTCGCCCGTGTACTGGTTGATCGTGCCTTCGAACCGGTGCACCTCGGCGGCGATCAGCTCGAAGCAGCGGTCGATGATCCGGTGGACCTCCTCCGGGTCCATCTTCTCGGCAAGGGTGGTGAAGCCGGCGACGTCGGCGAAGAGCACGGTGACCTGTCGCCGCTCGCCCTCGATCGCCGAGCGCGACTCGAGGATCTTCTCGGCGACGTGGCGTTCTTGTACCGAGACGGGCCACCGTCTGCTACAGGAATCTAGTGCGTTTTTCGGAGACAATGGCCGGCGTGAAGCTGCTCTTCTACGCCCTCGTCCTCGCCGGCGGCTTCCTCCTCGCGAGTCTCCTCAGCTTCTGGATCGCCGTGCGCCCGCCGCGCATCGCCATCCCGCTCGACCCGAAGGACTTTCGCCTCGCCGTCGAGGAGGTGACGATCACCGCCGACGACGGGGTGCGCCTCGCCGCCTGGCTCGTGGAGCGCCCCGGCGCGCCGGCGGTCATCCTGCTCCACGGCTACCCGGCCGAGAAGGCCGACATGCTGCCGATCGCCGCGGCGCTCGCGCCGCGCTTCACCGTGCTGCTCGTGGACCAGCGCTACTTCGGCCGGAGCGAAGGGCGCGCGACCACGCTCGGCGTGAAGGAGCGGCAGGACCTCGCGCGCGCCATCGACTTCCTCGCGGCGAGAGGTCTCGGTCCCGTCGGCGTCTTCGGATTCTCGCTCGGCGGCGCCGTGGCGCTGCTGGCGGCCGCCGAGGACCCACGCATCAAGGCGGTCGCGGCCTACGCGCCGTTCGCGGATCTCGAGATGCTGGGCCACGAGCTCTACGGCTGGCTCTTTGTGCTGAAGTACCCGTTCGTCGGGATGCTGCGCGTCTGGTCCCGCGTGTTCCTCGGCCACGACGTCACGCGGCCGGCCCCGGCCGAGGCGGCGGCGCGCCTGACCACCCCGGTGTGGCTCATCGCGAGCCGCGAGGACGAGCAGATCCCCTTCCGCCACGCCGAGCGCCTCCGCGCGGCGCTCGCGAAGAACCCGCGGGCGGAGTTCGAGTTCATGGCGCGGGGCCGCCACGGCGAGATGCCGCCCGATTTCGAGGCGCGCCTGGCGCGCTTTTTCCTGCTATACGTGAAGTGACGTGGAGCACGCCTGGGCCGACGTGAACGGGATCCGCCTGCACTACGTGACCGAGGGTCGCGGCCCGCTCGTCGTGTTCCTCCACGGCTTTCCCGAGTTCTGGTACGCCTGGCGGCGCCAGCTCGCGGAGTTCGGGCGCGATTACCAGGCCGTGGCGCCCGACATGCGCGGGTACAACCTCTCGTCCAAGCCCGCGGCGCTCGAGCAGTACCGCATGCGGCACCTGGTCGACGACCTGCGCGCCCTCGCCGATCATCTCGGCGCCGGGCCCTTCGTCCTCGTCGCCCACGACTGGGGCGGCGTCGTCGCCTGGGCGTTCGCGATGGCGCATCCCGAGCGGCTCCGGAAGCTCGTCATCGTCAACGCCCCGCACCCCGGCGTCTTCGAGCGCGAGATCCGCGAGAACCCGCTCCAGCAGAAGGCGAGCCGCTACATGCTCACCTTCCGCAGCCCGGAGGCCGAGCAGATCCTCTCGGCCGACCACTACGCGCGGATGGTCGAGATGTTCCACCGCGAGCTCGGCGACCGCTTCACCGACGCCGACCGGGCCGCCTACGTCGAGGCGTGGTCCCAGCCCGGCGCGCTCACCGGCGGGCTGAGCTACTACCGCGCCGCGGCCGTCGGCCCCCCCGCGGCCGACGGCGCGCCGGCGAAGAGCTTCGGCGGCGACCCCGCGCGGCTCACGGTCCAGGTGCCCACCCTCGTGATCTGGGGCGAGAAGGACCGCGCGCTGCTCCCCGGCAACCTCGACGGGCTCGAGCGCTACGTCCCGGATCTCGTGGTGAGGCGCATCCCCGACGGCTCGCACTGGGTGATCCACGAGCAGCCCGAGCTCGTCAACCGGTACATCCGCGAGTTTCTCGCGGCGGCGCCCGCGCGATGATCGTCGGCGTTCCGCGCGAGATCAAGCCGGGCGAGCAGCGCGTGGCCCTGACGCCGGCGGGCGCCCGAGCGTTCGTCGAGGCGGGGCGCCGCGTCCTGGTCGAGCGCGGCGCGGGCGCGGGCAGCGGGATCCGCGACGAGGACTACGCCGCGGTCGGCGCGGCGCTCGTCGCGGTCGAGGAGGTGTGGCAGCGCGCCGAGCTGGTCCTGAAGGTGAAGGAGCCGCTGCCGGTTGAGTACGGGCGGCTCAGGCCCGGCCAGATCCTCTTCACCTATCTCCACCTGGCGCCCGCGCCCGAGCTGGCGCGCGCGCTCCGCGACTCGCAGGCGATCGCGATCGCCTACGAGACGGTCCAGCGCGCCGACGGGAGCCTCCCGTTGCTCACGCCGATGAGCGAGGTGGCCGGGCGCCTCGCGGTCCAGGAGGGCGCATTCTATCTCGGGCGCGCTCACGGCGGCCGCGGCATCCTCCTCGCGGGCGTCCCCGGCGTGCCGCGCGGCAACGTCGTCGTCATCGGCGCCGGCACGGCGGGGCACAACGCGGCGCGCGCGGCCGTCGGCCTCGGCGCCGACGTCTCGCTCCTCGACGTGAACCTCGACCGGCTGCGCCACCTCGACGACCTCTTCGGCGGCCACGTCGTGACGCTCGTGTCCAACAGCTTCAACCTCGAGCAGGGGGTCCGCCGCGCCGATCTCCTGATCGGCGCCGTGCTCGTCGCCGGCGCGCGCGCCCCGCGGCTCGTCACCAAGGACATGGTGGGGACGATGAAGGACGGCGCGGTCATCGTGGACATCTCGGTGGACCAGGGCGGCTGCGTCGAGACGATCCGTCCGACGACGCTCCTCGATCCCGTGTACGTCGTCTCGGGCGTCGTCCACTACGGCGTCGCGAACATGCCCGCGCTGGTCCCGCGCACCTCGACGTTCGCCCTGACGAACGCGACGCTCCCCTACGCGCTCGAGCTGGCGGCGAAGGGCGCGGTCGCGGCGGCGCGCG
>JACQWC010000100.1 GCA_016209635.1 Candidatus Rokuibacteriota bacterium | reverse complement strand
TCGCCGCCGCGATGGACGGCGTGGTGGGCCCGCGGCTCGCGGTCGAGATGGCGCGGGTCGGGGGGCTGGCCGTGCTGAACCTCGAGGGCATCTTCGCGCGGTACCCCAACCCGGACGAGGTCCTCGAGCGGATCGTCTCGGCCAGCCAGGACGAGGCGACGAAGATCATCCAGTCGATCTACGGCGAGCCCATCAAGGAAGACCTCATCCACAACCGTATCCAGGAAATCAAGAAGGGCGGCGGCCCCGCCGTGGTCTCCTCGATCCCCCAGCGGGCCGAGCGGTTCGCCCAGATCGCCCAGGAGGCGGGCGCCGACATCTTCGTCGTGCAGTCCACCGTGACCACCGCGCGCCACATCGCCACCGAGTACGCGCCGGTCGACTTCCGGAAGCTCAAGCGCCAGCTCGCGATCCCGCTCATCATCGGGAACGTCGTGACCTACGAGGCCTGCCTCGAGCTGATGGACTGCGGCGCGGACGCGCTGCTGATCGGTGTCGGCCCCGGCGCGGCCTGTACGAGCCGGGAGGTGCTCGGGCTCGGCGTGCCCCAGGTGACGGCCACGGCGGATGCGGCGGCGGCCCGCGACTTCCACTACAAGCAGCGCGGTCGCTACGTCCCCATCATCACCGACGGCGGCATGACGACCGGTGGCGACGTGTGCAAGGCGCTCGCGTCGGGCGCCGACGCCGTCATGATCGGCTCGGCGTTCGCGCGGGCCACCGAAGCGCCGGGCCGCGGTTACCACTGGGGCATGGCCACGCCCCACCAGAACCTGCCCCGCGGGACCCGGATCCGCGTGGGCATCGCCGGCCCGCTTGAGCAGATCCTGTTCGGGCCCGCGTTCACCGAGGACGGCACGCTCAACCTGGTGGGCGCGATCCGGACCTGCATGGGCTCCGTCGGCGCACGGAACATCCGCGAACTCCAGCAGACGGAGCTCATCATCTCACCCGCGATCAAGACGGAAGGGAAGGTCTTCCAGCAGGCTCAAAAGCTCGGCCGCCCGCGCTGACGTCGTCGTCGAGGGGCCCGTGAACCACGGCGACACGATCGCGGTTCTTGACTTCGGAGCCCAGTACACGCAGCTCATCGCCCGCCGCATCCGGGAGCTGTCCGTCTACTCGGAGATCTTGCCCTGCACCCAGCCGCTCGACGCCGTCCTCGCGGCCGGCTATCGGGGCATCATCCTGTCCGGGGGGCCGTCGAGCGTCTACGACGACGGGGCGCCGCTCCCCCCGAAGGCGCTCTTCGACGCGCGGGTTCCGGTGCTCGGGATCTGCTACGGCATGCAGGCGATGGGGTACCTCCTGGGCGGTCACGTCGTCCCGGCGGACCGACGGGAGTACGGGAAGGCCGAGGTCGAGCTCCTCGGGTCGAGCCCGTTACTCCGGGGCGTGGTGCCCGACGCGGGGCGCCGCGTCAGCGTCTGGATGAGCCACGGCGACACGGTGCTGCGGCCGCCCAAGGGATTCCGCACGCTCGGCGCGACGCCGAACTGCCCGGTGGCGGCGATGGCCCACGAGGAGCGCCGGCTCTACGCCGTGCAGTTCCATCCCGAGGTGGTCCACACGCCCCAGGGGCGGAAGATCCTCGACAACTTCCTCGACATCTGCGGTGCCCGGCGGACGTGGTCGATGGCGGGGTTCATCGAGGCGACGGTCGAGTCGGTCCGCGCCACGGTCGGCAACGAACGCGTGCTCTGCGCGCTCTCGGGCGGGGTGGACTCGTCGGTCGTCGCCGTGCTCGTCCACCGCGCCGTCGGCGACCAGCTCACGTGCATGTTCGTCGACAACGGGCTCCTCCGGAAGGGCGAGACCGAGTCGGTCGTCCACACGTTCCGCGACGCCTTCAAGATCAACCTCGTGCACGTGGACGCCTCGCGGCGCTTCCTCGAGGTCCTGCGCGGCGTCACCGACCCGGAGCTCAAGCGCAAGCGCATCGGCGCGGAGTTCATCGCCGTCTTCGAGGACGAGGCGGCGAAGCTCGGCGACATCGCCTGGCTCGCGCAGGGGACCCTCTACCCCGATGTGATCGAGTCGGTCTCCTCCCGCGGGCCCTCGGCGACGATCAAGACGCACCACAACGTCGGCGGTCTCCCGTCGAAGATGCGGTTCCGGCTCCTCGAGCCGCTGCGCGAGCTGTTCAAGGACGAGGTCCGCCGGCAGGGTGAGCTGCTCGGCTTGCCCCCGGAGATCGTCTGGCGGCAGCCCTTCCCCGGCCCCGGCCTCGCGGTCCGCGTCCTCGGGGAGGTCACGCCGGACCGGCTCGCGCTCCTGCGCGACGCGGACGCAGTGGTCCAGGAGGAGGTGCGGACCGCGGGGCTCGAGCGCGAGGTCTGGCAGGCCTTCGCCGTGCTCCTGCCCATCCGGACGGTGGGTGTCATGGGAGATTTCCGGACGTACGCGCACGTCATCGCGCTCCGCGCCGTCATGAGCCAGGACGCGATGACGGCTGACTGGGCGAGACTCCCGTACGATCTGCTCGGCCGCATCAGTAACCGCATCATCAACGAGGTCAAGGGCGTCAACCGGGTCGTTTTCGACATCTCCTCGAAGCCCCCCAGCACCATCGAGTGGGAGTGAGGCGCCTCACGGGCGATGCACCATAGCCAGTTCGTCCACCTCCACGTCCATTCCGAGTACAGCCTCCTCGACGGCGCCGCCCAGCTCGAGAAGCTCGTCCAGAAGGCGCGGGACCTCCGGTTTCCGGCGATCGCGCTGACCGACCACGGGAACCTGTTCGGGGCGATCGACTTCTACCTCGCGGCGCAGAAGGCCGGCATCAAGCCGATCATCGGCTGCGAGCTGTACATCGCGCCCGGGAGCCGCAGGGAGCGGGGATCGCACGACGGCGGCTACGAGGGGGCCAACCACCTCACCGTGCTCGTCGCGAGCCTCATGGGCTACCGGAATCTCATCAAGCTCGTGTCGAAGGCCTACCTCGAGGGTTTCTACTACAAGCCCCGCGTCGACAAGGAGCTGCTCGCGACGCACGCGGAGGGTCTCCTCGTGCTGTCCGGCTGCCTCAATTCCGAGGTCTCGCGCCTGATCAGCGCGGGCGAGAGCGACAAGGCGCGGCAGACGGCGGGCTGGTACCAGGAGGTGTTCGGGAAGGACCACTACGCCATGGAGGTCCAAGCCCATGGACTCGCCGAGCAGGCGAGGGTCACCGAGGAGACGGTCCGCCTCGCACGCGCGCTCGGCGCGCCGGTCGTGGGGACGAACGACTCGCACTATCTGGAGGCCGGCCACGCCCGGGCACACGAGGCGCTCCTGTGCATCCAGACCGGCGCGACGCTGACGGACGCGAACCACTGGCGGTTCTCGACCGACCAGTTCTACCTCAAGTCGGCGGACGAGATGGCGCGTGTCTTCGCCGACCTGCCCGAAGCGCACCGCAACACGCTCGCGATCGCCGAGCGCTGCAACCTGTCGCTCGAGTTCGGCGCCTTCCACCTCCCCCGCTACGTGGTCCCGGACGGCCAGACGCTCGACACCTACCTCCAGGAGCGGGCGCGGGAGGGACTGCACCAGCGCTACGGGTCGAACCCCGGCGACGCGATCGAGGCCCGGCTCAACCACGAGCTGGCCGTCATCGAAAAGATGGGGTTCGCCAGCTACTTCCTCGTCGTCTGGGACTTCATCCGCTACGCGCGCGCCCAGGGGATCGCCGTGGGGCCGGGGCGCGGCTCCTCCGCCGGCTCGCTCGTCGCCTACGCCCTCGGCATCACCAACATCGACCCGATCCGGTACGGCCTCCTGTTCGAGCGGTTCCTGAACCCCGAGCGGGTGTCCATGCCCGACATGGACATCGACTTTGCCGACGACGGCCGCGACGCGGTGATCCGCTACGTCGCCGACCGATACGGGCGGGACCGCGTCGCGCACATCATCACGTTCGGGACGCTCGGCGCGAAAGCCGCGATCCGCGACGTCGGGCGCGTGCTCGGGATGACCTACGCCGACGTGGACCGCATCGCGAAGCTCGTGCCGAGCTTCCCGCTGAACATCACGCTGGACGACGCGTACCAGAAGTCCCCGCCGCTCGCCGAGATGGTCCGGAGCCAGGCGAGCGTCCGCGAGCTGTGGGAGATCGCCCGGGCGCTGGAGGGGTGCACCCGGCATGCCTCCGTCCACGCCTCGGCGGTGGTCATCTCGGACGAGCCGCTCGACGAGCACATCCCCCTCTACAAGGACCCGAAGCGTCCGGAGCTGATCACCGGGTACGCGATGGGTCCCATCGAGAAGCTCGGGCTTCTGAAAATGGACTTCCTCGGGCTCCGGACCCTCACCGTGCTGGCGAACACGGTCGCGCTCATCCGAGAGTCGCGCGGGGTCGAGATCGAGCTCGACGCGCTGCCGCTGGACGACGCGACGACGTACGCGCTCCTCGGGGAGGCGAAGACGTTCGGCGTCTTCCAGCTGGAGTCCGGGGGGATGCGCGACGCGCTCCGCGGTCTCCGTCCGGAGCGGCTCGAGGACCTGATCGCGATCGTCTCGCTCTACCGGCCCGGGCCGATGGAATAGATCCCGGAGTTCATCGCGCGGAAGCATGGCCGGACCCGGATCACGTACGAGCACCCGGCGATGGAGAAGTTCACGCGGGAGACGTACGGGATCATGGTCTACCAGGAGCAGATCATGCAGATCGCCTCGGAGATGGCCGGCTTCACGATGGGCGAGGCCGATACCCTCCGGCGCGCGATGGGCAAGAAGGACCGTGACCTCATGGCGAAGCAGCGCGAGAAGTTCGTCCTGGGCTGCCGGGAGCGGGGGATCGGCGCCGGGAAGGCCGAGCGCGTCTGGGAATTGATGGAGAAGTTCGCAGGCTACGGGTTCAACAAATGTTTGTCCGGCGATACCCTGATCGAGATGGCCGACGGTTCTCGCAAACCCATCACCGAGATCAAGTCGGGGGATCTCGTCCTCACGAAGGACGGGGCGTTCCGGGCGGTCGAGGTCCGGCCAAGCGGCATCCGTCAGGTCGGCCGCCTGACGCTTGCCAACGGGATGACCCTGCGCTGCACCCAGGACCATCCGATCTTCACCCAGCGCGGGTGGGTCAACGCCGAAGATCTGAGGGTGGACGATTTCGTTGTGGTGGCCCGCGAGCTGCCGTGCGGTGACGAGGCGGTGCCCGATCATCTCCCCGCGCTCCTCGGATACGCGCTCTCGGAAGGCGCCCTCGGGTACGAGGGGCACTTCTACCTCTACTCGAGCGCGTCCGCCGAGATCGACGACATGTGCCGCACGCTGGCGGCGTTCGGGAACACCGTTCCACGAGTCGAGCGTCGGCGCCGCGGGTGGACCGGGTCGGTTCGCCCCGTTCGCCTCGACCGGAAGGTCCCATCCGACGCCGTCGAGTTTCTCTTCCTCCGCTGCGGGCTCCAGTGGAAGACGGCGCTCGCCAAGCGAGTGCCGCCACTCGTCGATCGATGGGCTCGGCGGGCCGTGGCCATCCTCGTGGCGAAGCTGTTTCAGGGCGACGGCTGCATCCATGCGAGGACCCGCTCGATCTTCTACGCGACCTCGTCGGAGGGACTCGCCGGGGATGTGCGGCGCCTCCTCCTGAAGCTCGGCATCCCGTCGACGATTCACCGCAAGCGCTTCGCGTACCGCGGGGGACACCGTGTGGGCTACACGGTGAACCTGCTCGGGGGTCGCGACGCGATCGCGCGATTCCATCGGCTCGTCGGCGCCCATCTGGTCGGGGAGAAGCCCTCGGAGCTCGCCGGGTTGGCGGCTTCGTACTCGGGCACCGCGCGGCTCCTCGCGCGGGGCTCGGTCGAGGTGGTCCCCCCGGCCTGTTACCTCGGCCCGCTGCGGGAGGCGATCCTCAAGCGCTTCCCGAGCCTCCGCGCGGGATGCCGCGCGCTGGGATTCGCGTACCGACTCCTCTTCGAGGACCGCGGCAAGCGTGGGATCCGGCGGGACACGCTCGAGTACCTCGCCGCGCGGCTCGACTCGCCGGCGCTCGACGCGCTCGTGGCCCCCGGGATCGGCTGGTCAAGACCCCGGAGGTTCGTCGTCGAGGGTGTCGAGCCGACCTACGACTTCGAGGTCCCCGGCGCCCGGAGCTTCATCGCTAACGGCATCGCCGTCCACAACTCCCATGCCGCGGCGTACGCGCTGGTCGCCTACCAGACGGCGTACCTCAAGGTCAACTATCCCATCCAGTTCATGGCCGCGCTCCTCACGTCGGAGATGGGCGACACCGACAAGATCGTGAAGTACATCGAGGAGTGCCGCGCCATGGGGATCCAGGTCCATCCCCCGGACGTCAACGTCTCGGCCGTCCGGTTCAGCGTCGCCGGGGACGTGGTCCGCTTCGGCCTGGCGGCGATCAAGAACGTCGGCGAGGCGGCGATGGAGTCGATCCTCCGGACCCGCGCGGCGGACGGCCCGTTCAAGAGCCTGGAGGACTTCTGTGCCCGGGTCGACCTCCGGCTCGTCAACCGGCGGGTGATCGAGAGCCTCATCAAGGCCGGCGCCTTCGATTCGCTGGGCGTGCCGCGGGCGCATCTCCTCGCGACGGGCGACGCCGCCCTCGAGAGCGGGCAGCGGCAGCAACGGGAGAAGGCCGAGGGACAGGCGTCGTTCTTCGACCTCCTGTCCGCGCCGCCGGCCCCGACGCGGGTCGCCGAGACCCAGATCGTGCCGGAGTGGGAGACGGACCAGCGGCTCGCGTACGAGAAGGAGGTGCTCGGCTTTTACATCTCCGGCCATCCGCTCGCGAGGTTCCGCGCCGTCGTCGAGTCGATGGGGATCACCTCGACCGCCGAGGTCGCGACGCGGAGCGCGGGCTCGCGCGTGCTGCTGATCGGCCAGGTGGCCCTCGTGAAGGAGATCCCGACCAAGAGCGGCAACCGCATGGCCTTCGTGACGCTCGAGGACATGGACGGCACGGTCGACGTGACGGTCTTCCCCGAACCATTCAAGGCGGCGGCCCCGTATCTGCGCTCCCACGACCCTCTGCTGGTCCGCGGCCGGATCGACGACGGGGACAAGGGGCGCGTGGTGCTGGCCGAGGACGTGCGCCCCCTGGAGCAGGCGCTCGCCGCGAACGGGGGGATCGAGAGCGCCCGTGGGGGGGTCCCCAGCGCTTGCCGGCTTCGCGTCGGCGGGGGCCCGGAGCACGCCGAGGTCGTCGCCACCGCGAAGCAGATCTGCGCCGAGCATCCCGGTCCCGTGCCGGTCTTCGTCCACGTCCTCCTGCCATCGCAGGAAGTCGTCGTGCGCTGCCGGGGACTGGCGGTCGACGCGGGTCCTGGGCTGACGACGAGGCTGGAGGCCTTGCTCGGGCGGGGCGGCGTCGTGGTGGAGGGCGCTGAACGTGCTTGATTTCGAGGCGCCGCTGCTGGAGCTGGAGAACCGCATCGCCGCGCTCCAGGCGCAGGAGGATCAGCACCAGGTGCGCGACGAAATCGCGCGCCTCGAGGACCGACTGGAGCGTCTCAGGGCCAAGATCTACGCGAGCCTGACGGCGTGGCAGCGCACGCAGCTCGCCCGGCATCCCAAGCGGCCGCACGCGCTCGATCTGTGCCGCCTCCTGTTCGACGACTTCGTGGAGCTTCATGGCGACCGGCTCTACGGCGACGACCGCGCCGTCGTGGGCGGACTCGCCCGATTCGAGGGCACGAGCGTCGTGGTCGTCGGTCACCAGAAGGGACGGGACACACGCGAGAAGATCGCGCGGAACTTCGGCATGCCCCACCCGGAGGGGTACCGGAAAGCGCTCCGGCTGATGCAGCTCGCCGAGAAGTTCGCCAAGCCCGTGATCACGTTCATCGACACGCCCGGCGCCTATCCCGGGATCGGCGCAGAGGAGCGGGGGCAGGCGGAGGCGATCGCCCGGAACCTCCGCGAGATGGCCGCGCTCCGCACGCCGATCGTCGCGGTCGTGACGGGCGAGGGAGGGAGCGGCGGCGCGCTCGCCATCGGCATGGGCAACCGTGTCCTCATGCTGGAGTACGCCATTTACTCGGTGATCTCGCCCGAAGGCTGCGCGGCGATCCTCTGGGGCGACGCGGCGAAGGCACCCGAGGCGGCGGAGCTGATGCGGATCACGGCGCCCGACCTGCTCCGACTCGGGGTGATCGACGCGATCGTGCCGGAGCCCGCGGGCGGCGCCCACCGGGACTGGGAAGGGACGGCCGCCCGGTTGCGCGCGGCGCTGCGGGATCACCTGGCCGAGCTACGGCCGAGGTCGGCGGAGGAGCTGGTAGGCGAGCGGTACGAGAAGTTCCGGCGGATCGGCGTGTGGGAGGAGGGCGCCGTGCCGCAGGGGAGCGCCTGAGTCCTACCCGCGCACCAGGACCGTCGCGACGTCCGCGTCCGTCACGAGCACGTTGAAGAAGCGCCCGCGGAGCGCGGCGCGGACCGCGTCGATCTTCGGCCGCGCGCCCGCTACGGCGATGACACGCCGGTCCTCGCGGCGGGACAGCTCGCGCAGCCGCTCGCCCTGGACGGAGAGGATCCGCCGCATGAGGGCCCGCAGCTCCGGGCGATCGACGATCCGCCCCTCCGTGTCGAACGGCTGGTAGTTGATCTCGCCGACCACGCCGAGCTGCCGGAGCCGCTTGACGCTCACGCCGTAGGACTCGGCGAGCGAGCAGAAGCCGGGGGTCTGCTCGCCGATGAGCCCGATCCCGACCAGCGCGATGTCGACCGACTGGGCGGACGCGTAGATCTTCCGGATCTCCGGATCGCGCAGGAGCCGGCGGCGCTCGCGCTCGATCCGCCCGAGCGAGAGGAGGTGCTGGACGGGTAACGCGTACGCTGTCACGTGGGGGCGGTACTTCGCGGCCATCATCCCGACGAGCGTGTTCGGGGAGAGGTCGACGAGCTTGAGCGTGCTCTCGCCGGAGAGGGGGTAGAGCGCCAGATCCCGAAAGCGGCGCTCCCGGAGGGCGCGGATCGTCTGGTAGAGCGTGAAGCCGCAGGAGACGCCCACCCGCATCGAGTCGCGAGCCACGCGCTCGAAGTGAGCGGCCGCGGCCCGGCCCAGCTCCTCCTTGATGTCCCCGCGGCCCCCCGCCGTCACCACGACCGCGTCCCGGAGCCCGAAGCGCTGGATCAGCGCGGTCTCGAGGTCCTCGGTTCGCGGGAGGTCCAGCTCGACGCGGACCAGCCCCTCGTCGAACGCGCGCTTGAGCAGGCGAGAGACCGTCGCCGCCGAGACGCCCAGGGTGGAGGCAATGTCCTTCTGGCTCCGGCCCTGGCGGTAGTACAGCTCCAGGCACTGGACCATCTGACGGAGCTCGGTCGGGCGATGAGAAATTAATTTCATCAGCCTGAAGATCTTGCTTGACGTTCCGGAGTCTACCCCCGTATGCTCGCTGGCGTCACCGTTTTTTGTGTGAAACCCCGCACGCGCCAGAGGAGATCGCGACATGGGCGGCAAGCGCTACGGCCCGGCCGACGGACAGCCTCCCGTCTCCCCCAAGGAGTATCACCAGTCGAAGGACGAGCTTGCCGGTCTCCCGCAGACGCTGTCGGAGAAGATCGCCGTCACGAACACCCCCAACATCTTCTCCTACCGGTCTCACGTCTTCGCGAAGAACCCGGCGCTGGTCCAGCGGTACATCAAGGCCACCAAGGCGGACGTCGGCGGCGTCGGCGGGCACGTGGTCGCGGCCGAAGAAGTGAAGTCGATCGTCGCGAAGTTCGTGCTCGACAACAACGTGTTCCGCGGCGAGCCGATCTTCACCTCGCTGATCGTGACCCACACCGGGGACGACATCGGCGTGACCGGCATCATGGCGGAGTCGGTCGACATGAGCGTCGTCGACGAGCTGATGTGGGACGCTCTCCAGGAAGGGGCGCGCAAGGCGGCCGAGCTGGGCCTCTACGGCCCCGGCCAGGACCTGGTCGCCGACGCCTTCACCGGCAACCTGCGCGGCGCGGGGCCGGCGACCGTGGCGCTCCCCCTGCCGGTGCGCAAGGAGAACGCGTCGCAGACGGTGCTCGTGTCGTTCGCGGACAAGACCGAGCCGATGGCGTTCAACTATTACGCGACCGGCGCCTACCTGCTCCCGCGCTTCAACACCGGTCTCGTGATCGCGGCGTCGAAGATGAAGCGAGGCTACATCGTGGACATCGTCGACCTCGACACGAAGGCGCAGGCGATCGAGGCCGGGGCGCATCCGCGGGACCAGAAGGCGCTCGACGGCAAGATGGAGGAGTTGGCCAAGGGGCTCCAGGAGAAGGTCATCAGACTCCGCGCGCCCGAGGACCTGTTCGACATCGAGGGGCTGTGCCGCTCGTCGCGGTTCGTCATCGCGCGCATCTGGAGCCGCGGCGAGAAGGGGGAGGCCGAGCAGCTGGGCTACGTGTGTTCGGCCGAGCGGCTCCACAACATCAAGACCAAGAAGGGCTTCACCTACGGCGGCAAGGACGATCCCGTGCTCCTGGCCTTCGCCCAGGGAGACTGGCCGGCACCGGGCGAGATCACCTCACCCTGGGCCGCCTGCCCGATGGTCGCGGGGGACTGCCGCGGGAGCCACAACCTGCACATCCTCCCGATGCCCATCAACTCGCAGACGTCCTTCTGGTCCGGGCCCATCCTGTCCGCGATCACGCTCTCGTGCAACATCCACACGGGGCGGATCGGCGCCATCTCCGACCAGTTCGCGCTCGGCACGCCGTGGGACGAGGTCCGGCGGCGGGCCTCCGAGCTGGCGATCCAGTTCCGCCTGGCCCACGGGATCAGGCAGCCGGCGACGCTCCACGAGGACGAGCTGGAGTACCAGGAGGGCTGGAAGGAGCGCCGTGCCCGGCTGGAGCGCCAGTTCGAGGTGAAGCCGGCGCTCACCTTCGGCGGGAACGGCAACGGGAGCCGCCCCGGCCCCGGAGGCACCGCGCGAAAGCCGGCCACCGCGAAGCGCTAGGACCCGCGCCGAGCGAGCGACCGATCCGCCGCTCCACGGGGCCGGGGGCGCGCCCCGGTCCGGGGCTCTCGTTTGACTTCATCAGGGCCCGATGCTACGGTCGAATCAGCATTGAGCCTTCATCGTTTGCGCCACGCATGACGAAGCTACACCTGATCACGTACGGCTGCCAGATGAACGAGTACGACTCGGAGCGGGTCGCCGGCCTGCTCCAGGCGCAGCGGTACGAGCTGACCGAGCACGAGTCCGACGCGGACGTCATCCTCCTCAACACGTGCGCCATTCGCGAGAAGGCCGAGGAGAAGGTGTTCTCGAAGCTCGGCCAGCTCCGCGGGCTCAAGGCCAGGAACCCGCGCTTGATCGTCGGCGTCATGGGGTGCATGGCGCAGCTCCAGCAGGCCGCCATCGTCAAGCGCGCGCCGGTCGTCGATCTCGTCTTTGGCTCGCCGGCGATCGCCCGGGTGGGGGAGCTGCTGGACCGCGTGCGGGCCGACGGACGAGCCGTGGTCGAGACGGGCGAGGGTCCCCTCGTCAAGATCGCCGCTAGGCCGCGGTCGGAGCCGCGCCTCAAGGCGTTCGTCACGGTCATGGAGGGGTGCGAGAAGCACTGCACCTTCTGCGTCGTGCCGCGCACGCGCGGCCGCGAGCGCAGCCACCCGCCGGGCGCGATCCTCGCCGAGGTTCGTGGGCTCGTCGCTGAGGGCTGCCGGGAGGTGACGCTGCTCGGCCAGACGGTCAACGCCTACGGGCGCGATCTCACCCCGCCGACGGACCTCCCGGCCTTGCTCGAGCAGATCGACGAGATCGACGGGCTCGAGCGGATCCGCTTCACGACCTCCAACCCCTACAACCTCACGCGGCGGCTTATCCGCGCGATCCGCGACATCCCGAAGGTCGTCGAGTACCTGCACCTGCCGCTCCAGTCCGGGTCGAACGACGTGCTCGCGCGGATGAACCGGGGCTACACGCGGGAGCGCTACCTCGACCTCGTCGCCGAGCTCCGGGACGCCGTGCCCGCGGTCGCGCTCTCGACGGACCTGATCGTGGGCTTCCCGGGCGAGACGGAAGCGGACTTCGAGGCGACCCTCGCGATGGTCGAGCGCGTCGGGTACGACAACGTCTTCGCGTTCCGGTTCTCGCCCCGGCCCGGGACGCCGGCCGCCGACATGGCGGACCAGATTCCGGCCGAGGTCAAGGCGCGACGGAACACCCGCTTGCTCGACGTCACGACGCGGGTCGCGGCCGCGCGCAGCCGGCGCCTCGAGGGCCGGACGGTGGACGTGCTGGTCGACGGGACGTCCAAGAAGAACGGCGGGGAGTTGTCGGGGCGGACGCGCTGTAACCGTGTCGTGAACTTCGACGGGCAGGGGAGGGTGTCGATCGGGCAGCTCGGGTGGGTCCGGATCACGGAGGCCTTGCCACACAGCCTGCGCGGGACGCTCGCTTCGCAACCGGAGGACGCCGCATGTTTGTCGAAATGAAGGTTCGCGGCCTGGCGCTCGATCCCCTGTCGAATCTGCCGATCATCATCCTCCGCGACGAGGAAGACAAGCGGTCCCTGCCCATCTGGGTGGGGATCTTCGAGGCCAACGCCATCGCCCTCGAGCTGGAGAAGATCGCGACGCCGCGGCCGATGACCCATGACCTGATCAAGAACATCCTCGAGGCCATCGACGCCCGCGTGCTGAAGGTGGTCGTCACCGACCTCAAGGAGAACACCTTTTTCGCGGTCCTCCACCTCCAGATCGGCGAGACCGAGTACACCGTCGACTCGCGGCCGTCCGACGCGATCGCGCTGGCGCTGCGGGTCGCCGCGCCGATCTACGTGGACGAGGAGGTCGTCCGCAAGGCGCAGAGCCTCGAGGTCAAGAAGGAGGGCGAGCCGACGCTGAAGACCGACGATCCGGAGCGGCTCCGCGAGTGGCTGGAGAACATCAAGCCGGAGGACTTCGGGAAGGCGTAGCGGGCAAGAGCGGTGCGCGTCGCGCTCTTCACCAACAACTACCTGCCGTTCTGCGGCGGCGTCACCATCTCGGTCGAGACGCTCCGCCGCGGCCTCGAGGCGCGCGGCCACGAGGTCTGGGTCCTGGCACCGACCTTCGGCGACTCGCGCGACCGGTCGCCCCGCGTCGTCCGGTACCCGTCGATCCCCGCGGCGACCTATCCGACCTTCGCGCTGGCGATCCCGTACTCGCGCCGCATCACGCGCCTCGTGCGGACCCTCGACTTCGACGTCTTCCACGCGCACCATCCGTTTCTCCTCGGGCCCGTGGCCCGGCGCCTCGCGCACCGCCAGGGCCGCCCGCTCGTGTTCACGTACCATACCCGGTACGAGAAGTACGCCCACTACGTGCCGCTCAAGCAGAGCCTCGTCGAGGCCTTCGCGGTGCGGCTCAGCACCCGGTTCGCCTCGCGCGCCGACGCGGTCATCGCCCCGTCCGCGGTCCTGCGCGAGGAGCTCGAGGCCCGGGGCGTCGGGGCGCCGATCGCGGTCATCCCCACGGGCGTCGATCTGGCCCGCTTCCGCCCCGGCGACCAGGCGGCGGCGCGGCGGACCCTCGGCCTGCCGCCCCGCGACCCGGTCGTCCTCTACGTCGGGCGCCTGGACCGCGAGAAGAGCATCGACCGGCTCCTCTTCGCCTTCGAGCGGGTGGCCGGCACACTCCGGCGCGCGCGCCTGGTGCTCGTCGGTGACGGCACGGAAGCGAGCCGCCTGCGCCAGCTCGCCGTCGCCCTCGCCCTGGCCGACCGCGTCGACTTCCTCGGGCCGCGGGAGCACGAGGCGCTCGCGGTCTGCTACCAGGCGGCCGACCTCTTCCTCTTCGCGTCGGAGACCGAGACGCAGGGGCTGGTTCTCGCCGAGGCCGCCGCGAGCGGTCTCCCGGCCGTGGCGGTGAGCGCGCCCGGGTGCGACGAGGTCGTGAAGGACGGCGAGACCGGCGTCCTCACCAAGAACGATGCCGCCGCGCTCGCCGAGGGGGTCATCGGTCTCCTCCTCGACGGGGAGCGGCGGAGCCGGATGGTCCGGCGCGCCCGCGAGGTGGCGGAGTCCCTCTTCGACGTGCGCCTCCAGATCGACCGCACGCTCGCCGTTTACGCGGAGGCGACGGCGCGCGCGCGTGGACGCCTGCGCTGAGCCGCTCGGGCGAGGGCCTGCGCCGCCTCGATCGCGCGATCGCCGAGGAAAAGGCCGCCGCGCTCGGCCGCGCCGGCGAGCGTCTCGAGGCGGCGCTCCGCGAGGTCGAGGCGCTCCGGTCCCGGGTCGAGGCCGCCACCGATCAGGCGGGACGCGCGCGCCTCGTCGCCGACTACGAGCGTGCCCGGCACCGGGCGCGCGAGGCCCGGTTGCACCTCACGATCCAGCGCGAGGCCGTCGGCTTCCGTCACCACGTCGTCGTCGACCAGCAGTTTCCCGAGCCCCCGCCGATCCGGGGCATGGCGCGATGATCTGGAACCGCGACGCGGAGACCGCGCCGCGCGCCGAGCGCGAGTCGCTCCAGCTCCGGCGGCTCCAGGCCGCGGTCGAGTGGGCGACGGACCGGGTCCCGTTCTACCGCGAGCGCCTGGCGGGAACCGCGGTCTCTCGGCGCGAGGACCTCCGTCGCCTGCCGTTCACGACGAAGCCGGACCTGCGCGACCAGTACCCTTTCGGGCTCTTCGCCGTGCCCCTCTCGGAGCTCGCCCGGATCCACGCCTCCTCGGGCACCAGAGGGAAGCCGACCGTCGTCGGCTACACCGCCGCGGACCTCGACGTGTGGCGAGAGGTGATGGCGCGGGCGATGGTGGCCGCCGGCGCGCGCCCGGGCGACCTCCTGCACATCGCGTTCGGCTACGGCCTCTTCACCGGGGGCCTCGGGTTCCACGACGGCGCCGAGCGCATCGGCATGACCGTGGTCCCGGCCTCCTCCGGCAACACCGCGCGCCATCATCTGCTCCTCCAGGACTTCCGGCCGGCCGGGATCGCGGGGACGCCATCCTTCGCGCTCCACATCGCCGAGAGCCTCAGAGAGCAGGGGGGGAAGCCCGACGCCCTCGGTCTCCGGTACGGGATGTTCGGCGCCGAGCCCTGGACGGAGGGCATGCGCGCGGCGCTCGAGCGCGCGTTCGGGTGCCCGGCCTTCGACATCTACGGTCTCTCGGAGATCATCGGCCCGGGCGTCGCCGCGGAATGCGAGGCGCGGGAGGGCCTCCACATCGCCGACGACCACTTCCTGCCGGAGGTCATCGATCCGGCGTCCGGCGAGGCGCTGCCGGACGGACGCGAAGGGGAGCTGGTGCTGACGACCCTCACGAAGCGGGCCCTGCCGATGCTCCGCTACCGTACCGGCGACGTCACCGCGCTCGACCTCGCCCCCTGCCGGTGCGGGCGGACCTCGGCGCGGATGGCGCGCGTCAAGGGCCGGGCCGACGACATGCTCATCATCCGAGGCGTGAACCTGTACCCGTCGGAGGTCGAGCGGACGCTGCTCACGCTGGAGGATCTCGTGCCACACTACCAGCTGGTGGTCGATCGGACGGGGACGCTGGCGCGGCTCGAAGTCCAGGTCGAGCCCGCGCCGGCGCTGGTCGAGCGGTGCGGGGGCTTCGCCGCCGACCATCCGGCGCTCGTGGCGCTCCGGACCGAGGTCGCCGGGCGACTCCGGGCGGCGCTCGGCCTGACCGTCGAGACGAGCATCGTGGCGCCGCGGACGATCCCCAGGTCGGAAGGCAAGGCGGTCCGCGTCGTCGAGCGGCGGTGACCGAAGGGGCCCGAGAGGTGTGGGGAGGAGGCCAGGCGCATGAATCGAGGCGAGGAGATGACGAAGAAGCTCGAGAGCGGCGTCCCCCTCGAGTCGCCGGACGAGATGACGGACGAGTACCGAGCGAACCTGGTCCACCTCATGACCATGCAGGCCGACTCGGAGCTGGCCGGGGGCTACGGGTACGTGCCGTGGATCGCGAAGGCGCCGACCGTGGAGGAAAAGCACGTCGTCGCCCAGATCGTCAAGGACGAGCTGCGGCACGCGGCCGTCATGTACGGCCTCCTCGGGGACCTCGGCTTCGACGTCGACGCCCATGTCCGGGCCCACGACGAGATCTTTACCATGCGGATCGCGCCGGACGCGGACATCGGCACGGCCCGGATCACGTCGGACAAGCGAGTCAACATCTTCTACTACCCGATCGACACCTGGGCGGACTTCATCTTCTTCAACTTCTGCATGGACCGGGGGGCCGGCCACCAGCTCGAAGATGTCCGCCAGTGCTCCTACGGCCCCTGGGTCAGGGCGATCGAGGGGATCTTCAAGGAAGAGAAGTTCCACATCCGCCATGGCGAGTACTGGGTCCAGAAGCTCGCCTCGGACGGGGCAACCCGGGAAGAGGCCCAGGCGACGTTCGCCAAATGGTATATCCGGACCATGAACATCTTCGGGAGGCCTGGATCGGCGAAAAATCAGCTATATAGGCGCCTTCGCCTCAAGCTCCGTGACAACGACGAGGTCCGCCAGGCGTTCGCCGCTGAAGTCGGAGGACTGTGCCAGAAGTTCGGCCTCGCCGTACCCCCGTGGAAGCCCAGATGGGGGGAGCTCCCCGAGGAAGCCCAGATCCCCGGCTGATCCAAGCGCCACCAGGGGCGAGGGTTCAGGGAGCGGAGGCGGAGACCGTTACCGTGTGACGACGAAGGCCTGCTGATCCGCGCCCGTCGCCTTCATCCCCGTGACGACCAACCTGACCATGTAGGTGCCGGGCGCCAGTCCTGCGGGGATGGCGAGCGAGTCCTTGCGCGTGATCCCGTCGCCGTGGTGGAAGGTGGCGGTCGCAAGGTCGCGCTCGAGGACGATCGTCCCGTTTCGATCCACGACCTGGAGAGTCAAGTTTGCGCTCACCGTCTCGTGGCTGTGGTGGGTGAGCGTCACGGTGAAGGGGAGCGTGCGTCCCCGCCGCACGCGCCCCCGCTCCAGCCGAAGCGTCGCATCGCACACGCTCGGGGTGAGAAGCAAGTAGTTAGTCAGGATCTGGCCGACGTCGTTGATGTCAATTGGGACGACGGGCCCGAGGTCTGTCATCACGCCGTTCTGCCAGATAAAGCCGCGGGACCCGGACAATCCGACGATCTGGCCGAGGTTGTTGATTGCCAATGGAGTCGTGTAGCCCAAGTCGGTCGACACGCCATTCTGCCAGAGGACGCCTCTGCCGTCCTGGGTGCGGACGATCACCTGGCCGGCGTTGTTGATGTGGAGTGCTAAACCCGGGCCGAGGTCCGCGATGACGATGCCGTTCTGCCAGACGACGACGTGAAGTTCTCCACTCGCCGTCTCCGCCTGACCGACGACCTGACCGACGTCGTTGACAGCGTAGGCGTAGCTAAAGTTGCCGCCGAGGGTGCCCAGATCCGTCATCACGCCGTACTGCCAGAGGAAGGCGTGAATGACGCCCTCGCCGGTCTCCGAGTACCCGGCGATCAGCGAGTCCAGGTTGTTGATCCCAAACGCGTAGCTAAAGGAACCGCCGAGGGTCCCGAGGTCGATCGCCCCGCCGTTCTGCCACAGGTACGCGTGCTCTTGGCCGAGCACCATGGCCGCGTACCCGACGACCTGGCCCCAGTCGCTGATGTCATAGCCCCAGGACCATCCCTGTCCACCCGGCGAGCCGAGGCGCGTAAGGAATCCGCTCTGCCAGAGGACAGCGCCTCCCTCAGCGGTTCCGACCACCTGGCCGTAGACGTTCAACGACTCCCAATAGACGCCATGCGTGTACCCCGGCAGCTGTGTCACGGAATAAGACTGCGCCTGGGCGTCCTGCGGCCTCGCCGCCGTGAGGGCGAGGGCGCTGGCGAGGAGGAGAGCGGCGAGGAGGCCCGGGGACCGGAAGCGATCCTTCATTTGAACTGATGCTATGAGCAGTCGACGCCGGTAGTCAACTTGACATAATCCCGCTTATCGGAAGTTGAAGCCAGAAGGACCCACGGGACCTAGTCCGCGGAGACTCCGAGGCTCGCGAGCCGGAAGCGAACCTCGTCGGCCCGGCGGCTCAGGTGCCCTTCCTTCAGGATCCGACGATAGGTCGCCACCGCGTCGGCCTTCCGGCCGGCCAGCTCCTGCGTGCGCGCGAGGCCAAGCAGCAGCTCCTCGTAGAGGAAGTCCGTCGGCGCGCGCCCGGCGAGCGCCGCCTGGAAGGCGTCGACCGCCTTCGGGAAGTTCCGCTCCGCCTCCCACGCGTAGGCGACGCCGGCGCGGGCGAGGGCGCGCACGGTCGGCGTGGCGCCCTTGGCGATCGCGATCTCGTAGGCGCCGCGCGCCTGGGTGTACTCGCGGGCGGCGTAGCGGAGATTGCCGAGCTCGTAGGCGACCTGCGCCGCCACGGGAGCGGACGGGTACCGCTCGATGACGATCTCGAGCCGGCGGATCGCCGCGGCCCGGGCCTCGGGGGAGCCTTGCCGCTTGGTGGCCGCCTGAACCTGCGTCATCGCGTCCGCGTACGCGGCCATGGCGCGCTGCTGCTCGGAGGCGTACCAGAACCAGCCGGCGGTACCCAGGAGACCGAGCGCCAGGACGATTGCTGCCCCGACGAGCAACGCCCGGCGCGACGGCAACGTGAGCGTGAGAAGCGATGTCATCGGACGCGAAGACCGCGGCGGTACTGGCGGCCGCACCCCTTGCAGCGCAGCCATCCCTGGAAGACGCGGCGCACGATGCGGCCACAGTGGGGGCAGCGCTGATAGGTCCGGAACCCGTAGTAGAGACCGAACCCCGCGACCAGCACCGCCAGACCCGCCATGAGTGGCGGCACCGAGAACACCGTCTGCTCCACGCTGCTCATGCTAGCACGGGCGCGGCAGTGTCGAGGCGGCCGGGACCGCTCGACGAGGAGCGGCCCCGGACGCGAGTGTATTAGGCAGTCGTGGCTACTTCTGCAGCATGGCCAGGCCTTCCTGGGCTGCCTTCACCGAGTCGGCATGCTTACCTTCGGAGTGGAGCTTGCCCGCCTGCGCAGCCTTGTCCTTGGCCGCGTTGGCCGCGGCGTCGAGCCGATTGCCGGCCTCGTTGTTGATCTGGGCCACGAGCTTCGGGCACTGGAAGGCCAGCGCCGGCCCGGCGAGGAGCACGGTCGACAGCGAAATGACGGCGGACGCGAGGATGAATCGATGCATAAAGTCTCACCTCCCTTCCGTTGGACGTCGTTGTGAAGCGGGAGACAGTGACTTATGGGCGTAGGAACGCCCGGCTGGGCGCCGAGGTTCCCCGAGGCTCAACCGACCTCGACGAAGACGGCTCCGCTCTCGACGGTCACCGGGAAGCATTCGACCTTGAGGGCCGGGTTGTTGGCGTTGGCGCCCGTCGTCACGTTCCAGCGCCAGGCGTGCCATGGGCACGTGACGACGCTCCCCTCCAGCTCGCCCTCCCCGAGGGGGCCGCCCCGATGGCCACAGGTATTGTCGATGACGTAGAAGGTCCCGTCGACGTTGAAGACGGCGAGCGTCTTGCCCCCCGCCGTGACGACCCGCCCCTCTCCCGCCGGCACGTCACCGACCGCCGCCACCTTCACTCGCTGCGCCATGACCCTCTCCGTGCGCGTACACCGACCCCACAGAACGAATGGTCGAGGTGCTACTCGATGACCCCGAGCCTCCCGTTGTGACTCCCCATGTACCAGAGACGCCCATCGGCGTCCACCGCCATCTTCCTGATTCCCACGCCCTTGGACGGGAGCTGGAACACCCGAACCTCCTCGGTCCTCGGGTCGAGCCGGACGACCGTGTCGGTCGCGATCTCGTTGGCCCAGACGATGCCCGCGCCGTCGACGTTCACCGCGTAGGGCCCACCCCGCGGCCCCGCCGGGAGCGCATACTCCTTCGCGACCTTCGCGGCGACGGGGTCCACGCGGAGGAGCGCGCCCTTGCCGTGGAGGGTCACCCAGAGGGAGCCGTCGGAGCTCGCGGCGATCCGGCGCGGCTGGGAGTCGGGCGCCAGGGGAAGCTCCGTGACCTGACCCGTCCTGGGATCGAGCCGGCCGAGACGCCCCCGGCTGATCTGGCAGAACCAGACGTTCCCCGCCCGATCGAGCGTCAGCCCGTAGGGATTGCCTGCGGTCTTGAACTCGGTCATCGACCCGGTGCGCGTGTCGAGCCGGCCGATCCGGTTGCCGCGCATCACGGTGAACCAGATCACGCCGTTCCCGTCGGTGACGAGCGTGTGCGGGTCGCCGCCCGAGGGCGCGCGGTACTCCGTCACCTTGCCGGTGGACGGGTCGAGGCGGCCGATCGTCCCGTTACCGCTGCCTGTGTACCAGACGGACCCGTCACGGTCGACCAGGAGGCCGTGGGGCTTGGCGCCCGACGGGAGATCCCACTCCTTGAAGGTCCTGGCGCGGGTGTCGAATCGCGCGATCTTGTCGGCGAACATCACGGTGATGTAGATGTTGCCGTCGGGCCCGGGCGCGGGATCCCGCGCGAACTGCGGCGTCGGCACGGCCCACTCCGAGATCCGCCCCTCGACGCTCGGCCGGTTCCCGGGCGTCACGCCGTAGTGGGAGCCGCCCGCCCAGGCGGCGCCGGCGATCCCGCAGAGGACGCTGACGCTCAGGGCGCTACGCACGTGGCGCACGATGGTTCCCTCCTTCGCTCACTTCCGGGAGGACCGCGACCGCTTCGATCTCGATGAGGAGATCGTCGCGCACGAGCCGTGAGATCTCCACCAGAGTGCTCGCGGGCCGGCTCGGGCCGAAGTACTCCTTGCGGACGGTGTTCACCTTCTCGCGGTCGGCGACGTTCTTCAAGAACACGGTAACCTTGCAGACGTCGGCGAAGCTCGCCCCCGCTGCGGCCAGACACCGTTTCAGATTCTCGTGGACCTGGCGCGCCTGGGCGACGACGTCGTTGCCACCGACCGTCCGCCCCTGCGCGTCGCTTGCGACGCACCCGGAGACGAAGACCAGACCCCCCGCCCGCACCACGTGGGTGAAGTGGCTGATCGGCTCGGGCATTCCCTCCACCCGGATCTCCTCACGACGTCCGATCCCCTGCATCGCCCTCCCCTTCCCGCCGGGCGCCCGGGTCACCGGGCGAGCGTCATCTCGGCGACGATCAGACGGTAGTCCGGGCGCGGCTTGAACTGGAGCCGTTTGCTGGTGCCGTAGACGACGACCTCCTGGAACAGCTCGAGCCACGGCTTCTCCTCGTGGATGATCTGGGTCGCCTCGGTGTAGAGCGCCTTCCGCTTCTTCTGGTCGAGCGTGTAGCGGGCCTGCTCCATCAGCTCGTGGAAGCGCTGGCCGGGCTGGCTCCCCACCCAGAACTTGCCGCCGAACCCGTTCGGATGGAACAGGCGCCAGAGGCTCCCGTCGGCGTCGAGCAGCGTGGATTGAGGATTGATCAGGAGCAGGCCGTTGGGCGGCGTCGTCCGCTCGTTGTTCATCCGCGCGCGAGCGCCCATTTCCATCATCTGCACCTTCGTGCGGATCCCGAGCTTGGACCACATGTCCGCGATGGTCTCGACGAGCGCCTTGTCGTTGACCATGGTGCCGCTGCCCGCGAAGATCGTCACGTCGATGCCGCCCGCGAACCCCGCCTCGGCCAGGAGTTGCCGGGCCCGCGCGGGGTCGTAGGGGTACGGCTTGAGGGCCGGGTTGTGGCCGAAGTCGGTGTCGGCGAGACCGCCGCTGAAGGGCTTTCCCTGCCCCGCGTAGAGGTTCTTGATGATGGAGTTGACGTCCATCGCGTAGTGGAGGGCCTGGCGTACCCGCTTGTCCGAGAGGGGCGGCTGCGTCGCGTTGATCCAGAACGCCACGGTCCGCGTCGCTGGGGCCGTCACCACGCGCGTCGCGCGACCGGCCTCGATCGCCGAGAGCTTGTCGGGCGGCACGTTGGTGATGATGTCCGCCTCGCCCTTGTCCAGCGCGACGAGGCGCGGGAAGTCGTCGGGGATGGGCTTCCAGACCACGCGCTCGATCGCCGGGGGTTTCCCCTCGAAGCCCCACCAGTCGCGGTTCGCCTCCATGACGAGCCGCTCGTCCTTCACCCACTCCACGAAGCGGTACGCGCCCGAGCCGACGGGCCGCCGCGCCAGCTCCTTCACGCCCTCGTCGGTCGTCAGCCGCGCCGGCAGGATCTGGGCGCCCATCTGGGCCATCCGGACCGGCAGCACCGGGTCCGGCTTCCTGGTGACGATGCGGATCGTCGTCGAGCCGACGGCCTGCACGCACTCGCTCGACGCGAAGCCGGGCTGGACGACCGTCTTGCCGGGGACGAGGTTGCGTTCGAGCGTTGCCCTCACGTCGTCGGCGGTGAGCGGCGACCCGTCGTGGAACCTGACCCCTTGCCGCAGGGTGAACTCCCACGTCGTCTCGTTGATGTTTCGCCACGAGGTCGCGAGCCCCGGCTGGAGGCGGAGCGCCGCGTCCCACCGGGTGAGCGTGTCGTAGAGGTTGTAGAAGTAGTTGACGGTGAGCACCTGGGTGGAGCGCCCCGGGTCCATGGTCGTCGCCTCGGCCGGTGGGGCGATCGTGATCTGGGCTCCCGCCGGCTGAGCGAGCGCTGGGGACACGGCCATGAGGAGCAGCGCCACCGCGACCAGTGATGTCACCATGGGAAACCTCCCAGCGGCCGAGTGTACGGCCGGACCTGCGCCGACCTCAACGATACCCTGGATTGTCAACCGGTTCTGAATTGCCCACCGTCTACCCGACCGCAAGCCGGTACACAATGCCCATCGCCCCGCCGCCCAGGATCAGCCACACGGAGTTGGCCCGGAATCGGATCAGGAGCACCGCCGCCAGGAGCGCCAGGACAGCGGTGAGCCCGTCGACGATCGCCGCGCGGGCCAGCTCCCACGTCACCGCCGCCATGAGCCCGAGCGCCGCGACGTTCACGCCGTCGAGGAACCCGGCTGTCAATCGGGACGCACGGATCTTCGGAATCAGCGGATGACTCGCGGCGACGAACACGAACGACGGCAGGAAGATGCCGACGGTGGCCAGGACGGCGCCGGGCCAGCTCCCGATGACGTACCCGATGAAGGTCGCGGTCGTCAGGACCGGTCCCGGGGTGAACTGACCGATCGCGATGGCGTCGAGGAGCTGACGGTCGGTGAGCCAGCCAAGGCGGTGGACGAAGTCGTTGCGGACGAACGCCAGGAGGACGTAGCCGCTACCATAGAGGACGGCGCCGATCTTGAGGAACGTGAGGAAGAGCGTCCCGAGGCTGGCCGACGCCGCGCCCCCGGCGGCCAGGGCCCACGCCGGCCCCGGGCCGCCGAGGAGCATGAGAAGCGGAGCGCCGGCAGCGCCGGCCCATCCCCGCCGCACGCTCCCGGCGAGCATCATCGCGAGCCCGCCGCCGAAGAGGAGCGCGATCTCGTTCGCCCCGATGAGGGAGAGCCCCAGCACGGCGGCGCCCACAACGGCCAGGAGACTGCTCTTCACGGCGGCGCGGAGCAGCGCCCAGGTCGCCTGGACGACGATCGCGATGATGACCGGCTTGATCCCGTAGAGGAGCCAGGCCACCTGCGGCTGGGCGCCGTACCGCACGTAGGCCCACGCGAGGGCGAGGACGATCAGCATCGCCGGCGCGATGAAGCACGCCCCGGCAGCGACGAGCCCCGGCCAGCCGGCGCGAACGTAACCCAGGTGGATCGCCATCTCGGTCGAGTTCGGGCCGGGGATCAGGTTCGTCATCCCCAGGAGGTCGAGGAAGCCCTCCTCGCTCACCCACTTCCGCCGCCTGACCACCTCGTCGCGCATCAGGGCGACGTGGGCGGCCGGGCCGCCGAAGCCGATGAAGCCGAGCTTGAGGAAGAGCCCGACCACCTCGCGCAACGCCGCGGGCGGGCGGATTGACGATGCCTCAGGGCGAGCGGAAATCTCCGTCACGGGAGTCCAATCATACGCGGAAGGCGGCTGCGACTGCGGGTTGACGGCCTCCCGCCCCACCACCTAATCTCATTCCGTGACGCGCTGGCCATGGCTCGTCCTGTCGCTGGCCCTGGTGGGTGCGCCGGGAGCCTTCACGGCCGCGGCGGGGCCGACCGACATCCCCGGGGTGGACGAGTTCATCGACGCCCCGCGCGCGCTCTTCGGACGGACGCGGCAGGAGACCGAAACGCGGCTCGGGACGCCGCTCCAGGTCGAGCCGCGGGGGAGCGGGTCGGACGCCGCCTCGCGCCCGGCTCACTCGACGGTGAGGGCCGAGTAGATCACCGAGGCGAACGAGCCGACGAGCATCAGAAGAAGCACCAACGACCCGACCGTCAGCAGCGTGTGCAAGCGCTTCTCGTCCATCGGCTCCTCCTCCGTGGTTCAAGGCGGCGGCGTTTGTCGAAGCGTTTGACTTCGATCAAGCGCCGCGCCCGCCGATCGATCTCCAGTAGAACGAGCCGCGCTACTTCGCCTTCGCGGCCCAGTCCGGCCTGTACTCGATGCCGAGGGACTTCATCTCGGCCATCTTCTCGCCCCAGGCCGCCTTCTGCTTGTCGCGGCCGCGGCGCCCGGCGATCTTCTCCCACTCGACGAAGGCGCCGTCGAGCGCCTCCTTGGGCGACTTGCGCTTGGCGAGCGCCCCGGTGATCTCGAACGAGAGCTTCCGCTGGTACTCGTCCGCGCCCGGGATAACGGGATCGGGCACGACGTGCGGGAACGTCTTCTCGATGGCGTCGAGGTACTCCCCCGCGCCAGGAAACGCCTTCCGGAACTTCTCGGCGCGGAAGTGCGAGACGCGCCACGGGTCCATCGGGAGGCGCGCGCTGTCGAACTATCCCGTAACTTCACCGCGCTCGCCGTCGCGCTCCGTTTCGGGAGGGTGAATACGGCGCAAGTCCTTGATCTGAAATGGTGCCCCCGGGGTGACTCGAACACCCGGCACGCAGTTTAGGAATCCCCCGGGGGCATCCGAAGTAGCTGATACTTGGACAGCGCGGCGTTGCAGATCGTGGCAGATCGCAGAGGGAGACGCAACCCAGGCGCAACCAAGGAACGGGCAGACGCCGACGCGCCGGGGCATTGGAGTCGGGAGGGGGAGGCCCCCTTTGGGGCCCCACGCGCGACGCACCACTCTCAGCGGGTGCGAGCCACCCCCCCGGGGTCGGGGCCCCCCGCCGACGCACGCGCATGGAGTCGTCGGGAATTTTTTTAAGAGGTGTGGGACGGTAAGTCGGAACGATGACGCCCGCGCGGATTCTACGCGCGAGCAGAAATCTCGTGCGCGAGCCTCCCTGTGACACGGCGTGGGGGCCTGTGGTTCCCCACCGGGATGGCCAACATCTTGGGAGACGACCAGAAGCAGCAGATTCTCACCCTGGGGCGGCTCGGGTGGCCGCTCCGCCGCATCGAACAGGCGACCGGCGTCCGTCGGGAAAACGGCCAGCGCCTCAAGGCCGCCGGGATCACGATGAAGGACCCCCGCCGCTTACAGCCCAACCGTCCCTGTCTCACCGTAGCTTATAGGCGATGAGTTCCCGAACACGCAGTCCTGATTCGAGATTCTCCCGAAGCAGCACCACCTGCTTGAGTTGCGGCGAGTACCATGCTTCAACCCGAGTAGCGCCGGTCTTCCTATTTCGAACGACGATCTTGAGTGCCTTGAATGTTCCAGCGGGGACTGTGACAGTTTCCTCAGCTTCCACCGTTACCGCGTCTACGCGTTCAGACGTTTGACGAGCCGCGGGCTTCTCTTCCAGAACGGTTTGCTCCCACGTCTGCCCAACGTGCATTGGCCACACATAGTGAAAGCGGGATGGCGTGCTGTTGAGAACGATCGCGCCGTCAACAGTTTCACGAGTGAACGCAAAATCGGGTTTTCGGTAGAAAATCTCACGCGTACCCGCCTTGATCACATAGTGGGGAATCCCGTCGATCGCTTCCTCACGATCTACGGACCAGACGTAGGTGCCTTTGCCCGTCGGACCATCGTACCGATACGCCCATTCGTCACCTCGTTTCCATACCGGGGGCACCGACGTGGCGTAGGCTAGCTGCGGCGAGGCCACCGCCATAGTGCTCGGCGGGATCGACGCCGCGGCTCCCCGCGCCTGTTCCTCCCTCGCCTTGCGATCGCATTCCTGCCAAGCCGAGAGATCCGAGCCGTACTGGGTCCAGACCCAGATCCGCCCATCCGTCTCGATCTCTTTTAGCGTGATAGTTGGAAAGTGATTGCACTTTTGCCATCTTTCCCATGCTAAATCCTGCGCAAGCGTGTTCCCCATTGATGCGCAGCCAGCCAGGAGCAACAGACTCGCGGAACCGGAAAGGAGAGCGCGCCCGAGAGACATAAGATCCTCCTTAAGCCACCGCTCTGCCATCGCCGGAGTTTCCGCCATCCTTGTTCGCGTCGTCCGGCCGCGTAGTTCTGTATAGCACGGTCACCGGGACCGGGGAGGAAGGTTGGGCGGGGAACACCGCAGTTGGGGCAGGAAGCCGCCCCTGTTGACACTTGCTTGCCGCACTTTCGGCACTCGGCCAGAACCATCGTTCCCTCCGACTAAATCATGCCCTTCTATCTATCCAGTGAGAGGACACATGATTCCGAATCGGAACCTCGCTAAAGTCTCGGCGAGCCGGGGCAGTCGGTCAAGAGTGAGTTGCAGGCTCGTTAGCGATACGATGGATCACGACGATGACCAACACGGCGCCATCGCCTCCGGCGAGTCGCCCGTGCAGCCGGTGCGGCGAGGAGCCGCGCCTGCCGCGCCAGCGGTGGGGCCGCGCCTGTCTGACGGCCGCCCAGCGAGCGCGGCGGGCCGCACGGCGAGCCGCCCACCCGCACCCGGGCGAGCCGCCCGCGAAGCCGTCCGCCCTTACACCCCCCTCGCCCACCGCGGAGGCCGAGGCGCTCGACCGCTACCGCCGGGCGCGGGCCGAACTCGACTTGGTGACGCGCGAGACCGACTGGCGCCGCAGCCGTTACACGCCCGCCCAGGTCCTCCGCCCGCTCGTGGACGCCGTTACCCAGGCCGAGGCCGCCTGTCGGGGCCTGGCAGTGCCCATGGACGCGCTGAAGGACCGCTAGCGAGCCGGCGTGTACGGCGCGAGCCGCCGCGAGAGCCTCCAACGCTACATGCCGGCGTGGCTGCCGCCGGAGCAGGGGGCCGCCTTCGCGGAGCGCCTTGAGCGCGCCTTCGACCGCTGCCGCGCGGCACACGGCGAGGCGGCCCTGGCGGACCCGCTCGCGCGCGGCCGGATCGTGGGCGGCGTCGCGTCCGCGTTCATGGGCCTCAGGCTCGATCCGGCGTGGGGTCGGCGGATGCTCGCCCTGCGCGGTGCCCGAGCCCGGCTCCGTCGGATCGCTGAGGCGGGCTACCAGCGACGCGCCTACTTTGCCGACCTCGGCCGCGCCGGGGGAATCGCGTCAGGCGCGAGCCGGCGCCGGCGAGCGTGGGAGCGCCAACTGCGGCTGGCCGATCCGAGGCTCGCGGCGCACGCCCAGGAGGTGCTGTACGGGCGCACGCGTGGTCCCCTGGCGCGGCGCCTTAGTCGCCAATCTTCACACGCGCGTCCTTATCAGCCCGTGGTGGACGGCGGTACCCTCGCAATGAGGTTGCCGTCCTTGTCGTACACGGTGAGGTGCGGGGGCAAGTACGGGGATATCGCTAAAACGATTTTCGACCGATCGTCGTCCCCGTTCAGTTCAAACCCCACCCACCCCTCCGACAGGATGCCGAGAGAGACGCCGAGCTGCCCCTTATCGTTGTAGAGGGCTAAGAACGGTACACCCCCCTCTCCACCGAGTTCGCAGCGGACGTGCCCATTGGAATCACGGACGACGAATCTCCCAGCTTCGAGGACGTTGGTCCTCGGCGCGTTCGTGGTCGCAAGGATTGTCGCGACACCGAGACCGATGGGGACGAGGACAATTAGCACGCGCGCGAGGTCAACGGATGCGTACCCGGTGGGCGGGCGCCACAGGAAGGAGTAGCCGAGGTTCAAGTGCCCCCCTCTCTGAGGGTCCCAGGGCACAGGGTGTATCTCAACCGTCCAGGGCACGTAAAGACACGCTGCCGTGGCCAAAAAGAGGCCGATCCACATGATCGTTCCCCGTGGATTTTGAAGGAGTCGTTTCCACAAGATGCGTTCCCATTCAGTCGCCATGGTTGGCCCCCTTCGCACCGACCAGTCCTCTTGCGCCTCGCAGGTTGGAACCGGCTCCTCGCCTGCCTCCAATTCGGCGGAGCCGACGGGTTCGAGTTTGATTCGTCACCGCTGACCCTTGACCCGTCGTCGCCTGCTCAATCGGTACTGTTGGTGGCCCCCTCGCCCTTCTCAAGTTTGAACCGGGGCCCGATCTTCGCTTTGTCCCGGTCGCGGTAGGGCAGCGGCGTTAACGCCCACCTCACAGGCGATCGAGCCAGCTGGTGGGCGGACAACCCGCCCCGTCGCCTCCTTCTAGCTTGAGTTGACAAAAACCCGGTCCACAACCTCGGCGAATCTTTGAGTCACCCGACTTGGCGCAGGGCTGATGCCTTCGCTAAAGGCCAACATGACCTTTCGGTAGCGCTCGCTCCATTGGCCTGGGGCTCTCGGCAAAAGGCCCTCAACGTAACTAATCGTCGCCATCAAACACCACGTTGCGAGGAACAAAATATTTGCTGAGCCTTCTGTGTACTTTGCATCAAAGGTCGGAAAGAGAGCGATCGCCTTGCCTTGGCGGATGCGGGAGAGGTTCAGCGCCAAGTGCAACTTGGATTTGTGGGTGGCGGCGTTTACTAATGTCAAGAAAGTTTCAACCGCGTCCCGCCCCGATTGACTCAGCTGACTGTTCTTCCAAATCAACGCCGACTGAATCTGCTTGTCGACTCGCATCATCCGTACCTGCATTTCTTTTGCCGAAGACCCGTCGGCCCCGAGCGGTCCGCCAAAGAGTTGGTCCACATTGACAACTCCACGCTTGAGCGCCGCGAGCGTCAACGCGGTCTCCCAAAGACCTCTTGCCAGCGCAGCGGCTTCGAAGTAGTAGCCCCGCCGGAATAGATCGAAGGCGGCTGCATAACGACCAAACGAAACGAGGTGCCATTGGGCAGAAATGTACTCGGTCGTCGCGGCCGTGCCGTCTATTAAACGGGGCGCCACTTCGAGGAGAGTGTCACTGTAGAACTGATGGATGGCGTCCCCGAGAGCCACGAGACCCCAATAGTGGTCCACTGTCGCAGCGGTAATCGCCCGCTCACTCTCCTCGCGCTTCCGCAACGCGAGAAGACCAATCGGGTCGCCAGCTATCTCAACAAGAAGGGCCTCATATTCCGCCTTTGTCATTCCTCCTCCCCATTGGTGGCAACCCGGACCACCAGTCGTGCCGGTCTTACTTGGACAAACAGATCATCGGTGGTCTCGTTGGCCGCCTCATGTCCGTGCGAAGTGAGAGCGGTGGTGATGGTACGTCGAGGCCCGTATCAGTTTCCAGGGGGTACGGCCCGCCGGGGGGCGGTGCCCAGCATCGGATCATTGTCGTCGGCTCCGGCGCTGCCCCTTGCTCATCCGCTGACCCGCGGTGCGGCGGCGCCCCCGGTTCCACGTGCGATTCGTACAGCGCGCTGAACAGCGCCGCGCGCTCAGGTTTCGAGTCGCATCAACGAACCAGTGCCCGCACGGTGGGTACTCGCACTTCTTGAGCCGTGGCCACTCAGGATTCTGGAAGTAATCGAACCAGAGAAGCCGCACGACGAACCCGGGCACGTCCAGCCAGTCGACGCCAGGCCAGGTCACCCGGTGTCGCCCGCCGATCAGCGCCTCAGCGAGCACTAACCGTACCGGTGAGCCAACCGCCAGCTCATTGAAACGGCGCACTACACGGGGAGGCACGGGAAGTCGCCGACGGATTCCGGGCCCCTTCGGGACCTGCGCTGCGTGCCGACAGCACTCCGTCACAAGCTGGGTCGCCCAGTCCCACAAGCTGTTGGACTTCCCGATGGGCCGCCTTCCAGCGAGGTAATCGACATCTGGTCGCCGGTTCAGGTAGTCCGCAATCTGGGCGAGCTGACGGCGCGGGTCCAGCAAAACGAACCGACCACGACTCCTCGACCTCCAACCAGCCCGCACTTTTCGTGCGTTATTCATCACTTAGCGACCCCGTACAAATCGTGCACGTACAAGGCTTCAGGGATTGATCTCGTCCCTCCGACGTGCCTAGCATAGCACGAGTTTCTTAGACATCGGGCGATTGGGAAAGGAGGACGACATGACGGTGAGAGAGGTTGCTCGACGGTTGGGCGTGAGCGGGGAGTGGCTCCGGCGGCTAGAGCGTGAGGGCCGAGTGCCGCGAGCAACGCGAGACCTCAACGGGTATCGGCGGTACTCCGAGGAAGACATCCTGGCGCTGCGCCGCGTGCTGTACGGGGCGCCTCAGTTGTCCGAGGAAGAACGTCACCCGGCCCAATAGACGACCGCCCCGGCGGCCGCAACCGACCGGGGCGCGGAGGAAAGGAGAGCAGGTTACCCAATGCCCATGTTACCAGAGTTCGTTTCGCGACTGCTGCGATCGCGCGTCGCGGCGGGACCACCAACGCCGAGGATCACCGCCAACCGGCCGCAAGTTGGCCGGGCGGCGCCGTTGGATGACGGCGCCGGCGCTGTACCGAAGGTCGGCTCGGAGCCGACTACCGCGGCCCGCCCCATCCCGGATTCAGATTCGGTTCTCTCCCCTAAGGGTGGAGTTGGGAACGAAACGAATTTCTGCCCCGTGACGGCCGCTGACATCCTCGCGCAGCCGCCCGAACCGATCCCGTGGGTCTGGGAAGCCTACCTCGGCCCTGGGACACTGGCGCTCCTCGTCGCCTTCATGAAGGTCGGGAAGAGCACCCTTGCCTACACCCTCGCGGTCGCGGTCGCGCGGGGGACCCCCTTCCTGACTCGCGCCACGAAGAAGGGCGGAGTCCTAATTCTGGCCATTGAGGAGCACCCTCAGGACATCCGCCGTCGTCTGGAGCGGCTCGGCATGCAGTCGGGCGATCCGATCTACGTGCACTTCGGCTCGCTGGACGCCTCTCCGAAGACGTTCGAGGCGATGGCGGACTACATCCGGCAGAACGAGATCGCGCTGGTAATCATCGATACCCTCGCGTTCTTCTGGACGGTGATCAACGAGAACGATAACGCTGAGATGGTGCGTCGGGTCAGGCCGCTCCTGAATCTTGCCCGGGAAACCAACATTGCGGTGCTCGCCCTCCACCACGAGCGAAAGAGCGGCGGAGAGGATGGCCGTGGCATCCGGGGCGGGTCCGCGCTATTCGCCCTTGTCGATCAGGCGCTGCTCCTCGACCGGCGCCAGGGCGGCGCGTCCACCCAGCGGGTCCTCAAAGCCGTCGGCCGGTACGACGAGACGCCACGCGAACTCATCCTGAAATTCGACGATGGCGGCTACCGTGCAATTGGCAGCCGCGACGAGGCGCAGAAGGAAGATATGAAGACCACGGTTAGAGGTGCCCTGTCCGACCAGCCGAAGGACATCGAGACACTCGTCAAGGAAACCGGCCTCACCGGAAAGGCGGTCCGGGCGGCACTGGGGGCGCTCGGCGCTGAGGTAACCCGGGAGGGAAAAGGCGTGAAGGGGGACCCGGCCAGGTACCGTCTCGCGGCGTCGGATTCGATTCCTTCCCAACCCTCCCTTATGGGGGAGGACCCGAATTCGGGGTCCGCTGCGCCGTCTGGTCGCCTCGCGTCCGCCTTAGACGGCGTCCCTGGCCGACCGCGACGCTCTATTCGGTGGGACCGAGTCCCGGACTGGCGGGAGCCGCCCATCTCACGCTTCAGGCGTCGTGTGTGAGCCTAGAGGCGCCCGCCACAGTCGGGCGTGGCCCGCGTCATGACCGAGACCGGGGGGCGCCTGCTCATCAACGGAGCACCAGGGCAAGCCGGGCCAGTAGGGATGGAACGCGCGTGACGGATCAGGAACGCTGGTCGGCGCCCGAGCCGACGCTCGCCGGACGTCCCGTCGCTCAGGTCCGGGGTGTCCTGGCCGATCGTGTTGTCGTGAGCACCCCGCTCGACCCGTTCCTCTCCCTCCGGGCGCTCGCTGGCTACTCCGGCCTCAGCGTGCGGAAGCTCCGCGACTACCTGGACGATCCGGCGCACCCGCTCCCCTGCTACCGCTGCGGCGGGAAGATCGTCGTTCGCCGGTCCGAGTTCGACGTCTGGATGACCGCCTACCGGCGCGTCGGCCGGGCGAATGTGGATGAGATCGTCAACGGCGTCCTGCGGTTTCTCCCCAGACGGTAGCATGAGTGCAACAATCCCCTTGACAGCGCCAGAGGAAGCGTGTAGCGTCCTTGCTACCATGAGCAAATCAACGATCACCAAGGGCGTGGCGGCAAGGGTCGCGGAACTCCGGGGGAAGCGCGGGATGAGTCAAGAGGCAGTGGCAGCGGAGGCCGGCATCAACCGGGTGACGCTGGCCCGGCTTGAGCTGGCGCTGCACGAACCGACCCTCGACACCCTTGCGCGCATTGCCCAGGCCCTCGGCGCTACGCTCCGCGTCGAGATCGTCGAGCCGCGGGCTCGACGGAAGGGAGGGAACTGATGGCGGTCAAGGTCAGGCAGCGAGACGGCGCGTGGTGGCTGTTCATCGACCACCAAGGAAAGCGCAAGGCGAAGCGTGTGGGGGTCGGCAAGCCCGGCAAGCGCAGCGCCGAGCAGGCGGCCATCCAGATTCAAGCCAAGCTCGCCGAGGGCGATCTGAGCGCGTTAGAGGCGCCGGAGCGCCGCGCGGTACCCACGTTCGAGCAGTATGCGGAGCGATGGCTGACCGAAGCCATCCGGCCCCACCGAAAGACGCGCACGGAGGAATATTACCGGCAGATCGTCGCGAACCACCTCAAGCCGACGTTCGGGCAGCTGCGGCTCGACGGCATCGCACCATCCCATGTCCGCGCCTTCATCGCGGAGAAGCTCGGCGGGCGAGGGTGCTCCAAACACGATGTACCCGCCCGCGACTGCGAGACATGCGTCGCGCCGCTCGCGCGCAACACCGTGAAAAACGCCGCGGCCACCCTCCGGGCGGTGTTGTACCAGGCGCAGGTTGACTCCCTGATCGTCAGCAACCCCGCCGCTCGCTTCGGCCGCATGTTCGACGCCCGGCACGACGCCCGCGAACACGTCGTAGTGCTGGAGCCGGAGTCGGTGGCGTCGGTCCTGACGGCGGCGACCAAGTGGTATCCCGACCACGAGCTGGCCGTCCGCGTGCTGTTCTACACCGGCATGCGGGAGGGCGAGCTGCTGGGGCTGGAATGGGAAGATATCGACTGGCGGCGCAACCTGATCGATCTTCGGCGCACGGTGGCGTTTCGTAGTCACCGCTTCATCGTCAATACCCCCAAGAGCGGCAAGCTGCGGACCGTGGACGCTCCTGGATCGCTGATCGCCGCGCTTCGTGACCGCTACTCCATCCGGCAGGCCGAGGCCGCTGTCGCCGGCGTCGCCGTGTCCCCGTGGGTGTTCCCGTCAGCGACGGACGCCGCCAAGCCGCTGAACGATGCTTGGCTCCGTGACCGGGTGTGGCGCCCGCTGCTCGACAAGGCCGGCGTCCGCCACGTGCGCGTCCACGATGCCCGGCACACCTACGCCTCGCTCATGCTGCGCCGGGGCGTGCCGATCGCCTACGTGGCCAAGCAGCTCGGCCACTCGTCTATCGCCGTCACGGTGGACCTGTACGGCCACTTTGTCCCCGGCGCCGACCGGCACCACGTCGAGGGGCTGGCGGACGCCATCGAGACGGCCGGAACGCAACCGGACGCAACCCAGGCGCAACCGCGTCCCGCAGCCGAGCAGACCACCCGCGTCTAAGTCGTTGTTGTGAATGGTGCCCCCGGGGTGACTCGAACACCCGGCACGCAGTTTAGGAAACTGCTGCTCTGTCCACCTGAGCTACGGGGGCACGCAAGTCGCGCGCTGACCACCTCAGTGTACCGCGACTCGGGGCAGACCACGTAAGGCCCCTGGACGGGCTCAGGCGAGATCGGAGAGGTCTACCCCCCGCGCCAGGAGCAAGGCGCGGACCTTGCGGAGCCCGGCCACCTCGATCTGGCGGATCCGCTCGCGGGTGAGCCCGAGCCGCCGGCCGATCGCCTCCAGCGTCTCCGGCGGGTCTGCGTCGAGGCCGAAGCGCCGCCGCAGCACCGTCCGCTCGCTCTCGGCAACGTCGTCGAGCACCGACGCGAGGTCCGCGCGCTCCCGGAGCAGCGAGGCGAGCGCCTCGTCGGGTTCGGCGCGCGTGTCGGCGACGAGGTCGCTGAGCCGCCCCTGCTCTCCCCTCACCGGCGTCTCGAGCGACACCGGCCGCTGGCGGATCTCCTCCAGCTCCTGGACCTGCTCGACGCTGGTCTTGAGCGCCGCTGCCAGCTCCTCGGCGGTCGGCGCGCGTCCGAGCGCCTGGGTGAGGCGCTGCTGCTCGCGCAGGTACCGCGCGAGCAGGAGCTCGACGTGCACCGGGAGCCGGACCGTCCGCGCCTGGTTCGCCAGCGCCCGCACGATCGCCTGGCGGATCCACCAGGTCGCGTAGGTCGAGAAGCGCGTGCCCCGCTCGGGCTCGAACTTCTCGACCGCCCGGAGGAGGCCGAGGTTCCCTTCCTCGATCAGGTCCGGGAGCGGGAGCCCGCGGTTCAGGTAGCGCCGCGCGATCTGAACGACCAGGCGCAGGTTCGCTTCGGTGAGGTGGGCCCTGGCGGCCGCGTTCCCTGCCCGGGCGCGGCGGGCCAGCTCCACCTCCTCCTCGCGGGAAACGAGCGGGATCCGCGCGATCTCGCGGAGGTACACGCGGAGGTTTGCCCGGCTCGTCTCCCGCGTCTCCTCGCGGACCTCCTCGTCGACCGCGTCCACGAGGGTGTCGAGCGGCTCGTCGGGAATCGTCTCCTCGGCGTCGTCACGCATCCTCGTCCTCGAGGGGGTGGCGGTGCCCTCCCCGCCCCTCCTCACGGCTCGAAGTCGGCGTAGCGGATCCCGAACGCGGCGAAGCGTCCGGTGGGGGGCCGCCAATTGATCGTGACCCGCTCCACGCGGGAAAGCGGCGGCCCCTTCTCAAGGTCGCCCGCCAGCTCCTCGATGCTCGCGCGGGGTCCCTCCGCGTGCACGCGCACGCGGCCGTCCCTCAGGTTCATCACGTACCCGGCGAGGCCCAGGTGGGACGCCCGCCGCTGGGCCCAGTACCTGAAGCCGACGCCCTGGACACGGCCCTCGACGATGATCTCGGCGGCGGTGCGCGGTACACTCACGGGTGATCGGTCCATCGTTCGACGACCGCCGACCGGCCGCGTCCATCCGGCCGGCCGGCGGTCAAGGGGTTGGTCGGGGCGAGAGGATTTGAACCTCCGACTTCACGGTCCCGAACCGTGCGCGCTACCAGGCTGCGCTACGCCCCGATCCGACCCGGCTATTGTACAGGGTCAGGCGTCCCAAGCGTAGCGCCCGACGAGCTTCACGAACTTGCAGTTCCCAAAAGACTGGGTCCTCCTCTCGCCGCGGACGTTCTCCACGAGGGTGAGCGTCTGGTTCGCCGCATCCCCAAGGGGGAGCACCATCCGGCCCCCCTCGGCGAGCTGCTCGAAGAGCGGCCCCGGCACGGCGGGGCTACCCGCGGCGACGAGGATCCGCTCGAACGGCGCCTCGTCGGGCCAGCCCACGGTTCCATTCGCCACGCGCACCCAGACGTTCTGGTAGCCGAGGGCCTCGAGCCTCGCCCGTGCGCCCTCGGCGAGCGCGGGAACGCGCTCGATCGAGCAGACGCGGCGGGCCAGCTCGGCGAGCACCGCGGTCTGATACCCCGAGCCCGTCCCGACCTCGAGGACCTTCTCCTGACCCGTGATCTCCAGCAGCGACGTCATCAGGGCCACGATGTAAGGCTGCGAGATGGTCTGCTCCTCGCCGATCGGGAGCGGGTGGTCGCCGTACGCGCGCTCGCGCAGGGCCTCCTGGACGAAGAGGTGCCGCGGCACCCGCCGCATCGCGGCGAGCACGCGCTCGTCCACGATGCCCCGGCGCGCCAGCTGCTCGTCGACCATGCGCTCGCGGTCACGCGCGAAGTCGAACGACTCCACCCTCACGACTTCTTCCCGGTCCGGAGACGCCGGTACTGGGCGTTCAGCGCGGGCGACCAGGCGGCCATCTCGGCGAGTGCCCGGTCGTCGGTGAGATCGAGGTGGAGCGGCGTCACCGCCGCGTACCCCTCGTGCACGGCGCCCATGTCGGTCCCCTCGAGCGCACCCCACTCGGGCTCGCCGCCCGCGATCCAGTAGTAGGCCCGCCCGCGCGGGTCGAGCTGCTCGACGACCTTGCCCGTGTACATGCGGTGGCCGAGCCGCGTCAGCCGGATGCCCCGCGGCGGCGCTGCGGGCACGTTCACGTTGAGCAGCGTCTTCCGGGGCAGCCCGGCCACCAGCACCCGCGTCGCGATCAGCCGGGCGATCCGCGCGGCCTCCGCGACGTCCCCGCCGTCGACGAGCGACACGGCGATCGAGGGCACACCGAGGAGCGTCCCCTCCATCGCCGCCGCGACGGTCCCGGAGTACGTCACGTCGTCGCCGAGGTTCGAGCCGTGGTTGACGCCCGAGGCGACGAGCACGGGGCGCGCGGGGAGGAACCCGAGCACGCCCAGGTTGACGCAGTCGGAGGGGGTGCCATTGACCGCGAACCAGCGCTCGCGCACCCGCGCCACGCGGAGGGGCCGGTGGAGGGTCAAGGCGTGGCTCGAGGCGCTCTGCTCGCGCTCCGGGGCGACGACGTACACCTCGCCAAGCTCGTCCAGCGCGTCCGCGAGGGCCCGGAGGCCCGTCGCGTGGACCCCGTCGTCGTTGGTGAGGAGTAGAACGGGCATTGAGGAGAAAAATGGTCGGGGCGACTGGATTTGAACCAGCGACCCCATGACCCCCAGTCATGTGCGCTACCGGGCTGCGCCACGCCCCGACCGTCAGGCGTGAATTGTGACAGAAACCGGGGGACCCTTCAAGGTGCGAGGCGCGCGCGGAGCGCGGCGAGGCGGTCCTGGATGCGGCGGAGGGCGTCGGCGTACGCGGCCTCGCGGATCCCCAGCTCGAGCTGCTCGGCGCCCTTCCTCGACTCGGCAAGGAGCCGCTTCTTCGCTCCCTCGAGGGTCAGGCGCTCGGCGTAGAGGAGCGTCTTGATCCGCTGCACCAGCTCGAGGTCCCGTCGCCGGTACACGCGTTGGCCAGCTGGGTTCTTCTTCGGACGGAGCAGCTTGAATTCCGACTCCCAGTAGCGCAGGACATAGGCGGGCACGCCCGTGATCGCTTCCACCTCGCCGATCCGGTAGTAGAGCTTCTCGGCGGCTTCCGTCGTCACGTCGCGTGCTGGGCGTTGATGCGCTGCTTCAGTCCCTTGCTCGGCTTGAAGGTGAGCACCTTGCGCGCGGTGATCTCGATGCTGTCGCCCGTCTGAGGGTTCCGGCCGCGGCGCGAGGCCTTGCGTCGGATCCGGAAGTGACCGAAGCCGACGATCTTGACGTCCTCGCCCTTCTCGAAGCACCCGAAGATGATGTCGAAGACCGATTCCACCACCGACGCCGACTGCCGCTTGGACAATCCGTGCGCGGCCACGGCATTGACCAGATCGTTCTTCGTCACTGTGACGAGTCACCTCCTCCCGGAGACACCGTCTCGCGGAGCCACTCGAGGTACGCCGGCGACCCGGACGCGATGGGGATCGCGAGAATCTCCGGCACCGAATAGGAGTGAAGCGCCCGGATCCTGTCCTCGAGGACCGGGTAGCGGTCGCGGCGGGTCTTGATCATCAGGAGGGCCTCGTCGGTCTCGTGCAGCGCTCCCTCCCAGAAGAACACAGACCGCGCGGCGGGCACGACGTTGACGCACGCCGCGAGCCGCTCCGCCACGAGCCGCCGCCCGATCCCGAGCCCCTCCTCGGCCGACGCGGCCGTCGAGAGCACGAGCAGGAAGTCGTCCGTCACTCGCGCTCCCGGGCGATGAAGGGCGTGTAGCCCTTGGCCTCGAGGTCGCGGAGCGCCGTCACGGCGGCCGCGCGGCTGTCGAAGGCGCCGACGCGCACGCGGTAGAGCTTGTCGCCGCCGGTCGGCGGGGGCGTCCCGGCGGCTGGCCGGCGAGCCGTCGCGCGCCGGACCTGGACCTTGTGCCCCTCGGCCGCGAGATCCTTCGAGAGCGCCACCGCGTCGGGCAACGGCATGCTCGGCTTGACGAGCGCTCCACCCGTCACCGACTCGACCTGGAGCCCCTTCCCCGTGAGCTTGGCGGCCAGGGCCGCCGCGGACGCGCCGGACACGAAGACCTCGTACCGATCGTTCCCCTCCGCCGGCGCGCCCGTCGTGGCGGCGGAAGCCGTGGGGACGCCGCCACCCTTCACCGGCTCGGCGACGCTGAAGTTCTGCTCGCGCAGCTTGGCGGCGAGCCGCTTCGCCGTCTCGGGGTCCTTGAAGGCTCCCACCTGCACCCAGTACTTGCCGCCAGCCGCAAGGGGCGCCTTCGCCGTCGCGGGCTTCGGGGCGGAGGGTGCCTTGGCTTCCTGCTTGGGGGCCTCGCTCTTCGGCGCTGCCGGCTTCTGCAGCTCCGCCGGGATCGGCGGCGGAGGCGCCGGGGCCTGGGTCTTGGGCGCGGCGGGCGGCGTCGACGGTGGTCGAGACGGCGCGGCAGCGCTCGGCGCGACGGCGGCCGGAGCTTCCTCCTTCTTCTGGGCCGGCGGCGCCGGTGGCTGCATCTTCACGATGGCCGGCGGCTTCGGCGGCGGGCTGATCACCTCCAGCACATAGGGCACCGCGAAGACGGCGACGATGCCCAGCACCACCAGCACAAGAACGAGCCGAAACCACGTCGTGGAGAAGATGCTCGTCGGTCGATCCTCTTCGGGTTCTTCCTCGGCCGGGTCGTCGCGCCTCGGGCTCATCGTGGGGCCCTTCCTCCCCGTCGGGGGCTCGCTGCCACGCGCGTCATCTTAGCATAGACGTTGGGATTTCCGCGCTTTTGGACCGTGTCCGGGAGAAGCCGAGGTCGGCGATCCATGCCTCGGCATCACTCCGCGTGTCGTTGGCGTCGATCATCAGGGCGATCTTGCCGACGCGCGGGGGCGGCTGGCCGAAGAGCCGCGTGTAATCCTCGAGGACATTCCGCTGCAGGTGCTGCCACGCCCCGAGCCGCGCCGGTCCCGACTCTACGACGATCACCTTGACGTTCGCGGCCTTCGGGCTCGTGACCGCTGTCCCGACCGGCGCCCGGCTGTCCCAGACGTAGCCGATCACGTCGCTCCGCGCGAGCGGCGCCGGCCATCGGGGGAAGATCACGTAGACTTGCCCGGCCTGGTCGTCCCTGGCGCGCTGGCGGACGTCCCCCGCCGCCGGCAGGCGGATCACCTTCCACGACCAGGCCAGGTACGGGCGCTCCGCGAGGTCGACGATCACGTCGCGGTGCAGGACGAACGACCCCTGCTCGCTCTGCAGGCGCAGGGCGAGGCCGACCTCGCTCCGGTGGAGCTGGATCGACGCGCGCCCACTGAACTCTCTGAGCTCCCAGCCGGCCGGCGTGCCATCGGCGGGAAAGCGCCGCGGGAGACGATCGGCGAGGGGGACGCGGATCGTCCCCTCCCGCGGGCCCGGCCGAACACCGCCCGTGGTCACTGCGGGGGACGGAGCCTGTCCGGATGGCGTCCCTCGCAGCACGCGATCGACCTTCGGGATCGGCGCCGCCGGGAGCAGCATGAGGGCGCCCAGCAGCACCAGGGCGTTCAGGGTCGCGGCGACCGCCGCAAGGCGGAACTCCCGCCGCCCCGGCGTCACCGGTCGACCCTCCGTGGGCGCCGCCGGGGACCGACCGCCTTCCTGAGCGAGAGCCGGATGGGCGATCCCCCGAACCCGAAGGCCCGGCGGAGGGATTTCGCGAGGTAGCGCTCGTAGGAGAAGTGGATGTCGTCGGGACGGTTCACGCGGATGGCGAAGGTCGGCGGCCCGATGCTCACCTGGGAGGCGGACTGGACCGTCAGCGGGACGCCACCGAGCGAGATCGGCCGTCGCTCGACCGCCTGCCTGAGGGTCTCCGTCACCGCGCTCGCGGCGACCCGGCGCCGGGCCTCGGCCGCGACCCGGTCGACCGTCTCGAACAGCTCGGGCACGCCCTCGGTGCGCGTGGCCGAGGTGAAACACACCGGCGCGTACTCGAGAAACGGGAGGCGATCGTGGACCTGGCCGACCACGTCGGCCTTCCGGACGCTCCCGGGCTCCACCAGGTCCCACTTGTTCACGACGACCACCGCCGCGCGTCCAGCCTCGTCGGCATACCCGGCGATGTGCGCGTCCTGGGCCGTGATTCCCTCCGAGGCGTCGAGCACGAGCAGCGCGACGTCGCACCGCTCGAGGCTCTTGAGCGCCATCACCACGGCGAGCTTCTCGAGCGGCTCGCTCACCCGTCCCTTTCTCCGGATGCCCGCGGTGTCCACGAGGACGTAGGGACGGCCGTCGAAGACGATCGTCGTGTCGACCGAATCCCGGGTGGTGCCGGGCCGCTCGTGGACGAGGACCCGGTCCGTCCCGAGCATCGCGTTGACGAGCGACGACTTACCCACGTTCGGGCGGCCGATGACCGCCACGCGGATGGCCCCGCGCATCGGCGGCGGCGGCGCCGGTGGGTGCCCGACCCGGGCGCGCAGCACCTCGAGCATCTCGCCTATCCCGCGCCCGTGCTCCGCGGAGACGGGGAGGGGGTCACCGAAGCCCAGCCGGTAGAGGTCGGCGAGCGCGCCCTCGCCCGCCGGGGTCTCCACCTTGTTCGCGACGAGCACGACCGGGCGACCGGCGCGCCGGAGGATGCGGGCGATCTCGGCGTCGAGCGCCGTGACCCCCGTCCGGGCGTCGGCCACGAAGAGGACGAGGTCCGCCTCGTCGATCGCGGTGAGGACCTGGCGGCGAACCGCGTCGATCAGCGGCTCGGTGGCCGACGGATCGAACCCTCCGGTGTCGATCACCGTCGCCTGCCAGCGCTCGAAGGTGACGGCCCCATAGAGCCGGTCACGCGTCACCCCGGGGACGTCGCGGACGAGGGCCTGGCGATGTCCGATCAGGCGGTTGAAGAGCGTCGACTTGCCCACGTTCGGGCGGCCGATGATGGCGATGATCGGGCGGAACATCGGACCCGATCGCGTCAGGCGCCGCGGATGGCCCTGAGGAGCGCGTGCGGTGTGGGCTCGACGACCTCGACCGCCACTCCGAGGTCGCGCGCGAGGTCGGCGGGGGTCAGATCGTCGAGGAAGACGCCGTCGCCGTCCCGGACGGCGGCCGCCGGCACCAGCACGGCGTCGCCCGGATCATCGAGCCCTGCGAGGTGGCGCTGGACGTCCCGGCCGGTGAGGAGGCCGGCGACGCCAATCCGGCGGCCGAAGAAGTCGTTGGGCACGGCTGCCACCCGGACCGCGAGCCCGTCGCCCCGGATGGCCGCGAGGAGCCGGCCGAGCCGCGGCGCGAACATCTCGCCGCTCACCACCGTGACCCTGCGACCGCCGCGCGGACGGAACCGTGATACCGCGCGCCGGAACCCATCCTCGAAGCGCCGCACGAGCCCGATCCCGTCCTCGGCGACCGCGAAGCCCTCGTACGTCCGGGCGGGCGGGAAGTCGCATCCCCCGAGGATGTACACCTCGTCGGCCAGGAAGACGAAGCGGCTTCCGAGCTCTCCGAGGAGACGCGCTTGCCAGGTCTCGACGGTGCGGACCAGCGCGCGCGCCTCCTCCGGCGTGAGGCTCCTGAGCGCAGGCAGCCGCTCGCGGTGGCGCGTGAGCCCGACGGGGACGATGGCGGTCGTCGCGACCTGGGGGTGGAGGGGCGCCAGGTCGAACACGCTCCGCTCGAGGTGGGCGCCGTCGTTCAAGTCGGGGCAGAGGACGATCTGCGCGTGCATCCGGATTCCCGCCTTGGCCAGCCGCTCCATCCGGGGCAGGATCTCCGCCGAGCCGCGCGGGCGGCCGAGCAACGCGTGACGCAGCGCCGGGTCGGTCGCGTGGACGGAGACGTAGAGGGGTGACAGGCGCTGCTCGAGGATGCGCGCGAGCGCCGCTTCGTCGAGGTCGCTGAGCGTGATGTAGTTGCCGTGGAGGAAGGAGAGGCGAAAGTCGTCGTCCTTCACGTACAGGCTGCGCCGCATCCCCTTCGGGAGCTGGTGGATGAAGCAGAAGACGCACTTGTTGCTGCACGTCGAGATCTCGGCGGGCCGCGGCGGCAGGAGCTCGAGGCCCAGGTCCGGTCCACGGCGCACGAGCGCGACGGGGCTCACCCGCCCGTCCCGCTCCACCGTGAGCGCGAGCCGGTCGTCCGAGGCCCAGAACTGGAAATCGATCGCGTCGCGGATCGGTCGGCCGCCGATCGTGACAATCCGGTCGCCGGTGAGGAGCCCCGCGGCGGCCGCCGGCGTTCGGGGCCGGACGGTGGAGACGACGACCCCCTCAGCGGAGGAACGCGTCCTCATGCGATTCTTCGTCCTCGGTGGCGGGCTCCGCGTGCAGGTACCGCATGCCCTGCGAGATGTACTGGAGCCCCGAAGCGATCGTGAAGACGGCCGCCAGCCACATGACGACGCGCGACGGGGCCGACAGGCTCACGTAGGCGCTCACGAGGCCGCTCAGAACTGTCAAGATCTGGAAGAAGGTCGCCGCCTTCCCGGTCCAGGTGGGCCGCGGATGGATGCGTCCGCCCACCATGTGGATCGACAGCGCGCCCACGACGAGGATCGCGTCGCGGCTGATCACCACCGCCGCGATCCAGAACGGGAGCGCCTTGAGGTACGTGAGGGTGACGAACGAGGCCGTCAGGAGCAGCTTGTCCGCCAGCGGATCGAGGAAGGCGCCCAGCCGGCTCTGGCTGCCCCGCCGCCGGGCGACGTACCCGTCGAGGAGGTCGGTCACGGCCGCCAGCGTGAAGACGACGAGCGCCGGCGCCGGCCTCCGGTACACGAGGAGTGACACGAAGACCGGGATCAGGACGATGCGGAGAACCGTCAGCGAGTTGGCAAGCCCCATACACGGACGACCCAGTCTACCACCCCGCCCCGGCGCACCCGGGGAAAACGGGCCGTCAGACGCGATAGGGTGCGAGCGGTCCGACGAGCTGCAGGGGCAGCTCGACCTCGAGTCGCACGTGCTGGGGCTCGTCCGCGCGGGCGAGCACCCGGCCGTGCTCGTAGCAGAGCGCGAGCGCCGCCCCCTCGCCATGCGGGATACGCAGCGTGACGGTCCCGGCGAGCGGGTGCAGCGTCGCGTCGATCGCGTGGAGGAGGTCGTCGATGCCGGCGCCGTCGAGCGCCGAGATGGCCACGCCACCGTGCACCGCCACCAGCGCGTCCACCGCCCGGCGGCCTTCCACGCGGTCGATCTTGTTGAGGGCCAGCACGGTCGGCCGATCGGCGACCTCGAGCTCGCGGAGGAGCCCCTCGACCGCCGCCATGTGCTCGGCCAGCGCGGGGTGGCTCGCGTCCACCACGTGAACCAGCACGTCCGCCTCCGTCAGCTCCTCGAGCGTGGCCCGGAACGCCGCGACCAGCTCGTGCGGGAGCTTCCGGATGAATCCGACGGTATCGGTCAGGATGAAGGGCGGCTGGCCGTCGCTCGTGACCAGGCGCGCCGCGGGGTCGAGCGTCACGAAGAGCTGATCGGCGGCGGCGAGCCTGGCGCCCGTCAGCCGGTTCAGGAGCGTGGTCTTCCCCGCGTTCGTGTAGCCGACGAGGGCCACGACCGGCGCGCCGGTCCGTCGGCGCCCCGCCCGCTGGAGCCGGCGGTGCACTTGGACGCGCTCGAGCTCGCGACGGATCCGCATCACCCGCCGTCGGATGACGCGCCGGTCGGACTCGAGCTGCGTCTCGCCAGGGCCCCGGGTGCCGATGCCGCCGCCGAGGCGCTCGAGGTGCGCCCACTGGCCGACGAGGCGCGGCTGGAGGTACGTGAGCTGCGCCAGCTCGACCTGGAGCTTCCCCTCGCTGGTCCTGGCCCGCTGGGCGAAGATGTCGAGGATCAGCGCGGTGCGGTCGATGACCTTGATTCCGAGCGTCCGGGAGATGTTGCGCTCCTGGATGGGCGAGAGGGCGTCGTCCGAGATGAACAGGTTGGCGCCCTGCGCCCGGGCCACCTCGCCGAGCTCCGTGATCTTCCCCTCGCCGAAATAGAGCGCCGCGGTCGGCGCCTTCCGCTCCTGGATGGCCCGATGGACGACCGCAGCGCCCGCCGCCTCGGCAAGGCCGGTCAGCTCCTCCAGCGATTCCTCGACTTCCCACCGCCGCTGCCCGGGCCGCCGGAGCGCGGCGAGCACCGCGCGCTCACGCCCCGGGTCGGCGCCCTCGTGACCGTCCAGCCGATCGTCCTTCACGCGATGAAGCCCCTCGCTCTCATCCTCGCCTCGATCACCGCGGCGACCCCTTCCGCTCCGCCGAGCGTGGTGACGTCGAGCCACTCGACCTCCGGCTCGCGCATGAACCACGTCCACTGTCGCTTCGCGTAGCGGACCGTGTCCCGCTGCATCAACCGCAGGGCCTCGGGCGCCGTGAGCTTGCCCCGGACGACCCGGACGAACTCCCGGTACCCGAGCCCCTGCATGGCCGGCAACGACTCATCATACCCGCGCTCGAGCAGCACCCGGACCTCGGTCTCCAGCCCCGCCGCGACCATCGTGGCCGCGCGCTCGCGCTGGCGCCGGGCGAGCGCCGACCGCTCCCCGCTGAGCCCGATGTAGAGGACGTCATAGTCGCTGGGACGGCTCCGCCAGAGGACCCCGGCGCCTGGGCTCACGCCGCCGGCGCGCGCCACTTCGAGGGCGCGGACCACCCGCACCTCGTCGTTCGGGTGGAGGCGCGCCGCCACGGAGGGCGCCTCGCGCAGGAGGCGGGTCCAGAGCGCCGCGCACCCTTCCCTCGCTGCGGTCACGGCCAGCTCGCGCCGGAACGCCGGGTCGGCGGGCGGCGCCGGGTCGAGGCCCCGCACGAGGGCGCGGATGTAGAGGCCGGTGCCGCCCACCACCACCGGTACCCGGCCTCGCCGGCGGATCGCGGCGATGGCGGTGGTCGCGTCCGCGCGGAAGCGTGCGGCGTGGTACCGGTCGTCCGGGTCGACGATGTCGATCAGGTGGTGGGCCACGGCGCGTCGCTCCTCGGGGCCGGGCTTGCCGGTCGCCCTGTCCATGAAGCGGTAGACCTGCCGGGAGTCCGCGCCGACCACCTCGACCGGGACACGCGTGCCGAGCGCCACCGCGGCCGCGGTCTTGCCGACGCCCGTGGGACCGGCGATCACGAGGAGCGGTTTCCCTACCACGTTCTTTTCAGCTCGCGGCGGATGTCCTGGATCGAGATGCGGCTCACCGTCGGCCGGCCATGGGGGCAGAAGTACGGCGTCGTCGTCGCGCCGAGCTCCGTGAGGAGGCGCGCCATCTCCTCGCGAGGAAGCGGCGTGTTGGCCTTGACCGCTGCCCGGCAGGCGACGAATGCGAGGGCCCGATCGAGCGTCGGCTCGCCCGCCCGGGGACCGCCGAACTCGTCGAGCGCCGCCTCGATGAGACGCTTCGGCTCGTCGCCCTTGAGGAGCGTCGGCACCGCGCGCAGGACGATCGCCTCGCCCCCGAAGGCCTCGAACGCGAAGCCGAGCCGCTCGAGGGGCGCACGCCAGCGCTCGAGGAGCGCCCGCGCCGCCGGCGCCAGCGGGAGCGATTCGGGAAAGAGCAGGGTCTGGGACTCGGGGGCCCCGCCGAGGGCCTCCGTCTGGAGCCGCTCGAAGAGGACGCGCTCGTGCACGACGTGCTGGTCCAGGAAGAAGACCTCCTTGTCCGACGCGGAGACGATGAAAGTGTCCTGGACCTGTCCCAGCACGCTGCCGAAGCGTGTCTCCCCCGACGGCGGCTCGGGCGCGCCGAAGAGGGATCCCTGGGTCGTGGGCGCCCCCTCCGCGCGCTCCCCGGGCGCAGGCTCGCTGACCCGGAGCTCGACCGCCGTCACCACGGCCGTCCGGCGCAGCGCCTCCCCGACCGCGCTGGCGAGCATCTCCTGGACGAGCCGTGGATGGCGGAAGCGGACCCAGGCCTTCGTCGGGTGCACGTTGACGTCGACGTCGGCCGCCGGCAGCCTGAGACAAAGCGCCACGACTGGAAACCGATCGCGGGGCAGGAGGGGGCGATAGGCCTCGAGCACCGCCTGGACCAGGGCTTGGTCGCGGACCGGGCGGTCGTTGACGATCGTGATCAGCTCGTCGCGTCCGCCGCGCGTGAGATCGGGCGGGCTCACGAACCCGTCGACCGTGATTCCTTGCGCCGTACGTCCAACGACGAGGAGCCGGGCCGCGACCTCGTACCCCCACAGGGCGCCGATCCGCTCACGGAGGCCAGTCGCCCTGGGCGCGGTGAGGACGGACCGCCCGTTGCTCGTGACCCGCAGGTGGACGCGCGCGTGGGCCAGGGCGAGCTGGGTCAGCACCCGGAGGCTCATCGCGAGCTCGCTCGGCACGGACTTCAAGAACTTGAGCCGGGCCGGCGTGTTGAAGAAGAGATCTCGCACCACTACCACGGTGCCGACGTCGGCGGGCACGCGGAGGCGCTGGGTCACCGTCCCGCCCTGCCCCTCGAGACGCAGGCCCTCCGCCGCTCCGCGCGCGCGGCTCGTGATGGTGAAACGGGAGACGGCGCAAATGGCGGGCAGCGCCTCGCCGCGGAACCCGAGGGTGGCGATCGCCTCGAGGTCCTCGTCGCGCGAGAGCTTGGAGGTCGCATGGCGCTCGAGCGCCAGGGGCAGCTCGTCGTCGGTCATGCCCGTCCCGTCGTCCGCGACGCGGATGAGCGCCCCGCCGCCGTCACGGAGGTCGACCGTGATCGTCGCCGCGTCGGCATCGAGCGCGTTCTCGACCAGCTCCTTGACCACCGACGCGGGACGCTCGACGACCTCGCCCGCCGCGATCTTGTTGACCAGGTGGTCCGGGAGCCGCCGGATCCGGAGCGGAGAACCGTCCCTCACCGGCCGATCCGCTGCTGCCACTTCGCCAGGAGGTTCAAGGCCTCGAGCGGCGTCAGGTGGGCGACGTCGAGCTGGGCGAGCTCGGTCACGAGCGGATCGGGGGACGGGGTGAAGAGCCCGAGCTGCCCGGCGTCCCGGGCGTCCTCCGTCATCTCTCCCGCCGCCTCGAGCTCCACGAGGAGCGCCTTCGCCCGCGCGACGACCGAGGCGGGCAGCCCGGCCAGCCGGGCGACCTGGATGCCGTAGCTCCGATCGGTCGAGCCGGGCTGCACTCTGTGCAGGAAGATGCTCTCGTCATTCCACTCGCGGACCGCCACGTGGAAGTTTCGCACGGCCGGCAGCCGCTCCGCGAGCCGGGTCAGCTCGTGGAAGTGCGTGGCGAAGAGCACTTTGGTCCCCGGCGCCCGGTCGTGCAGGGCCTCCACCACGGCCCAGGCGATGGCCAGGCCGTCGAAGGTCGACGTCCCGCGCCCGACCTCGTCGAGGAGAACGAGGCTCCGTCGGGTGACGTTGTTGAGGATGGTGGCCGTCTCGACCATCTCCACCAGGAAAGTGGACTGACCCCGCTGGAGATTGTCCTGGGCCCCCACGCGCGTGAACACGCGGTCGACGAGACCGATGCGAGCCTCGCGCGCCGGCACCCACGCCCCCATCTGGGCCATCACCACGATGTGGGCCGCCTGGCGCAGGTAGACGGACTTGCCGGACATGTTCGGCCCGGTCAGGATGACGATCCGCCGCTCCGGGTCGAGCGTGAGGTCGTTCGGCGTCACGGGCGCCGGGCCCCGCGCCTCGAGCACCGGGTGGCGCCCGTCGACGATCGCGAGCGCCTCGCCTCCGTCCACGATGGGGCGCGTGTGGCCGCGGAGGTGGGCGACCTCGGCCAGCGCCGCCAGGACGTCCAGACGCGCGAGGGCCCGGGCCGTGGCGAGCAGCTCGGGCGCGCGCTCGGCGACCCGCCGACGGACCTCCTCGAACAGCTCGTACTCGAGTCGCCGCCGCCGCTCCTCCGCGCCCAGCACCTTCGCCTCGTACTCCTTGAGCTCGGTCGTGACGTAGCGCTCGGCGCCCGCGAGCGTCTGCCGGCGGATGTACTCCGCGGGCACCCGCGCCGCGTGAGCGTTCGTGACCTCGATGCCGTAGCCGAAGACGCGGTTGAAGCGGACGCGCAGGCTCGGGATGCCGGTCCGCGCCCGCTCGCGCGCCTCGAGGCCCACGATCCACTGCCGCGCCTCGCGCGCGTCCCGGCCGATCGCCGCGAGCGGCTCGCTCCAGCTCTCGCGGATGAATCCCCCCTCCGAGAGCGTCGGCGGGGGCTCGTCCACGAGCGCTTCGGCGAGGAGGGTGCGGAGGGACTCGAGCGACGCCAGATCCTTTCGCGCCCCGTCGAGCATGGGGATCGTGAGCTCGGCCGCGACACTCCGGATTTCCTCGACCGGCGCGAGGCTCGCGCGCAGCCCGGTGAGGTCGCGCGCGTGGGCGACTCCGAGCGCCGCGCGGCTCGTCAGCCGCTCGAGGTCGCCGACGCGACGGAGCCGGCCGCGCAGGGCGGCGCGGAGCGCTGGCGCCTCGACCAGGGCGCCGATCGCCGTCTGCCGCTCCGCGATGGCGTCGGGATCGGTGAGCGGCCGGAGCAGCCACTGGCGCAGCAGGCGGGCGCCCATGGGCGTGAGCGTCTCATCGAGCACGCCCAGAAGGGAGTTCCGGGCGCTCCCGTCGCTCGACTCGAGCAGCTCGAGGGTCCGGAGGGCCGTCTCGTCGAGCACCATGCTGTCGGCCGGCGCGAGCCGCTGGAGCCGCGTCAGGTGTCCGAGCGCCCGGCCCTGCGTGGCGCGGAGATACCCGAGGGCCTCTGCCGCGGCCTGGAGCCCGGCGCCGAGGGGCCCGAGCCCGAAGGCGTCGAGCGTCTCGACCTTGAAGTGCTCGCAGAGGTCCCGCACGGCCCGCCGGGGCGTCAGCGTCGAGGGATCGCAGAAGGTCAGCGTCGCGCCCGTCGCCTGGAGCCTGCCGAGGAGGTCCTCCGCTGCGCGCAGCGGGTCCGGCACGAGGATCTCGGCGGGCCGGCGGAGCAACGCGGCGGCGAGGACGGCGTCGTCGTCCCCCGCGTCCTCGCCCACCCAGAACTCGCCCGTCGACACGTCGACCAGCGCCACGCCGCTGGCCCCCGGGCCGCGGGCGAGCGCCAGGAGGAAGTTGTTCGCCGCGCCAGGCAGGTACGCGGTGTCGGTGATCGTGCCGGGGGTGATCACCCGGACGATCTCGCGGCGGAGCAGCTTCTTGCCCCGCCCCGGCGGCTCCGTCTGCTCGCAGATCGCGAGCTTCTGGCCGGCGCGGACGAGCCGCGCGATATGGCCGTCGGCCGCGTGGTGCGGGATGCCCGCCATGGGCGCCCCCTGGCGCGATGTCAGCGCGATCTGGAGGAGCCGGGCGCCCAGCTCGGCGTCCTCGAAGAACAGCTCGTAGAAGTCGCCGAGACGGAAGAGCAGGAGGTGGTCGGGGAACCGCCGCTTCAGCTCCCGGTACTGCCGCATCATCGGGGTCAGGCCGGCGGCCTCGTTACCCAGCGAGAGCCCCCCTGAGGCGAGCATACGTCGCGTCGAGCGACTCGGGAAGCACGCGGACCTCGCCCAGCACCGGCATGAAGCTCGCGTCGCCGTTCCAGCGTGGGACGACGTGGATGTGCAGGTGATCGGCAACGCCCGCGCCCGCCACCCGCCCCTGGTTCACGCCGATGTTGAAGCCCTCGGCCCGGTACTCGGTCCTGAGGGCGGCGGTCGACCGCGTCACGAGCTGCATCGCCTCCGCGACCTCTGCCGCCGTGGCCTGCTCGAGGGTCCCCACGTGACGGTTGACGACCGCCATGAGGTGACCCGGGCTGTACGGGAAGGTGTTGAGGACCAGGTAGGCCAGCATCCCCCGGTGGAGGACCAGACTCGCGCGATCGTCCTTCGACGAGCACGCTTCACAGAAGATGCAGCCCGAGGGGGGATTCCCGGCGCCCACGTAGGCCATCCGCCACGGCGCCCAGAGGCGCTTCACGCCGGCGGAAGCGGCCTCACGCGTTCACGAGCTCACGCAGACGCTTGCCGACCTTGAAGAACGGGACCCGTTTCTGGGGCACGTCCACGCTGGACCCGGTCTTTGGATTGCGGCCCTTCCGAGAATTCCGGTGACGGATCCGAAAGCTCCCGAAGCCCCGCAGCTCCACCTTGTCACCCTTCGCGAGGGCCTCGGTGATGTTGTCGAAGATCGTGTTGACGATCGTCTCGGTTTCTTTCTTCGTCAAGTTCGCGAATTTCGAGACTTCGTCGATCAGATCGGCTTTCGTCATCACCCACTCCGTTTCGCGGAGGCCGCCTATACTCGAAACCGAACGCACGCTAGCACGCGAACGACGAGAATGTCAACTAGACCAAGGAGTTAGGCACCACGGCCCGGGCTCGGAGCCAGCAGAATAGAAGAGGGCGCATAAGCCGTTTCGTATTTTACTTCAGTGATTTGTGACGCGCTCGATCAGATTTCACTCGGGGTCCGGCGGTAAAGCCGGCCCGCTAATCCATGAGATAGAGCGGTGTCTTGAACACGGGAAGGTTCGGGCCCAGCGTGAAAGCGGCCGGGAGGCCGGTGCGGCTCCAGAGCAAGTCGAGGATCGACAGACGTCGCCGCGGGGGGATGACGCTCGGGGGGACCCGGAGACCGGCGAGGGTCGCCGCCCGGTTGACGGCGTCCTCGAGCCCGCCGAGCGCGTCGACCATCCTGAGCGCCTTGGCCTGGGCGCCCGAGAAGATGCGGCCATCGGCGAACTCGACCACTCGGGTCCGGTCGAGCTTCCGCCCGTTCGCCACGGCCTCGATGAACTGTGTGTGGACGTCATCGAGGAGCGTCTGGAGCACCCGGCGCTCCTCGGGCGTCATGGGGCGCGACACGTTGCCGATGTCCTTGAACCGACCCGCCTTGACGACCACGTAGTCGACGCCGACCTTCTTGAACAGGTTCTCGAGGTTCGCCATCTGCATGATGACCCCGATCGAGCCGGTCAGGGTCCCAGGGTTCGCGTAGATCTGGTCGGCCGCGACCGCCACGTAGTAGCCGCCGGAGGCGGCCACCGCGCCGAGAGACGCGACGACAGGCTTGCCGGCCTCACGAAGCCGCCGGATCGCCTCGTGCAGCTCCTGCGTCGGTCCGACGACGCCCCCGGGGCTGTTGATCCGGACCACGACCGCGCGCACGCGCGGGTTGTCCCGGTGGCTCCGGAGGTCCTGGATCGCGTCCTGGGCATCCACGATGAGCCCCTCGATCTCGACGATCGCGACGCGCGGACTCCCGAACGGGAGACCTTGGCCACCGGACGAGACCATCGCGCCCAGCGCCGCCAGGCCCACCGCGACGCTCACGACGTAGATCGCGAGAGTGGCCGTGAGGACGAACGCGCGGCGGCCCACCGTCAGGCCCCGTCACTCCTCTTCGTCGTAGTCGTAGTCGTCGCGCCGCTTGCCGCGCTTGCCCCGCCGCCCGCCGCGCTCCTCCCCCTCGCGCACCGGCTCGACGGCGTGGGCCAGCTCCTTCAGGCTGAGGCCGATCCGCCGCTCGTTCGGGTCGACACGGATGACGAGCAGGTTCAACTCGTCGCCGACGCTCACGATCTCGTCGGGCCGGTTGATCGGGCGGCTCGACATCTGCGAGATGTGCAGGAGCCCGTCGACCCCCGGCTCGAGCTCGACGAACGCGCCGAAATCGGTCAGCCGCACCACCTTGCCCGTGACGCGTGCCCCCATCGGGAAGCGCTGGGCGACGGTGGTCCACGGGTCGGGCTGGATCTGTTTGAGCCCGAGCGAGATCCGCTTGTTCTCGCGGTCGATGCTCAGGATCTGCGTCTCGATCTCCTGTCCCTTCTTGAGGATCTCCGAGGGATGGCCGACGTTCCGCGTCCACGACATGTCAGAGATGTGCAGGAGCCCGTCGACCCCCGGCTCGAGCTCGACGAACGCGCCGAAATCGGTGAGGTTGCGGACGCGGCCTAGGACCCTGCCGCCCGGCGTGTACCGCTCTTCGATCGTCGCCCACGGGTCGGGCTCGACCTGTTTCATGCCGAGCGAGATCCGCTTGGCGCTTCGGTTCACGTCGAGCACGATGACGTCGACTTCGTCCCCGACGTTGACCAGCTTCGAGGGGTGCCGGACGCGACGCGTCCACGACATCTCGGACACGTGCACGAGCCCCTCGATGCCCGCTTCGAGCTCGACGAAAGCGCCGTAGTTCGTGAGGCTGACGACCCGGCCGCGGGTCTTCGTGCCGGCGGCGTAGGTCTGCTCCACGCGCTCCCAGGGGTCGGAGGACTTCTGCTTGTAGCCGAGGGACACGCGCCCCGTCTCCCGGTCGAAGTGCAGCACCACGACCTCGACCTGATCGCCGACCTGGAAGATCTCCGAGGGGTGGCCGACGCGGCCCCAGCTCATGTCGGTGACGTGGAGCAGCCCGTCGATGCCCCCGAGGTCGATGAACGCCCCGTAGTCCGTGATGTTCTTCACGGT
>JACQWC010000099.1 GCA_016209635.1 Candidatus Rokuibacteriota bacterium | reverse complement strand
CGGTCCCGGTAGAAGTAGTGGTTCGAGAACTTGATCAGGCGCTCGTCACGGCTCCGGTAGTGCCAGCGGAGGTGCGCCTGTTCGAACGTCGGGAAGACCGCCACGCAGTCATCGAGCAGTGACTCGAGGGGTTCCAGTTCCTCGCGGAGCGCCGCGTCGCCCGACTCCTCGTCGAAGATGAGCGATGACTCGAAGAAGGACGTCGGCGGCAGCTGGTTCCGGTCGCCGGCGACGACGACCTGCTTGGCGCGGAGGATGGCCGGAACTGCCTGCGGCGTCGGGAGCTGGGAGGCCTCGTCGAAGACCACGAGGTCGAACGCGAGGGCGCCGGGTTTGAGGAAGGTGGAGACGGAGAGCGGACTCATCAGGAAGCAGGGCTTGAGCGCCTGAAGCACGGTCGGGATCTCGGCGAAGAGCTTGCGGAGCGGCTTGAGCCGGCGCCGCTTCTCCATCTCGCGCCGGAGCGCCCCGACCTCGCTCGCCTCGCCGGCGCCGCCCTGGGCGGCGGCGATCCGCCGGGCGGGGAGGGCGGCGGCGCCGACGGCGCGCGCGAGGGACGCGCGGCGTGTGGCGCCGTCGAGTTCCCGGTAGCGCGTGATCAGCTCGTCCCGCCGGGCGCCTGAGAACGCCACGAGTGCTGGGGACCGGCCCGTGACGGACTCGACCCAGGCGGTATACAAGCGACGCTCGAGAGCTTGCGGGGCGACGCGAGCGCTCAGAGTACCGAGGGCGTCGATGAACGGCGCCAGGCGGAGTTGCTGGCAGCGGTGGAGCGTGTGCGCGAGCGCGACCCACTCGTGGAACTTCGGCTGAGCGGCGAGGACTTCCTCGCATCGGTCACGCAGCGCAGCGAGGCCCGCTCCCGGCGCGGCGACACCGTCAGCGAAGCCGTGGGGCCAGGCCCGATCGAGGCGCGCGAGCATCTCGGCGAGCGCGGGCGAGAGGACCGCCGCCGAGAGAGCGGCAGCGCACCGCTTGAGATCGTCAGTGAGGGGCAGAGAGGCGGCGGCAGGCGGGAGACCGCCGGCCTCGAGCGCGCGACGAAGAGCGGCCGCGACCCTGAGACGTCCCGCCGCCGCCGTGAGCGCCTCGGGTTCCAGCATTCCTGCCTCACCGACCTCGGCGTCCCGCGTGCTCGCCTGGCTGGCGAACCACGCCTCGAGCTCCTGGATCCTCCGTGCCCGGACCAGACAGGAGCGCAGCGTCGCTGCGCTGCTCGAGGCGCCGGGGCGGAGGCTCGACCGCACCGTGGAGCGCCAGCGCCAGTACGAACCGGAGAAGACACGTGCCCAGCCTACGAACTCGCGTTCGAGAGGCTCGAGCAGAGTGATCGCTTGCTCGGGCGGCAGCGTCAGCGCGCGCCGGTGCTCCGCCCTTGCTGCGGTGAGTTCGCCGGCTCGCTTCGCAGCCGTGTCGAGGAGGCTCGCGGTCCAGAGCAGCTCGCTGACCTCGCGCGTGGCCCACCGCTCCGGGAGCCGGTCGAGTGCGGAGACCTGCCGGAGCGGGTCGGCGAGCTTCTGCAGTGCGGAGATCGTGAGCGGACCCGCTCCGGCGCCCATTAGCGACGCAAGGGCGGCGACATGCGCCTCGAGCCCGTCGAGCGCGTCGCGCGTGGCCAGGAGATCCGCCTCCAGCGCGTCGCGCCGTGGCGGCGCTCCCGGGTCGACGGCGAGACCGCGCCAGGGGTGCGTGGCCCGCCGGTCGAAGACCTCCGCCTGGGCGGCGAGATCCCCGAGCGCCTCGAGCGCCGTCTTCAGCTCGGGCCGCGACACCGCGAGCGGGTCGTCCCACGGCAGCGCGACTCGCACGTCGGGCGCGCCGCGCAGCGTCTCGGACCGGCCGAGCGCCTGGTAGATGGACAGCCCCAGGGGCTCGCGACGCTCGTGGAGCTCACGGACGTACGCGTTCAACTCCTCGCGCACCCGCAGGAGGTCGTCGAGGCCGTCGTCGCCCGACGGTCCGCGTTCGTTTTCCGCTGCCTCGAGCGTGCGCCTGAGCTCCTCGACGATCTTCACCTTGCCCGCCTTGGTGCTGTGGGCCTCGAGACAGAAGCGTCCGAGCCCGAGCCGGGTGAGCCGCTCGTGCACCACGTCGAGCGCCGCCATCTTCGCGCTGACGAAGAGGACCTTCTTGCCCAGCGCCAGCGCGTCGGCGATCAGGTTGGCGATCGTCTGGCTCTTGCCCGTGCCGGGAGGCCCGTGGACGACGACGTGGCGCCCGCCGCGGCTGGTCGTAAGCGCCGCGAGCTGGCTCGAATCGGTCGGCAGCACGGGCACGGGCACCCGATCGGGCGTCGGGAGCGCGTCGAGCACCTCCTCGCCGAGCGCCTCGGACGCTTCACGCGGCGCCGCGGCGCGCGCGAGGGCGATGACCACATCGTGGCTCGCCGCGACGTCGGCCAGGGTCTTGAGATCCTGGTAGATCACCAGCGACTCGAAGCTGTAGGTGGAGAGCCACGCCTCAGGCTCGACCTTCCAGCCGAGCTCGCGCACGGCGGCCTGGACCCCGTCGAGGAAGGACGCGAGCGCCGTTGGCGAGGGGTCCTCCGGGAGGTCGGGTAGCTCGACACGGTGCCGCTCGCGCAAGTAGAGCGCGAGCGCCGGGTTGAGCTGCATCTCCTCGTCCGCGCGTGTCAGGCGAAGCGGCGCGCTCGGGCCACGGCTCTCCAGGGCGGCGGGGACGAGCCAGAGGGGGCTCACCGACGGCCCGAGCATCGGATCCTCCCAGCGAAGAACGCCGAAGCTCAGGTGGAGCGTCGTGACGCCGCGCTCCTCCACGGTCGTGCGGGCGTTGTCGTAGATCCGCCGCAGGCGGCGGTGGAGGTCCACCGCTGCGGCGTCGAAGGCGAGGTCGCCGGGCTCGATCCTGTACTCCACGGCGCCGTCACCGGCATCGTCGCCGTCGCGACGCGGCCTCTTGACCACGCGCGGAAGCGTGAGCGTCGCCTCGTCCGGCACCGCGAAGTCCCGGAAGAGCGCGTGCGGCGCCGGCTCGGTCGCCCGGAGCTTGCTGACACGGCTCCGGTTGATGCCGAGCAGGGGATTCGCCTTCGTGAGGTCGAGGAGGTGCTCTTGCCAGCGCTTGAGCTGGGCGCGAACCCGCTCGAGGTCCACCGGGCTCAGGGGCGCGCCGCAGCCCGCGCAGGAGCCTGCGTCCAGGGCGTTGTCGTGCTGGCAGCTCGCGCAGCGCATCGTCGCCTTCACCGAGCGGCAGCAAGTTAAGTGAAGCGTGTTGAGTGTAGTCGGCGGCGCGAGGCCGGTCAAGCCAGGGTGACGCCGCGGACGCGCCCGGAGAACAGTAGGTCTGGCTACCAGGAGCTGATGCGCTCCGCGGCGAGGACGTCGTCGCCGAGGCCGACCTGGGCGCAGAGCGCGCACGCTCGGCCGGGCGGTGACAGGATCTCCTGCCGGAGCATGCCCTGGTGGTCGAACTCCACGCGGAGCCACACCGATCGATCCAGCCGCTCGCCCACGAAGTCCTCGAGTAGCCGGAGCCCGAGATGCGCCGCGATCTGGTTTAGGCTCCGGAGCGAGCCCGCGCGCTGCTGGTGCCAGGGAACGTCGCGCGCGCGGCTCGGATCCAGGATCGCGCGGGCCTCGTCGAGATGCGTCAGGCCCCGAGGCACAGCAGGCAGCGATCGCCGGGGACGACCAGCCGCACGTCAGCGCCAAGCCGGCGGCCGTCCCCCACGCCGTGAACGCCCGTGCCGATGTCGAGAAGTGGCTTGGCGTACAGGGCCGCGATGGTCGCACACGAAAGCCGCGCGGCGTCGGTGTCGACGCTGGCGATCAGCACATCGGCGGCCTTGGCCGCGACCAGCGCCCTGACCGAAGTAACCGAGGCTGCGAGGGCCGTCAGGCGCTCCGGGGACGCAGAAACCTCGGCCAGGGAATCGCGCAGGGCGTCGACCTTCGCGCGGCCGACGTCAGCGACCCTGACACCATCCATCGCGTCCACGTTGTGGATCTCCAGGCGATCGGGATCGATCAGCGTCAGCGACTGCGCGCCGAGCCGCGCGAGCGAAGTAGCCAGCAGCGAGCCTGTTCGCCCGACGCCGACGATCGCGTAGTGGAGCTCGCGCAGGCGCAGCCAGGTCTCGAGCCCGAGGGCGCCGATGGCGCGGCTCCAGCGCTCGTGCTCCGCAGGGTCGGGTGGCCTCGGGGCGCCCTTGGGGCGTCCGGCGGCCGTCCAGATGCGGTGCATGCCCGCCCCGGTGACCTTGAGGGCATGAAGGGGTTCGACGCGCCCGCCCACGCGTAGCGCCCCGCTGAGCGCGCCAGGGCGCGTGAGGATCACGGTGGCGACGGGCACCGGGTTCGGCGGGTGGATGCCGAGATCTAATCCCATGGTCCCACCCGCCGGGGCACTGTCCCGGGCGACATCGTGGACGAGCCGGAGCATCGCCGGGCCCCGGGGTGCTAAGTCCTCGTGCCGCTCGATGGCTGGCGTGACCCAATGAGTTCGGTTAGAGTTTGTCCCGCGATTGATCCCTGCGGGGGCCTCCACGGGCCTCTCCGGGTTCGCGACGAGCCGGCGGAGGACAGCCTCGAGGTGCCGCCGGAGCAGGACCACTTGGATCACGGGCGGAGCCGAAGATGACCCTAGTCGTGGGAGAAGGCGGGTCGGCGAGGCGCGGGCTGCGGCTCGCGTGCGGAGGCCTCTCGGCCGCCGGCCGGAGTCACGCGCGTGGCCGGCGGCGCCGACTGTGCCGCCTCAACCTCCGCGAGCAGCTGGGCCAGGAACGATGAAACTGGGCTGGGGGCGGCGTTCAGCGTCGTACTCATGATTCCCGGATCCTCCTATTCACGGTCGAGCTTGCGATGACCACGGCAAGCCTGTTTCGACGCGGTGATGGGCTCGGCGCTGGGGGCCCGTCGCGTTGTCTTCCTGCTGTCCTCTCCACTTGTTGTACGTTGGGTGCCCAGGAATTTCACGGGGCGCCGCGGCCGGCGTCGCGAGCAACCAAGGCGCGATCTCGCGAAAAAAGCACAGCAATTGCCGTATATCCGTTGGCCAGGGTTGTGTCCGACGCGTCCCGACGTTGAGGGCCCGATGACCATTGACGCCGATCTCGATGATCTGATGGATAGGTACAACAGCTGCGATCGCGAAGCACTCGATGCGCTCTGCGCTGCCTCGGGCGAGCGGCTTTATCAGATCCTGCTCGGAAAGGTGGTTAGGTGGAAGGGAAACGCTGCCGACGCGTGGGACATCGAGCAGATAACATGGCTCAATGTCCAGCGGTCGAAGTTCCCTGATCAGGCAGAAGACACGTCAACCGAGGGCAATCGAGAATCGCCCCGCCGTCGTAGCCGTCGTCGACGTCCGGAGTCATGGGTCGAAGGAGAGCGGAGAATCCCGCGATTCAACAGATACCGCGCAACCTTCCGTAACTGGCTGGCGATGCTGGCATATACGGAAGTGAAGGAATGGTGGAGAAGAAGGAGACGGCAGCCGATTCCCATGGATCTCAAGTCTGGGGTGCGGGACATTGAGGCGCAGTGGAAGGCCCTGGGCCAAGAGGAAGGCAGCGAAGGTGAGGAGCAGGAGGAAGGGCAAGCGCGGAAGCAGGGACAAGAGGACCGGTTGGGGGAGCCCATCCACGAGTTCGTGGAGACGCCGACCGAAGGTGAACCGGACCCGGTTGTTGACGTGCTCTGGCAGTCTATTGCATGCCTGTCCGATCGAGAGAGAGAGTTCCTCGCGATCGGATTCGAGCTGAAGTTCAAACGGGGATGGCAGACCCGCGCAGGACGGCGCATGGGCATGAAACCGCCCCAAGCGACCAGGCTGAAGCAGCACGCGCTCGCACATCTCGAAGAATGTATGCGATCGAAAGGCATAGACCTCAAGGATGTGTTCGGAGCGTAGGACGGAGCGCGATATGGACGAGGAAAGGATGGAACGACTCCTGCGCGTGGCTGCTCGATGGCCACGAACTCAAGCGTGCCTGACCCTGTCGCGCTTCTGGGCGCTCGCCCACCGGCCAGGTGAGCGGACAGAGGAGGAGCAGCGGCACATCGCGGGCTGTCGATACTGCCGACGAACGGAGGAGTTGACAGCGGAGAGAGTCGTACACCCGTGGATGAAAAGCCTTTTCGAATCGCGTACACCTGCCTCTTCGGAAGACCTCGCCGGGTCGGTCCATACCCAGCGCGAGCGTTGTGAGCGGTGCCTTAGGCTTGAGCCCTTCGTGCGGCTGGCGAAGGATGCGGCGTCCGGACAGTGGGAGGCGGGCACCTTCGTCACGGGAAGTCCACGGGACCGAGCGGGCTCTGCCGCGTCGTGGCAGCGGGCACTGACGCCAGCGACGTTCGCAACGCGGCGCCGACGGTTCGTGGACAAGTACGGATCTGCTGATGGTCAGGTCGTCGTGATCATTCGCGAAGCCGACCATAGCGATCTATGGGGTTATATCGAGACGACGGCGCGCCCGAAAATGGTTCGCACGGTCTGGCAACTCGTTCTCGTAGGGCTGACACCCGCCGAGGAGCTGAAGTTCTTCGTCGTGCTTCGTTCGCAGGATGACGGGCGTTGGGCGGGCGAGGTCCGCCTGGGCCTACTGCGCGATGTCGTCCAACGTCTTGGTGGCGATTTTCGTGCCGCGGCCTATCAAGTCGGCGTCATCGGTCTTCGGCAAGCTCTTGACTCTGATGCCGCGGAGGTCCGCGCTGTCGCGGCGGAAGCCCTGGGAAGGCTCGGTGATCGCCGTGCGTTGGAGCCGCTCGTTGCCCTGCTGAGGCGGCGCAGCGACGAGACGAAGGTACGCTTGGCGGCTACAGAGGCACTCGCTCGCATCGGCGACCGACGCGCCATCGAGGCACTCGAGCAACTGCTCCTGGACGCTGACGAGCCCGTACGGCATTCGACGGAAAAGGCACTGAGCAAGCTCAGAGGGGGCGCGCGTGAGTCCGGCTTCTGGAGGGCCGTTGTATGGAGTCTCGGTGCACGAATAGCGCGCTCTGGCTGGGCTGTCGTCGAAGGACGGCGACTGCTTGAGCGGACAGCAGCCCGTGGCCGAGTCGCGTTGCTCGAGGGCCTCCAGCCGAGCGGCGCCGAGTTAGTTCCGATCCGCTTGCAGGCAGCGACCGGTCCACGAGGCAAGCGCCAGTTGCCTCGCCTGCCCGTGCGCGTTATGGACGCGCGTGGTCGGTTACGACCGCAAGTGTCGGCCGAGATCCTCACCGCCCCGCGAATCCAACGCGGCGCCTTCCGGATGGACTTGCGTCTTATCGATCCTCCAGCACCTCCTCGGCAAGGCTGGGTTGCGATTCATATCGATCGCGATATGCGGTGCGTGTTCGTCGCTCGGGTCAAGGGCGACGATCTGGCGTTTCGCTGTACGGGTGTCGATAACAAGAGCGTGCGCATCGCGCTGTCGAGCGTCGACGTTGCTATCGTGGTGTCTTCTCCACGGAGGTCGGTGCCGAGTAGGGAATCGCCGCGGAGATCGCGCCCGAATGCACGCCAATAATGAACTCTCGCCGACAGTCGGCCAGCGAACTCGCGTTCTGTGAGCGTTGGCGACAATGGCTCCGGCTCGCCGGCACACCAGCAGGCTGGCGGGAGTTCGAGTCCCAATGCAACGGCCGGCGCGCTCCACGCATCAGCGTTTCAGCGGAGGACGTTCCGGTCCTCTTCAGTGTGAAGATCGCCAATGCTGCACATCAGAACCAGTACTACCCTGCCGCGGTGGTGCCTGCGCGCTTGACCGAGCAGAGCACGGACGGGAGTATCCAGCGGTTTGCGATGCGCTCGAATGGCCCATTCCATCAGAGCGTGCTGCTGGCTTTACGTTGGGCCCAAGACCACTTCGGGCCTCCAGCCACAGGCCTCGCGCTCTGTCTTGACGGCAGCGATGTTGTGCCCTTGTCCGACTCGGGTTTGCCAGTGCTCGAGGACGAATCGGCCGGCCTCGCTATTCTCATGGCGGCATCCTGGCATCTGCGTGGCTTGCAATCCTCGCAGCGGGTGGCATTTACGGGACGGCTGGAAGAGAACAGCCGCTGGGTTCGGGCCGTCGCAAATGCAGAGGGCAAAACGCGGGCTGCGAAGCGAGCCGGTGTCGCCTGGACGTTGACCCCGGCGGCCCCTGCTCGATCCCGATTACGGACGGGAACCCAGTCGTCTCTCCGCCTCATCGAGATCGAGGAAGCTCCTTGGCTGGAATGGTTGTTGCGAGCCGAGGACGAACTCGCGCAGCGAGGGGTGTCTCTGGAACCAGCCATCGGCCTGTGGCAGTCCTGGCTGCGTCATCTCGATGGCCTCCGAAGGGGGCGGAGCCTTCGAGAGGCTACGAAGATGGCTGAACGGCTCGCCGGGCTGAGTTCCAGCGTGGGCCAGGACAGTGGCGATACCCGCTGGACGGATATCCTCTTTCGGATCCAGTGGGACGTTGCGACGCTCGCGTTGCATCTGGGGGATCCTCAGGGGGCGGCACGAACCCTGAGAGGGTGCATTGATCTGTCCGCTCGACATCGGCTCGGGTTGCGGTCCATCGAGGCGACCCGCCTGTCCGCTGGGCGGCTCCAGGTTGCCATCGACCTCGGGGACCGGCGGCCTTCGCCGGGGATTCTCCGCCACCTACAGCACGTCGCTCAGTCCCGTTATACAGACGTCGAGGCGCGCCTGTCGGCGCTTGGAGCGTTGGCAGAGTGGGAGTTGTACAGCTGGGGCTGGCATCATCGTGGGCCTGACGCACGCTTGGCGACCGCGGAGCGATGCTTGCTGCAAAAGCGGCGGCTTGAGGAGCAGGAGGAGCGTGTCACTGGCGATCGCCTCTTGCGAAGCGACGGGCAACTCGCGACGCTTCGTTCACTTGCCGGTCGATGGGGCGAGGTCCCAAACACGCTGTCGCGGGTTCTTCAGTTCGACGCACGTGGTCTTGGCCAGGCCTCGGCCGCCGATCGAAGCAACTGGCGTTATCAGGCCTTTTACGCCGCCCGATGGCTAGCCCACCGGAGGCTGCTCGGTGAACCGTTGTCGAGCGAGTGGACAGCCTGGTGGCGCGTTGCTCAGCCGGTGTTGAGGCGTGAAGTGATCGTCAATCGCGAGCTTCACCTTGAGTTTGGTCTACGGCGGTCACTCCTCATGCTGGACGGCCTGCAACGCTGGACGCGGGGCACACAACGGCAGATGACTACGGCGTTTGAACGTCTACAACGGGGCGCTGCGTTGTACGAGTCGGATTTCTTGGTCGCTTGGAGCTTTGCTGCTGCGCTGGCCTGGCTCGGGCACCGCTGGGGCGTTGAGTGGCGTACCGCCTGGGCAACTCACCGCTCAGCTTGTCTTGATCACCTCGGCTGGCACCGGCGCTACCGCGAGCTGCGCCACCTTGACACTTGGCTCGAGCACCGAGCCTCAGCGTCGGATCGCCGGGGCGTTGGACTCCAAGCCATTCTCGGCGTCATTCTCTACTGATCATGTCTCTTCATTCCAAGCCATTACCCGGAAAGTGCTCGGTATGACGCAATGTGACGAGCACGACGCAGACCCCAGCGATCCCCCTCTCGCCGGAGTTTCTTGCCTGTCTACCGCCACCGATCCGCGAGAGTCTCGTAGCGTCGACTATTCGCCGGAGCTCAATCCCGACGAGTATCTCAACGGCGATCTCAAGCTGGGCTTGCACACCGGGATCCCGCCACGGAACGCCGCCGACCTCAAGCGGCAGACGCTGTCGCAGCTCCGGAGCATCCAGCGATCGCCCACCCGCGTCCGCGCCTACTTCGAGCATCCAGCCATCCAGTACGCTGCGTAGGTCAACTACAAAGCTGCCGGTTCAATAACTTGGCGCGCACCCTCACGCTCGCGGAAGTCTTGCTGGAGGAAGTGGCGCCGGACGGCGGCGGTGATCCGACGCGAGCTGCGACCCACGTTCTGACCTCGGGGCTGCAGGCTCTCCTCACCCTCCTGACCGCCGCCATGGTTGCGGACATCGTGCGGAGCCAGCAAGTCCCACGCGGCTTCACTGCGAAATTTCACGATTCCCTGACATCGCCATCGTTGGGCAAGCTCCATCAATTCCTCCTTTGGATGGCGTCGATCCGTGCGTCTCCAGGCTTGACGACACTTCCGAGCTACCTCCGACAGGCGGAGACGCGACCGACGGCCTGGCTCGGACAACTCGTCCAGCTTCGCAACCGCTGGGTCCACTCCAAGGACGAAGACCCCGATCAGGTTCTTCGACACGTCGTTCGCCTCTTGCCATCCGCGCCGGAAGTCCTGCGCACGGCGGCAGTCGAACTCGACGACTCCGCCCAGGCTTTCTGGATCGACCGCGATCGCAAGCTACTGCTCCATCCATTTGCATTCGGCAAGGATGATCGGCTACATGTGTTCTCTTCCATGGAGCCGCCTGACGTCCTCCTCTTTTCCAGCGCCAACCCAGTGCTGCAGGAGCAATTCAAGAGGCTCTGGTCAGAATTGCGGGTTCTCGACCGGGCTCTAGAGCATCCGAGTTCGGCCGATTTCCACGCCAAGGCGAGACGGAATCACGGCCGATATGCCGGGGAAGCTCCCTGGTGGTTGGATCGAGTCAGAGAGAGAGGGCCGATCGCCTTTCTCGTTGCTCCCGGCCTTCTTGAGGGTGCTTTGGCGAACGTCCTAGACTCCTGGGGCGGCGCATCCAGCATCGATCTCGCACTGTCGAAGGGTGAACCGCCCTGGGATCACCTCGCATTACGGCTCGGCTTCGCCAAGGCCCCAACGCATCGCGAGCTTGCGTCATTCACCAGCGCTGACGCCCCGTGCCTGATCGCGATACGGTCCGGCGCCCTGCCAGCCCGGGATTTTCTTCAGCTCCTGTATCACCTCGTTGACTTGTCCTCCGAGGGCCGACCGGAGCATCTGCGGATCCTGGTCGAGCGCGAACGCGCACTCCTGGAGAGCGATCAGCAAAAATTGTGGGACCGGATGCCCGAGGACCTCGGCCAGGCCTTGCGAAGACCACCAGGTTCGTCGGGAAGAGGCTTGATCGACTACCAGTGGACCTCAAAGAGGCCCAAACGATTTCTCGGACTCTTCTGGCGCCGGCAGGCGACGTGATGACGCTGCCAGAGGACGTCAGGAACGTGCTGGAAGACGCCGCCGCCCACTACCCCTTCCCCATCGCCGCCGCCTGCCGCCGCTTCCTCGACGCTCCACCCCGCGACCCCTGGCACGAGTGGGAACGCCTGTCTCGCGATCTGCTGTCGCCTATCCTCCAGTACCTCTCGCACCTCCTCCTCAGCGACCTCGTCGCCGCCGGCCACCAGCCCCCCCACCTCTTCCACCGTATCCAGGCCCTCCTCAGCCGCCCCCTGGCCGGCCACTACGTCGGCTTCCTCCGCGAAACCGCCCGCGACTACCGCGAGGCACAGCTGTCGAGCGCCATCCCCGAGCTGGTCGACTTCCTCCTCGCCGCCGAGGTCGACGCCACCCTGTTCCCCGACGGCCAGCCCCTCCTCGGCCTGCTCGTCGACTACCGGAACCTCTGGGCCCACGGCCGCTTCGATAACCCCCGAGCCCTCGCCACCACCGTCGCCGAGATCCGGGGTCTCACCGTGACGCTCTTGCGTCACCTGAGTTTCCTCACCCGCTACCCCCTCCACCTCGCCGATGGTCAGTCGTTAATGGGCTCCCGCCTCGACGCCGTGGAACGCGAGGCCCGCCCCCTCCTCGTCATCGCCGCCGGCGGCCTCACCCTCCGCCCCCTCCTCCTCAAGCTCCAGGGCCGCGACGTCGTCCTCTTGGAGGAGTTCGACCCGAGCAGCATGAGAGTTGCCTACCGGGGCAGCCGCACCTACCACCGCTTCACCAGAAAACAACTCGCCCGGGGCGACGCCGCCCGGCTCGTCGAGGACCTGTCCGCCTTGGTGCACCGCGTCCGCGCCCTCGACGCCCTCCTGCCCGCCCCCGACTGGCCCTCCTTCCGCGACCGCGCCGCCGTGGTCACCGACCGCACCCTCGCCCTCTACACCGATATGCGCAAATATGTCCCGCCGTGGTTCGTCCCCCGCCCCGCCTGGGAGGGTGAGCAGAGTGTCTTCTCCCGCTTCCTCGCCTCCGACCGCACCCTCCTCGCCCTCAGCGGCCCCCAGGGCTCCGGCAAGTCCGCCCTCGCCGCCCACCTCGCCGACCAGTGCCGCCGCCAGGGCCACGCCGTCCTCTTCCTCAACGCCCAGCGCTTCTCCTTCGCCGACGTCGCCTGGGCCGGCTCCCCCTACCCCGCCTACTTCGCCCGCCTCCTGCACTACGACGCCGACTTTGAGCGAACGGCGGTGGCCCGGATCCTGGCGTCTGCCCCGCCGGGCACGCAGGTCATCCTCTTCCTCGACGCCATCAATGAGGTCGACGGCCTCACCACCAAGTGGAACCGCTTCCGCGCGATGGAATTGCTCCTAGAGTGGATCGTGGGATTGGCCCAGCCCCGCCTCAAGGTCATCCTCTCCTTCCGCCTCGACGCCTATGAGGAATTCGGCTACCTCGAGCCCGACGAACTTCCCGTGACCCTGCCCGACATCTGCTGGCCGGGAAATAATCCCCGCAAACCCTGGGTCACCGACCTCGAGCCCTTCGACGAGACGCAGGCTCAGGCGCTATATGCCAAGCTCCAGGCCCAGCCCCAGTACGGCATGGCCCCCGCGATGTCCTGGGAGCAGCTCACCACCGGCCTCGGCGAGCGCCTCCCCGCCTTCACCGCGAACCCTCTCCTCTTCGGCATCTTCCTCCGCGCCCATCACCAGGAGCGTGCCGTCCACACGGCTGACCCTGACCAGCTCTTTTTGCGCGATGCCGGCAAACTGACCGGGTCACTTGAAGCGGCGGCCGCCTCCTGGTGGCGCAAGACCTGGCGTTTCCTCCAGAACGGCAACATCACCCCCAAGGAGCAGTTCCTCGCCGACCTCGTCAGCAAGGTCGCCGAAACCGGCGCCCCCGCCTTCCTCGTCGAGCACCTCCAGCCCCGCAAGAACAAGCGTGACCGCCGCCTCGCCGCCGTCCTCCACGACCCCCATGCCCCCACCTTCCCCGCCCTCAAGGACGGCGGCCTCCTTGCCGAGGAACGAATCGAGCTGGAGAAGAACGGCCAGCCCGTCGTCTCACGCCGGGTCACCTTCGTGGCGGAGTTACTAGTCGCCGCCTTAGAGGAAGCACTCCACAAGAGGCGACGTCTCGCCGAATTAAGAGAGTCGCTTTTCTTTCTCGCCTGTCTATGGATCCTGCCCCCGATCCTCGTTACCGTTGCCACGCTTCTCGGATGGCACTACGTCGCCCGCCCGTTGCTCTTACCCCAGCACGCCCCAGAGATTCTCGTTCGCACCGTCACGCAGCACCTCCTTGCCTTCATTGCAGCCATGTTACTTGAATTGATTCCGCTCGTATTCCTGTTAAGCGTTTATATCCCTCTCGTTGGCTTTCTCGCGCTCAGGTCACACTCGCCCGTCAGCGCGACCGGCCTCCTTCAAGCTGCCTTTCTCTCTCAGTCAGGCATTCCAGTGCACAAGATATTTTTGCCGCTCTTCGCGACGGCCTTCGCCTGGGCATTGGCAGCCGCTACTATCGAGCTTTTTCGGCCTAACACATTCTCCCCTCTGATCGCACTAGCTCCCCTTCTCGGCGTCGCCCTCTTCGCATGTCTAGCATTCGTTCCTGGCGTGATGATCTACTGGCACCGCATCTTTGGCTTTCGCGCGCCGCTACGATTAGTTATTTCTGCACACAAAACCCTCCTACGTTACTTGTCCTCTCCTTCGGCGGGAGTCTACCGCACCAGGATCGAGCTGGCGGTGTCCGCTCTCCTCCTCGCCGGACTTGCCTACCTTATTTATTCAATGCAGTTGTCGCCGAGCCTGGGCGCTTCCACTCGCCTGCCTATCGCCCACTCCTCGGTCGAAGCCGCCATTTACAGGTTTCTCCACGCGAATCTCGCCGCCGCGCCACTGGATTTCCACCACCGCTACCAACCGATCTTCCTTGGCTTGTTACTCGTCGCGATGTTCCTCGTCACGCTCGGGCTAACACGATATGCTCCCTATCTCGGCCGTCAGCTATGCATGACGTTCGGCGATCCAAGTAAGGTAAACGTCGCGGGCCGCCGACATCCCTTGATGATCTGTCTTTTCCTTGGTTATAGCCTCGCCTCGGTTCTCTTACTAAGCTCTGTCGCCTACGAGCTGCTGGTAAGCGGTGCCGACGACCTGTCTCTTATTGATAGCTTCGGCCTTCCAGCCGACGCTTACTCCTTAGACACTTTCGGCAGGGTTACCAGCCTCGATCTGTCCTCAAGCCCAGATCCTCGTCGGGTGCCTGAACCACACCGCTACCAATCGCTCACGCGGCTCATCTTACCTAGGCAACCAGGACTTGTAGTCGATGTCGCCAGACTGCCCGCGCTGCGCGAACTCGCGGCGCCACTGGCCTTTGTCCGCAACCTCGACCGTTCTGATGTCGCCCGCCTCACGCTATACGACCCCTGTGTGGTGCCGAACAGACCCGTGAGCATATCTGTCGTGCACTTAACGCTTCAGGCCAGATGTCACTCCCTTAGAAACCTTGCCCAGGCATTTCCGTCGCTCGTCGAACTCGAGATCGACGAGCGTCTGGCGGACACAATCGCGCGCGCCCAACCTCCCCTATGGAACAACCTGCGCCTCGTTGTTCAGACTCCCAGCCCACCGCGCTTGGCCTGGCTGACATCACATCATTCACGGTACATCATCGTGTTGACCAGCGCTCCTAACGAGTTGACCAACAATCTGAACATCCTGGAGCGCCTATGGTTACCAGCGCTGGGGCTCGATCCTGCCGTCCTCCGCAATGCGAGATCCCTGCGATGGCTGCGTTTTGCCGGGGGAGCGAGTCAGTCCTCTGAGTGGTACAAGGAATTGTCAGAGATCCTGAAGACGTCGCTCCCCAACCTGATCGCCCTAGAATTTGCGTTGCATCACGGCAGCCCTTTCCCGCTTGCGGTTGCTTATGGGAAAGACGAGGCACTAACACTCTTGCGGAGCCTCGCCCAGGATCCCACCCTATTATTGCGAGGGCGCGGTGCTCAGAGGCGTCCCGCGTGAGAACGCTCGCCGAGTCTGCACGGCTAGCTTAGCTAGGCCGACCAGATCGAACGCTGTCGCATATGACTTCTCGGTCCGCGAGGTACTGACGATGATCGAACTCGACGCCCGCTACTCCAACCCCGCCCAGTGCCGGCAGCCGCTGCCGCCGGACCTCGTCGCCAGCCTCCCGCTCCCGATCCGCGACGAGTTGCTGGCCGTCGAGGGGCAGCAGGACCCCCAGCTGAAGCTCCAGCTACTCTGCCTCGACCTGATCCCCCTCACCCTCCAGTACCTGGCGCTCATCGTCGCCTCCGACTACCTCGCCTCCCCGGCCCCCCCGAACGCGGCCGTCACCGACAGCCTCTGGAACATGATCCGCAGACCCGGCCCCGGGAAGTGGGTCGGCTTCCTCCGGGGGGCTACCGCCTACCTCGCCGAGGCGGGCGCAAGTGCCCTGTCGAGCGAGGCCCTCGACGCCCTCCGCCTGCTCCTGGGCGGCGAGTCCCGCCCCGGCGTCGCCATCGCCGAGGAGGACGGCACCGTCCGCACGCTCGACTACCTGGACGCCCTGGTCAACGTCCGAAACCGGTTCGCGCACCAGTACCGCAAGCCGAGCGCCGAGGTCGCCCAGCGCCTCGTCGACGCCTATCTCCAGATCTACCGCGCCACCCTCCTCCTCTTGCGGCCCGTCTTCGCCCTCCGGCTCCTCCTGGCGACCTACGAGCAGGGGCGCGTCACCGTCACCTTCCTGGACCAGCGGGCCCCGGTCGAGGTCGCGATCCCCCCCGAGGCCGCGGGAGCCACCCTCTACCTGGTCAACCCCGCCACGGGCCAGCGGCTCGCCCTCCTCCCCTTCGTGATCGCCTGGCCCGAGCCCCCCAGTGAGACCAACGGCGCCCTGCTCCTCGAGGAAGCCAAGGCGAAGTTTCTCCTCTATGTCTTCGGCAACGACTTCATCAAGCGCCGCGCCGAGTACGAGCAGCTCATGAAGCTCTTCGCCGCCAAGACGGTCCCGCAGGCCACCGTCGGCGCCGCCGAGCTCAACCTCTCCCTCCTGGCCGAGCGCATCGACCGGGTGACGGACAAGACGATCACCGCCTTCCAGGACAGCCTGAAGTTCGTCTCCGGCATCTACCAGGAACGCCCCGAGATCACCCGCCGGCTCGACGAGTGGCTCCAGAGTCAGAAACCGGGCTGCGTCCTGATCGGGCTCCCCGGCACCGGGAAGACGACCCTCGTGACCGGCTGGGGCCAACGGCTCCGCGAGGCCGGCCACCATGTGCTGCTCCTCGAGGCCCCGGCCCTGTCATCCCCGAACCTCGAGAAGGTCTTCCAGGACCTGCTCGGGCTCGACGCGCCCCTCCGCGACTGCCTCGACCAGCTCGCCCGCGAGAACCGGGAACGGACCGAGGTCGGGGAGGTGCCCGTCCAGTTCGTGATCATCGTGGACGCCGTCAACGAGTTCGTCGGCAAGAACCTCCAGACCCGCGCCGTCCTCTGGCGGGAAGCCAACAGCCTGGTGCGCATCCTCGACGGCTATCGCACCTTCTGCCGGCTCCTCCTGACCACCCGCGAGGACGTCCTGCGGCGGGACTTCCCGACCCGGGAGGCCGTCGCCAACGTCCTCGCGGTCGACTACTACTTCGGCGAGCCCGACGCCTTCGGCATCCCCTCGGTCCCGCTCGGCCTCCTCACCGAGGGCGAGGCCCAGGCGATCTACGAGCGGGCCTGCGGAGCAAACCTCGGCATGTCACCGGTCACCCCGTTCGATGCGCTTCCTACCAAGACCCGAGAGGCTATGCGCAGCCCCTTCCACCTCCGCTTGGTCCTGCAGATCTTCAACGGCTTGGACGTCCCCGGCCTCAGCCGTCACCGGATCGAGACCCTCTTCGCCAAGGCGAAGATCCTGGAAGAACGCGTCAAGCGGAGGATCGTCTTCGCCCTCCTCGATCGCATGAGCCAGCTCCGGACCACTCGCGTACCGCTGGAGCAGCTGATCGAGGGGGGCTCCGCCAAGCGCAAGGAAGACCTGTCGAAGCTCGTCCTCGACCCCAGACCCGACAGCCCCTACCACAAGCTCGTCCAGGACGGGATTATCGAGGAGACCGAGACGCGCGATGCTGACGGCTCGCCTCGAGAAGAAGTGACCTTCAGCCAGGAGAAGGTGTCGCGAATCATCTACAACGAGTACCAGAAACGCGACCTGCGACGAGTTCTCCGAACCGGCGCCATGTACGTGGGCGGTCTAATCCTAGTTTCCCTTATTATGTACTACTACCTTGGCCAAGTTCCAGGCGCATCCGTTCCGGATCCGCAGTCGACCCTCGCCCATCTCTTCCCAGACGGGCGTGCCTCCTCGCTTGCCTCGAATCTTGAGCTATACGTGCGTCTGTGGGCGGCGGGCGGGCAGCGCTTCCTCATGGTCCTATGCCCCGGAGTCGGCCTTCTCGCCGCCGCGTTCAGTGTGTTTCTGTCGCTGAGTCGCTCCCTGGGCGCGCGGCTCATCCCGCTCGACCCGCCGAGCCGTTTTGCCAAGGAGGAGCTCCGGCTCAGGAAGTTGAAGATAGGGCGCGCGGTCAACGCTCTCGCTTGGGCCTATCTCTTATTGGCCGTAGCTAATGCCCTGCGATACGATTCTCTCCAGCAAAAGTACCAGGTCATCTTCGCCTCGCTCCCGCCAATCGTCGGGATCCTCCTCCTGGGAGAACTTTTCGTCGGCGCCATCGTCGTGCTCCGACATGGGAATGCTCCTGAGTCGGCGTACCTGATGTTCGGACCGCAGGAAGCGAAGCTCTCGCTCGTCACCCTGGTCCCCTTCCTACTTTTTGCTGCCAGCCTCTCTCTGGTCGTGCCACTCACCATCGAAGGTCTTGAGCAGGCGACGAACGGCCCGGTCTTGAGGCAGCTCCGATCAGAAGTGCTAACCGATGAAGCTTACAAGCAGCTCTTGACGATGCAGTCGGCTGCCGAGACTGATGAGTCGCTGCGGCGCGCCGCCTCCAGGCTGGTGAATAAGATCGACACCATTGTGGACAAGGACGCGGACACGGCGCTCGGCACCCTCAACACGTCGTTACAGCAACTGATCCAGATCATCTGGGGAATCGGCGTCTTCGTCATTCCAGCCGCCGTCGCGCTGGAGGTCGGGCTCGCCCGGCCGGTCTACGCCGTGATGGCAAGAAGGGAGAAGGCCCTCGCGAGAAGCCCGGTGTAACCGACCGCGGGTCGTGTTGGGTCTCAGGGCAGGGGGTTGCTGAGGAAGATGACGAGATGACACTGCCGGACAAGGCGCTGAGCGTTCTTGAAGACGCCGCCACCCACTACCCCTTCCAGATTGCGGTGACCGGCCGCCGCCTCCTCGACGCCCCGCCCCCCTGAGTTGGTGGATTTCCTGCTCGCCCCGCCTCGGTGGACACCTGAAAACCGGCCAGTGGGAAAGCCGCCCCACGCGTGAGTGTGTTCTACCGCGTTCGGGAGATCGAGCAAGCCTCTCGTGTCGGCGTCTTCGTGCCATCGAGGGGGATACCGAGATATGCCCCTCGATCGAGATCGAGGGCTTCCTGCGCCAAAGCGCGATGCGTCATGTGCCTCAGGACGCGGTCCGCTCGCTGTGGAGGCGCGTGCGCCAGCTCTTCGGCCCACAGGTGAGGACGTGCGCGTGGTGGAGCAGGCGGTCGAGCATCGCGGCGACCGCCGCGGTGTCGCCGAGGAGCTTGCCCCAGTCCTCCACGGGGCGGTTCGAGGTCAGCAGCGTGGAGGCCCGCTCGTAGCGCCGCATCACGATCTCGAGGAGATCCTCGGCCGCGGTGTGCGGGAGCTTCCGCATGCCGAGATCGTCGATGAGGAGCAACGGGACGGTCGTGATGGCGGCGACGTAGTCCTTCCGGGTGCCGGCGAGTTGCGCCTCGGCGAGGTCCTCGACGAGGACATGCG
>JACQWC010000111.1 GCA_016209635.1 Candidatus Rokuibacteriota bacterium | reverse complement strand
GATCGTCGAGATCGCGGGCTTCACGTACTGCATCGTGTCGTAGATCGCCATGCCCGCTGTCACCGAGCCCCCGGGGGAGTTGATGTAGAGGTAGATGTCCTTGTCGGGATCCTCGGCCTCGAGGAAGAGCATCTGCGCGATCACCAGGTTCGCCAGCTCATCCTCGATGAACGTCGGCAGGAAGATGATCCGCTCCTTCAGCAAGCGCGAGAAGATGTCGAACGCGCGCTCGCCGCGCGGCGTTTGCTCGATCACCATCGGGACCAGGGCCATCCGTGCCTCCTTCTACCCGTGGATTGTGGCGTGCCCGACCAGGAACTCGACCGTCTTCCGCTCCCGGAGCCCGTGCCGCAGCGCTTCCAGGTCGCCGCTCTTCTCCATCATACGCCTGACGGCCGGCAGCGGCCGCTGGCTCGCCGTGGCGAGCTTCTCGACCTCGGCGTCGAGCTCCGCGTCCGTCGCCGCGATCCCCTCGCGCTCGGCGACCGCCTCCAGCAGGAGCGCGCGCCGCACGGCCTGCTCGGCGCCCGGGCGCAGCTCCTCGACGAGCTTCCGGTAGTCCAGCGGGACCTGGTCGGGGTCGAGGCCCTGGCGCCGCATCCGCTCGCGGGCGTGCTCCACCTGGTGGGCGATCTGCCGCATCACCAGGGCCGCCGGGACGGTGAACGCGTGCCGGGCCGCCACCGCGTCCACGACCTTGTCCTCGAGCGCCCGGCGCTCGTCGGCCGACCGCCGCGCCTCGAGCTGCCGTCGCACCTCGCCACGCACCGCGTCCAGCGTCTCGAAGGCGCCGAGCGACTTCGCGAACTCGTCGTCCAGGGCCGGCAGGAACTTCTCCTTGACCTCCACCACCTTGACGGCGGCGGTGCCCGCGCGGCCGCGCAGCTCCTCCCGCCGGTGCTCGTCGCCGAACCGCACGCTGACCTCGCACTCCTGGCCGGCCCGCTGGCCGGCGACCGCCGCATCGATCTCCGGCATCACCGCGCCCTTGCCGAGCAGGAACGTGTAGCCCGTCTCGCTCGCCGGCTCGCCGCCCTCGGGCGTGAGCGTGTAGTCGATGATGACGAGGTCTCCTGGCGCCGCGGCGCGCTCGACGCCCTGGAAGGTCGCCTGCTGCTCGCGCATGTGCTCGAGCGCCTCGTCCACGTCGGCCTCGGTGACGGGGATCGGCGCGTGCTGGACCTCGACGTCCGTGTACTCGCCCAGCGTGATCGTCGGCTTCACCTCGACGACCGCGACGAACGTCAGCGGCGCGCCCTCCTCGAGCTGGACCTCCTGGAGGTCGGGCTCGTTCACGGGATCGAGGCGCGCCTCCGACACGGCCTGCCGGTAGATGTCGGGAATCAGGTGCTCCGCGACCTCCCGGCGGACGTCCGCGGCGAAGTGGAGCTTCACCAGCGAGCGGGGCACATGCCCCTTGCGGAAGCCGGGCAGCCGCGCCTGCTTCTGGACGCGACCGTAGGCGCGCTCCCACGCGCGCGACACCACGTCGACGGGCGCCTCCACCGCCAGGCGACGCTTGCACGCCTCGATCTCCTCGACGGCGACCTTCATCGAGTCTCCGAACTCGCGGCCTTCATCAATCACTAATCACTCCGGCGATCACTCCGGTTTGGTGCGAGAGGGGGGAGTTGAACCCCCAAGGGCGTTCACCCACTGGATCCTAAGTCCAGCGCGTCTGCCAGTTCCGCCACTCTCGCGCGAGTCGAGCGCAGAACAACCGCGCCCTGCAGCATACCTAGGACCGCGGGCACCCGCAAGGCGGGCGTGGCGGGGACTCAGCCCTGCGCGCGCAGATGGAAGCTCTTGGGCCGCGTCAGGTGGCGGAACCCGAGATGCGAGAGGGAGCACCCCTTGCCGCTGTCCTTCACGCCCACCCAGGGGAGCATCGGGTCGAGGAAGTCGCATCGGTTCGCGTACACCGTGCCCGCGTCGAGACGGTCGCCGAGCCGGCCGGCGCGCTCGAGGTCCCGCGTCCACACCGACGCCGTGAGGCCGTACGGGCTGTCGTTCATGAGGCGCACCGCCGCCTCGTCGTCCTCGACCGGCATGAACCCGATCACCGGGCCGAAGCTCTCCTCCCGCATGACGGCCATGCGGTGGTCGACGCCCACGAGCACCGTCGGCTCGAAGAAGTACCCGCGCCCGGGCGGCCGGGCTCCGCCGGTCAGCACGCGCGCGCCCATGGATCGCGCCTCGGCGACCTGCGCCTCCAGGAGGGCGACGCCGGACCGCTGGGCCAGCGGGCCGAGGGTCGTCGCCTCGTCCTCCGGATGCCCGATCCGGTACCGGCGCACGAGGGCGACGTAGGCGTCGACGAAGCGATCGAAGAGCGGCCGCGCGACGTAGATTCGCTCGACGGCGCAGCAGCTCTGGCCCGCGTTGTAGAAGGCGCCGTCCACCAGGTTAGGGACCGCGGCGTCGACGTCCGCGTCCGCGGCGACGTAGGCCGGGTCCTTGCCGCCCAGCTCGAGCCCCGCGTCGATCAACCTGGTCGCCACGTGGCCGTAGACCTCGTGGCCACCGGCCACCGAGCCCGTGAAGGAGACGTAGTCGACCTCGCCCGAGCGGATGAGCCGCGCCGTCGCCTCGTGGTCCAGGCGCAGCGCGGCGATGAGCCCGGGCGGCAGCTCCGTCTTCGCGAACGCGTCGACGAAGTGATCGGCGCAGAGCGGTGTCAGCCGCGCGTGCTTGACCAGCACCGCGTTGCCCGCGAGGAGAGCCGGCACGATCACGTTCACCGCGATGAGGAGCGGGTAGTTCCACGCCGCGATGTCCAGCACGACGCCCAGCGGCTCGTGGCGGATGAGCCGGTGGACCCCCGCCTTCGCGGGCAGCGGCTCGTCGGCGAGCGCCGCCGGCGCCAGGCGGCACATGGTCTCCGCCCGGTCGATCATGGTCTCGATCTCGTCCCGCGCCTGGCGCAGGGGCTTCCCCATCTGGCGGGTGATGTCGAGCGCGACCGTGTCGGCCATGGCGCGGACCGTCGGGACCACCTGCGCCACGATCCGCACCCGCGCCTCGACCGGGACGCGCCGCCAGACGCGCTGCGCCGTCCGGGCCCGCTCGACGATCGGGCCCAGCTCGTCGGGCTCGGTGAAGGCCACCGCGCGAAACACCTCCTCGGTGGCGGGATTGATCAGGTTCCAGGTCCGGGAGGGCATGACCGGCGTCCGGGTCACGCGTCGAGCACGTCGCGGACGGCGTCGAGCATCGCTCGCAAGTGGAACGGCTTCTCGACCGCCCGCGCGGCGCCGAGCTGCCGGGCCGCCAGGAGGTAGTCGCCCCCGGCGAGGCGCCCGCCCCCCGACATCACGATGATCTTCACGTCGGGGAAGTCCCTCCGGAGCTCGATGATCGTCTCGATCCCTTCCTGCTCGGGCATGAAGATGTCCGTGATGACGAGGTCGGCGGGCCGCTCGCGATGGGCCCGCATCCCCGCGCGGCCGTTGGCCGCCACCACCACCTCGTGGCCGGCGGCGCCGAGACTCTCGCGGAGGATCTCACAGATCTCCTCCTCGTCGTCGATGACCAGGATGCGCGCCATCGGTCCGACCCCCCCTCCTCTCTAGCACGCGCGTCGCGGCGAGGGAAGAGGCCGGATGCCCCTTGACTCGGCCCGGCCGCTTGCCAAATAGTACCGGCACACGCAGACGGCTGACCGGAGGACCCGGTTGTTCCAATACGCGGTAGGCCGCGCCCTGTGGCTCATTCCGACGCTCCTGGCGATGGCGCTCGTGACGTTTCTGGTGATGCACGCGACGCCCGGGAGCCCGCTCGATCCCGTGGCGGAGGGCGCGAATCCCCTCTCGCCCGAAGCGCAGCGGAACCTCGCCGAGCACTATGGCCTCGACAAACCGGTCTACGCGCAGTTCCTCATCTTCGTCGGCAAGGCCGTCCGGGGCGATTTCGGGAACTCCTTCGTCTACAAGACCCGGACGGTCGCCGAGATCCTGGTGGAGACGTTCCCGGTGTCCCTGCTGCTCGGCACGATGGCGCTGGTCCTGGCCGTGCTGGGCGGCCTCACTCTGGGCATCCTCGCCGCGGTCTACCAGAACCGCACGTGGGACTACGTCTCCGTGAGCCTCGCGACCTTCGGCGTGGCGCTGCCGAACTTCGTCCTGGCGGTCTTCTTCATCATCCTCTTCTCCTTCGTCGTGCCCCTGTTTCCAACCGGCGGATGGGACTCGCCGCGGAACTGGGTGCTCCCGACGGTGACGCTCGCCCTCGGGCCGCTGGGGATCATCGCGCGCTTCACCCGCGCGAGCATGCTCGAGGTGATCCGCGCCGACTACACCCTCACGGCCCGCTCGAAGGGGCTCGGCGAGGCGCCGGTCATCTTCAAGCACGCGCTCAAGAACGCGCTGATCCCAGTGGTCACGCTGCTCGGGCCCATGTTCGCGGCGGTGGGCACGGGCTCGTTCTTCGTGGAGTCGATCTTCAGGGTCCCCGGGATGGGGCGGTTCTTCGTGCTCTCGATGACCGGCCGCGACTATCCGATGATCATGGCGGTCGTCCTCACCTACGGCGCCTTCCTCGCCGTGATGAACCTCGTGGTGGATCTCCTCTATGGCGTTCTCGACCCCCGCATCCGCTACTGACGTCAAGGCGCCGCTCCTCGGCGCCCGCGCGGCTGGCGAGCCGATCCGCACCACGAGCCTCTGGAGCGACGCGTTCCGCCGCCTCCGGCGGAACCGCCTGGCGATGGTCGGCGCCGCCGTCGTCATCCTCCTCTGTCTCCTGGCGATCTTCGCGGACGTCCTCACACCCTACGCCTACACGAAGACCAACTTCGGCCGCCTCAACGAGGGGCCGTCGCGCGACTACCCGCTGGGCACGGACCTGCTCGGCCGCGACATGCTCTCGCGCATGATCTACGGCGCGCGCGTCTCCATGCTCGTCGGGCTCGGCGCCCAGGTCATCGTGGTCCTGATCGGCGTCCCCATCGGCGCCCTCTCGGGCTACATCGGCGGCCGCGTCGATCTCTTCCTCACCCGCTTCGTGGACGTCATGTACGCCTTCCCCCGGCTCCTCTTCGTGATCCTGGTCATGTCCATGCTCGGCGCGGGCCTGACGAACATCTTCATCGCCATCGGGCTCACGGGCTGGGTCGGGATCGCCCGGCAGACGCGCGCCCAGGTGCTCGCGATCAAGGAGAAGGAGTTCGTGGAGGGGGCGCGGGCGCTCGGGGCGGGGTTCCGGCGCGTCCTCGGCCGGCACGTCCTGCCCAACGCGCTGACCCCCATCGTGGTCTCGGTCACCTTCGGGATCCCCGAGGCGATCTTCACGGAGGCGGCGCTCTCGTTCATCGGCGTCGGCATCAACCCCCCGACGCCCTCGTGGGGGCAGATGGTCGGCGAGGGCCAGCAGTACCTCCGCTCCTACTGGCACCTCTGCGTGTTCCCGTCGATCGCGATCGCCGTCACGATGCTCTCGTTCACCTTCCTCGGCGACGGGGTCCGTGACGCGCTCGATCCCAAGATGAAGTAGTATTGCGAGTCAACAGAGGAGGGCGCGCATGAAGATGAGCCACATCCCGGACGCACAGCTGAGCCTGCTCGCCGAGCGCCTGGCCGCCGTCGGCGTGGGTCGCCGCGAGTTCCTGAAGGTCGCCGCGGGGCTCGCGGCCATGGGGAGCGCCGGCTTCAACGCGCGGCCCGCCTCGGCGGCGCCGAAGCTCGCCCCGGGCGAGAAGCTCGCCCGCGAGCAGCACTTCCGCTTCGGCGGCGGCGGCTGGGACCAGAACGACCCGGCGAGCCACGACTTCAACAAGGACCTCTACTGCGGCGGCGTGTTTGCGCTCTGGGCGGGTCTCATGAAGTTCAACGCCGACTTCCAGGCGATCCCCTACGTGGCGGAGAAGGTGACGCCGAACAAGGACGGTTCCGTCTGGACCTTCACAATCCGCAAGGACTCCAAGTGGTCCGACGGCGGCCCGTGCACGGCGCGCGACTTCGAGTATTCGTGGAAGCGCCAGCTCGACCCCGCCAGCGCCGCGCCGTACGCCTCCTTCCTCTACGACATCAAGAACGCAGAGGTCTTCAACAAGAAGCAGCTGACCGACGCGTCGCAGGTCGGCGTCCGCGCCAAGGACGACTGGACGCTCGAGGTGACGCTCGAGGGGCCGCGCGGCTACTTCCCGGTGCTCGCCGCCTACCTCGCGGCGCTACCCGGCCACAAGGCCTCGATCGAGAGGTACGGCGACAAGTGGACGGAGGCCGCCAACATCGTCTGCAACGGGGCGTTCGTCCTCGAGACGTGGGAGCACAACAAGGTGATGGTGCTCCGGAGGAACAAGCACTTCTTCGGCGCCAAGGACGTCGGGCTCGACAAGGTGACCATCCCGATCATCCCGGTCGCCTCGGGAGCCCTCCCCTACGAGAACAACGAGCTCGACATGACCGCGCTGCAGACGGGCGACCTCCGGCGCCTCCGGGACAACCCGAGGACCGAGAAGCAGGTCTTCCGCTATCCGTTCCCCGGCACCTGGTACCTGCTGCCCCAGGTCACTAAGCCGCCCTTCGACAACCTCAAGGTCCGCCGCGCGGTCGCCCACGCCATCGATCGCGAGAGCGTCGTCCGCGTCGCCCAGGGCTTCGCCATCCCCGCCCACTCGATGATTCCGCCGGGCTTCCCGGGCGCCATCGACGACAAGAAGACCCGGGACATCCAGCGGTTCGACCCGAAGCTCGCCCTGGCGCAGCTCAAGGGCACGCCCTTCGAGGGCGGCAAGAACTGGCCCAAGATCACGCTGTCGATGCGCGACGAGGCGCTCGGCAGTAAGCCGCTCGCCGAGGCCGTGCAGTCGGTGCTGCTCGAGCACCTGAACATGAAGACCGATCTGGAGGTGCTGGAGCCGCGCGTGTTCCGCGAGCGCCTCTGGAAGCAGGACCTCCAGTTCGTGTGGATCCGGTGGTTCATGGACTACCCCGACCCGCACAACGAGTATTTCGACACGTTCTACGGCAAGAAGACGACCGGCAAGCGCCAGGCGTGGGTGAACGACGCCTTCGACAAGGAGCTGGAGGCCGGGCGCGATACGCGCGACGCGAAGAAGCGACTCGCCAACTACGCGAAGGCCGAGGAGATCATGCAGACGGACGTCGGCTACGTCCCGGTGGCGTGGGTCGTCCGCTACGCCGCGGCCAAGCCGCCGGTGCGCGGCCTCGAGAAGAACAAGCAGGGCGAGATCGTCGTCGACGGCAACATCTACGTCGACATGCTCCCGCACCTCTACCTGGTCGAGAAGGCCTGAGGCCCGGTCCCGCCCGGCGATCCACCCCGCGGGGGTCGCCGGGCGCCCGGCCTACTCCTCGGTCACCTCACCGTCCCACTCGATCTTGATGCCCCGCTGGACCGACTGGGAGGCGGGGCAGCCCTTCTCGTGGACCTCGATCGCGCGCAGCGCCTCCTCGCGCTTGCCCTGGGGCACCTTCACGTTGTAGTGGACCCGGATCCGCGTGATCAGGGGCTTGCCGTCCACGTTCTCGATGAACCCCTCCACCTCGGACGACAGCCGATCGGGCTGGGTCGGGATCTTGCGCGCGGCTAGCGCACCGGCTAGCGTGCCCGTCATTCACCCGGCCACCGCGGCGACGACGTGATCGAGCGTGGTCGGCATCTCCTCCTCGGGCTCCACGCCGTAGAAGTGCTTCACGCCGCCGTGGAGCCCGTAGCGTACCGGCTCGGGAAACTTCTCGATGTACGCCCGGCGGAGCGGCCCCTTGTCCTTCACGATCCTCACCCTGGAGACGTGGATCAGCTCGCTCATCGACGTCCCTCCCTTCCCTCTCCGATGTGCCGGGCGAGGAACTCCTCCACGCGCCGGTACATCGTCATCCGGCTCCGCCAGTCGAAGCCGGTGTGCCCCTCCTCCCTGAAGACCAGGTACTCGACGTCCTTCCCCGCCTTCCGGAGGGCGTCGACCATCCGCTCGGATTCCTCCAGGTTCACCCGGGGGTCGTTGGCCCCGTGGATGATGAAGAGTGGGCGCGTCACGCGGGCGGCCATGAAGAGCGGCGATCTCGCCTCCATCACCCGCCGGTCCTCGGGCCGGCCCGGGTCCCCCACGTACCGGTGGAACATCGGCAGGGCCCAGAGCTTCCAGTAGGCCGGCGCCCGCTCGAGCAGGGAGACGAGGCTCGACATCCCGACGATGTCGACACCGCACGCGAACACGTCAGGCGTGAACGTGAGCCCGACCAGCGTCGCGTAGCCGCCATAGGAGGCGCCCATGATGCAGACGCGATCGCGATCGGCGATGCCGCGCTCGATCGCCCAGCGCACGCCGTCGATCAGGTCGTCGTGCATCTTCCCGGCGAACTCGCCGATCGCCGCCTCGCGGAAGGCCCGCCCGTAGCCCGTCGAGCCCCGGTAGTTCACCTGGAGCACCGCATAGCCGCGGTTCGCCAGCAGCTGCACGACGTCGCTGTAACCCCAGTAATCTCGCGCCCAGGGGCCGCCGTGGACGAGCAGCACCAGCGGGCCCGGCCCGCGCGGGGCCCCTCGCGGCCGCGTCAGGTAGCCGTGGACCACGAGGCCGTCACGGCTCCGGAACGCCACCGGCTCCTTCGGCGCGAGCGCCGGCGCGTGCTGCATCATGGCCGAGCGCCCGAGGAGGCGACGCACGCCGGAGCGACGGTCGAGCAGGTGGTACTCCGACCCCCTGTCGCTGAAGACCTCGAGGGTCAGGAGCCGCTCGTCGTCGGCGAGGCTCAGGATCCGGAGCCCGCTCGGCCCCCCATCCTGGAAGCGGCGCAGGTCCGCCTCCAGCTCGCGGTCGAACACCACGACCTCGGGGTAGCCGGGATACGACGTGGCCGCCAGCGGAAGCCCGGTCCGGTCGCTGACGTCGACCCGCTCTACGTCGACCCCCGGATGTTCGTAGACGAGCGTCTCCGCCCCGGTGGCGAGGTCCAGGCGGACGAGCGCCGCGCGGTCGCGCTGACGGCCCGAGGTGAGCCACATCCCGCTCCCGTCGGGGGTGAAGTCGTGCACCTTGAAGACGAGCAGGTCCTCGAGCCCGAGCGTGAGGAGGGTCCGCCAGCGGCCCCCGCCCCCCTCCCACACGTCGAGGCTCTGCTCGGTCGCGGACACGCGGCGGATGCGCGCCCGGAGGGTCCCCTCACGGTCCGTGATCCACGAGAGCACGTCGCCGGGGTTCTCGCCGATCCCGACCTCCACACCCGTCCGGAGGTCGACTCGGTAGAGGTCGAACACGGTCGGATCGCGCCGGTTGTGAGCGATGAGGACGTGGTGCGGGTCCGTCTTCGGGACCCGATGGATCCCCGCGCGCGTCTTTTCGAACGGCGTCAAGTCGCGCGGCCGCTTCTCGGGCCAGTCCGTGTCGACTAGATAGACGTGATAGTTCTCGTCCCCGTCCCGGTCCTGGGTGTAGAGCACGTGGCGGCTGTCCCGGGCCCAGGTGAACCAGAACACGCCCCGCGGCGAGTGGGTGTCGACGATGCGCACGTCGTCGTCATCCAGCCGCTTCCAGAAGATCGTCGTGCGCCGGGAGTGCGAGGCGAGCCACGCGATCCTCGTCCCGTCGGGCGACACGCGGTAGCCCCAGTTCGAATCGCGATTCGCGAAGAACTTCCAGAGGGGGAGCCGCTCGACCTGGGTCTCGGCCGCGGGCGACGGGCGCTCGGGCACGATGGCGCATCCGGCCACCGGTCCCGTGGCGCAGAGCGCGGCGAGGAGCAGAAGGAGAGCGCGGGCCACGGCCACCTATAGTACGCTGATCGGCGCCCCGCTACCGCCCCGGACGACTGGAGGTGTCGATGGCTCTCGCCCGTCCTCGTCTCGATCGCTTCGCGGTCCTGACCCTCGCCTGCGCCGTCGTGCTCGCCTCGGTCGTGGCCCTCACGGCGTCCTCCCTCGCCGCGACGGCGATCACCCGGTCGGCCATCGAGGCCACCGGCGCCATGGTTCAGGAGCTGGCGCACACGATGAACGTCCAGGCGTTCCTCGACGGCCCGCGCGGCGTCGCGCGGGACCGCTGGGGCAAGGACCTCGAGCAGCGGCTCGCGGTCCTGCCGGGGCTCGTCCGGGTGAAGATCTGGAGCCGCAATGCCGAAATCCTGTGGTCGGACGTCCCCGAGCTCGTCGGCAAGCGCTTCCCGGACAACCTCAATTTGAGGAAGGCCCTCGGCGGCAAGGTCTCCTCGGAGATGACGCAGCCGCGTGCCGGCGAGCATCTGTACGAGATCGGCTTTTACCGGCGGGTGGTCGAGATCTACGTGCCCATCTTCGGGCGAGAGTCTGGTCAGGTCCTCGGGGTCCTCGAGGTCTATCTGAAGACCACCGCCCTCGACGACATCCTGGGGACGATCGACCTCGTCATCTGGTCCGTGTCGCTGGCCGGCGGGCTCGCGCTCGCCGCCCTCCTCGTCCTGGTCGTCCGTCCCCTCGCGGGCTCGCCTCGTCGACCATCCGAGACGGAGGCATGATGGCGGTATGAGCCCCCTCCGCATCCTTCTGGCGCTCCTGGTGCTCGCGCTCGGCGTCGCCGAGGCCGCCCCGCCCGTCCCCTCGGCGGAGTGGCTCCTCGCCCAGGTGAAGATCCTCTCGGCGCCCGAGACCGAGGGGAGAGCCTCCGGAACTCCGGGAGCCGAGCGCGCGGCGCAGCACATCGCCTCGGTATTCCAGGGCGCCGGTCTCCAGCCGGGCGGCGACGCCGGGACCTACTTCCAGGCCTTCTCCGTGCCGACGGGGATCCGGCTCGGGAACCCGAACGCGCTGACGATTCTGGGACCGGCGGCCCGCTCGCTCGCGCTCGGCGGCGACTTCACGCCGCTCGCCGTTTCGGGCAACGGCGCCGTCGAGGGTGATCTCGTCGTCGCCGGGTACGGGATCACCGCGCCGGACCTCGGGTACGACGACTACGCCGGGCTCGACGCGCGCGGGAAGGTCGTGCTGGTGCTGACCCGGGAGCCGCGCGGGTCCGACCCCGCGAGCCCGTTCCGCCGTCCCGACGCGTACCACTACTCGGAACGGAGCCACAAGATCATCAACGCGCGCGAGCACGGCGCGGCGGCGATCCTCCTCGTGACGCATCCGGCCGCGACGAGCGCGTCCCTCCCCCCGCTCCGCGGCATCAGCCAGCCCTGGTCCATCCTGGCCGCGCACGTCACGCGGGCCGTGGGCGACGCGCTCCTGGCCCCCTCCGGCAAGCGGCTCGCCGACGTGGCCGACGCGATCGACCGCGCGCTCGCCCCCCAGTCCTTCCAGGTCGGCGGGGCGCGCGTCCGGCTGGAGGTCGCGCTCGTCCGCGAGCGCGGGACGGCCGTCAACGTCGTCGGCCTTCTCCCCGGCACCGATCCCGCGAGGAAGCACGAGGCCGTCGTGATCGGCGGCCACTACGACCACCTGGGACGCGGCGGCGAGGGCTCGCTCGCGCCGGACCAGGCGGGCGCGATCCATCCCGGCGCCGACGACAACGCCTCCGGCACCGCCGCGGTCATGGCGCTCGCCCGGGCCTTCGCCGCGGCGGGCGGCGCGCCGCGCACGCTCGTGTTCGTCGCCTTCGCCGGCGAGGAGATGGGCCTCCTGGGCTCGACCCACCACGTGAAGCATCCGGCGCACCCGCTCGAGGCGACCGTGCTCATGGTGAACCTCGACATGATCGGGCGCCTGCGCGACCAGACGCTCTACGCCGTCGGCGCCGACAGCGGGACCGGCCTCCGAGCGCTCGTGACCGCCCAGAGCGGCGCGCTCACGCTCAAGCTCAGGGGTGATCCCTTCTCGCCCTCGGACCACACCGCCTTCTACACGGGGGGGCGCCCGGTGCTCTTCCTCTTCACCGGCGCCCACAGCGACTACCACCGTCCGACCGACACCTGGGACAGGCTGAACCCGCAGGGGCTCGAGGCCGTGACTGCGTTCGCGGCTCGCGTCGTCGCCGCGGTCGCGCGGGAGGCGGTCGCGCCGGCCTGGGTCAAGCTCGAGGCGCCGCGCGCGCCCACGCGCGGCGGCGGCTACGGCCCCTTCTTCGGCGTCGTGCCCGACTTCGGCGATCGCAGCGAGCCCGGCGTCCTGATCAGCGGCGTGCGTCCCGGGAGCCCGGCCGAGAAGGCCGGCGTGCGCGCGGGCGACGTCATCGTCGCCTTCGCGGGCGTCGCGGTGAAGACCCTCGAGGACCTCACCTTCGCCCTCCGGGGCCGGCGGCCCGGTGACCGGGTGGAGGTCACGATCCTCCGGGACAGCGCCGAGCGCAGGCTGAACGCCGTTCTCGAGGAGCGCCGGTGACCGAGGCCCCCGCCGTCGCCCGGCGAGCCGTGCTCAGGCTCGGTCTCGCAGCCGCGACAACGGGATTCGCCCTGGCTCTCGGAGCGCGCCGGGCTCGAGGGGGAGCCGCGCCGGCGCTCCTCGATTCCAGGGAGCGACGGCTCGCGAACCTCCGTCAGCTCACCTTCGGCGGAGCGAACGCCGAGGCCTACTGGGACTGGACCGGAAGGCGGCTGATCTTCCAGTCGACCCGGCCGCCCTTCGGCTGCGACCAGATCTTCACCATGCGGGACGACGGGACCGACGTGAGGCTGGTCTCGACCGGCAGCGGCCGGACGACGTGCGGCTTCTTCTTCCCCGACGGCGGGCGGATCATCTACGCCTCGACCCACCTCGCGGCCGCCGGTTGCCCGTCGCCGCCCGATCGCTCGCAGGGCTACGTCTGGCCGCTCTATCCGGGCTGGGACATCTTCTCGGCGGAGGCGGAGGGCGGGAGCCCCACGCGGCTGACCGACAACGACGGCTACGACGCCGAGGGCGCCGTGTCGCCCGACGGGCGGCAGATCGTCTTCACCTCGCTCCGCGCGGGCGACCTCGACCTCGACCTGATGGACGCCGGCGGCTCCAACGTGAAACGGCTGACCGACGCGCCGGGCTACGACGGCGGCCCGTTC
>JACQWC010000093.1 GCA_016209635.1 Candidatus Rokuibacteriota bacterium | reverse complement strand
GCTCGCGTCGCTCGTGATCCTCCGCCATGTACTCCTTGCGCCCGAACGGCGTCAGCTGGCGCAGGGGGTCGCCGCCCGGCGGTTCGACCTGGATCACCTCGGCGCCCAGCTCGGCGAGCTGCGACGAGCACCAGTGGCCGATCATCATGCCGGTCGTGCAGTCGAGGACGCGGAGGCGTCCGAGCGCCTCGGGCTTCTTGTGCGCAGCCTTCGGGTCGAGCATCTCCTCGAGGAAGAGGGGATAGGTGCGCGCCGCCTCGGGGACGGCCTTGTAGACCTCTTCGGCGTCCGGCTTCGGGACGGCGGGCCACGCGGGGCGCCCGCGGGCGCCGGGCTTCAGGGGTTCTCGCTTCGCCATAGGGTCTCGTCCTCCTCGTTCCTGCCTCGCGCGCGACGTGCAGAGACGCCTAGAGACTCTGCGACCGGAGCCCGAACCTTGTCAACATCGTCCTTGACGAGGGAGAAATGCTACGCTTGCGCGATGATGATCTGGCGCCTTCTCGCCGCGCCGCTCGTCGCGGTCCTGCTCGTCGCCTGTACCACGGGAGTGGACGATCACCCGCGCGGCGGCGAGCGCGCGCCGATCGATCACATTGTCATCCTCTTCCTCGAGAACCGCTCCTTCGACCACCTGTTCGGCACCTACCCCGGCGCCGACGGGCTGGCGAACTACCGCGGCAGGCAGGCCGACGGGAACGGCGTGGCGTACGCGACCCTGCCCGCGCCGCTCGGGCGCGACGGAAAGCCCGACCCTCGCTTCCCCGCGGACCTCCGGAACGCGCCGTTCCCCATGGGGAGGTTCGTCAGCCCATTCGACCAGACGAACAATCCGGTGCACCGCTTCTACCACATGCAGCGCCAGTACGCGCCGGGAGCCGACGGCGTGCCGATGGGCCGATGGGTCGCCGAGGGGACGAGCGGCGGGGCCACCATGGGCTACTACGACCGGTCCGCGAGCCCCGTGCAGTGGCGGTTGGCGGACGAGTTCGTGCTCCTCGACCACTACTTCCAGTCCATCCACGGCGGCTCGTTTCCGAACCACTTCTCCCTGATCTCGGGTACCCTCGCGAGGTATCCGGACGCGCCCCCCGCCGAGCGCGCGGAGCTCCTCCCGGACGGGCGCGTCGTGAAGGACGGCGAGGTCGACCCCGCGGGCTACGTCGTCAACAACCTCGATCCCCCGTATCCGCCGCAGCGCGTGCAGCACATCCTCCGGACGCCCCAGACCCTCCCGACGATCGCCGACCGGCTCGACGCCGGCCGCGTGACGTGGCGCTGGTACGCGGCGGGCTGGGGCGCCGGCGCCGACGCCGTACGGAGCGGCCTCGTCCCCCATCACAACCCGTTCCAGTACGTACAGCGGATCATGGACACCCCCGAGGGCCGCGCGCACATCGAGGACGGCGCGGCGTTCGTGCGCGCGCTCCGCGACGGCGGCCTGCCCGCCGTCGCGTTCGTGAAGCCGCACTGGGCGCAGAACGCGCACGCGGTCTCGTCGACGGTGGGCGCGGCCGACCGCTGGATCGGCGAGACGGTCCGGGAGATCATGGCGAGCCGGTACTGGCCGCGCGTCGCCGTCGTGATCACCTACGACGAGGGGGGCGGGTGGTTCGATCACGTGCGACCGCCTGTGGTCGATCGCTTCGGGCTCGGCACCCGGGTGCCCACCCTGGTCGTCTCACCCTACGCGAGGCGCGGCAGGATCGCGCACGGCTGGTACGAGCACGCGTCGATCCTCAAGCTCATCGAGTGGCGCTTCGGGCTCGAGCCCCTGACGGAACGGGATCGCCGGGCGGCGGCCTTTCTCGAGGCGTTCGACTTCGACCAGCCGCCGCGCCCGCCGATCGCCCTGCCGTAGCGCGGACCGGGCCTCAGTCCCAGAGGTGGGTGGAGAAGTAACGCTCGCCCAGGTCGTTGAGGAGAGTCACGAAGCGACCGCGCCGCTCGCGGCGGGCGACCCGCTCGACGCCCACGAGGTACGCGCCCGACGACTGGCCGACGAAGAAGCCCGCTCGCGCCAGGCGCAGGCACATCCGGTACGCCTCCTCGTTGGTGACGGGGACGCGCTCGTCGATGACGCGCTCGTCCAGGACGACGGGCACGATGTCCTCGGGTCCGCCGAGCGGCTTGAGCCCTTCGATCCCGGGGAAGGCCTCGGGGATGACGCAGACGACCCGGATCCTCGCGTCGTGCTCCTTGAGCCGCCGCCCGAGGCCGGTGACCGTCCCGCCGGTCCCGACGCCGGCCACCACGTGGGTGAGGCGGCCGCCGGTCTGCGCCAGGATCTCCTCGGCCGTCGTCTCGTAGTGCGCGCGCCAGTTGTCCGCGTTGCTGTACTGGTCGCAGAAGAAGTAGCGGTCGGGGTCGGCCGCCCATCGGCGGTGCACCTCGCGGAGCGCCTCGTCGTAGCCCTGCAACCCGTCGGTGAAGACGAGCCTGGCGCCGTGCGCCAGCATCCGCGTCTTCCGCTCGGCGCTCGCGTTGTCGGGGATCACGATCTCGACCGGGACACCGATGATGCGGCCGATCATCGCGTAGGCGATCCCGGCGTTGCCCGAGGAGCTGTCGAGCACCGTCTTCCCGGGAGAGAGCCGACCCTCGGCCAGGGCGCCGAGCAGCATGCGCAGCACCGGCCGGTCCTTGAGGGAGCCCCCGGGGTTCAGCGACTCCATCTTGGCGAGCACCTCGACCTCCGGCAGCTCGTCGCGGAAGATCGGCACCGGGACCAGCGGAGTGTTGCCGACGGCCCGGAGCGCGGGGTACCGGTCCAGCAGAGGCTCGATGCGCGGATCCCACGGCATGGGAGGGTCCCGCCCTTATCCCGTGACCCGTCCGGTGTTCACGGGAGTGATTCTAGCGTACCGGTGCGGGCCCCCCGGGCGCCGGGTAGGATACGCGGGTGAGGACAATCGCCTGCTGGCTCGGATTCGTGGTGGCCTGCGCGGGCGTGCTCGGGCCGGCAGGGGTCGCGGGTGCCATCACCGGCGAGGAGTGGCGCCGCCTCGGGTCGTCCGAGCGCGCGGCTTACGTCACGGCGATCGTCGACGCCTGGAATGGTCTCGTGGTCGTCCAGGAGGCGCTCGGGAGCAAGGACGCGGGGATCACGGTGTTCGCGGAGATCATGACCTGCGTCCGCGACCGGCTGATCCCGCCGGCGGAGGTCCACGCGATCGTCGAGCGATACACCGAGAGCCACCCCGGCCTCCGGGGGAAGGACATGCCCGATATCGTCTTCGCGGCACTGGCACAACACTGCAGGTAGTGGCTCCTCCGTCCGTCGCTCACGAGCCCGCGGAGCGAGAAAAAGCTTTCTGAAATCGCGACTCCCCGGCTATGGTTCGCACACCGAGACTGCCTATGGCATGGGGCTTCCGGACCCTTCGATTCCGCTCCGGCACCGCGGCTCGTCGTCCGGCCGCATCCGCCGCGACGCTCGCGCTCGTGCTGCTCGTGGGCCAGGGGGCCTCGGCGGGACCGCCGACGGACCGGCTCCGCGATTTCTTCGTCGAGGCGAATCGGATTCTCAACGACCCCGCGACCGAGGATGAGCCGAGGGAGCGCCTGAACGCGATCCGGAGGATGGTCAGCGACATCTTCGACTTCCGGGGGGCCGCCCAGCTCGCCCTGGGGTCCCACTGGCGGGCGCGGACGTCGGCGGAGCGAGAGGAGTTCATCCGGCTCTTCACGGATCTCCTCGAGCGCGGCTACCTCTCGCGGGTCGCGTCGAGGGCCCGGGTGAACGGTGGCGTGATCATCCGCTACCTCGACGAGTCCATCGAGGGCGACCTGGCGACCGTCGTGACGGCGGTCGAGAGCCGGGATGGGGGCGAGATCCCCCTCGAGTACCGGATGGTGCGACGAGGCGCCCGCTGGGCCGTCCGCGACGTCGTGATCGACGGCATCAGCGTCGTGGACAACTACCGCGCCCAGTTCCAGCGGGTGCTCCATGGCGCGTCCTACCCCGAGCTCGTGGCTCAGATGAGGGCGAAGACCTCGCGGCCGCCGGCCGCGCCGAGCCCTCCCGCCGCGAGCGTGGCGACCGCCCGCCCCCCCGTGGAGCCACCAGCAGTCGCGCCGAACCCCGGTGAGGCACCCGGCGAGAGGCGGCTCGACCCGAGCGAGCACGAGGTCCCTAAGGACGCGAGCGTCGTCGCGGGGTCCCGTGCGGGGACGGAGCGGTACCAGGAGGCTCAAACGGCTGCGGTTCCCGCCTCGAACAGGCATGCGCCGGTGGCGGTCACGACGACGGCCACGTCCTGGTGGGTCCAGGTGGGCGCCTTCAGGAACTACGACGCCGCGAGCCGGCTCGCGGCGCGCCTCCTCGAGCGGAGGCTTCCCGTGTCCATCGGACCGGTGACCACGCCCGCCGATCACCGGGGGGAGTCCCTCCTTCGCGTGCGGGTCGGGCCGTTCTCCGATCGCGCGGCGGCCGCATCGGAGCTGCGGGAGCTCCGGGCGACCGGGTACAAGCCGTTCATCGCCGAGGGACACGACTGACAGGCTGAGCGGGCAGGCGCTCCCGATGAGGTGTTCCCGCTGCCAGCACGAGAACCCGGCTGGCGCGAAGTTCTGCAGCGAGTGCGGAGCCCCGCTGACGCCGTCCCCCTCCTACACCCCCCGGCACCTCGCCGAGAAAATCCTCACCTCGCGGAGCGCGCTCGAGGGCGAGCGCAAGCAGGTGACAGTCCTCTTCTGTGACGTCACCGGCTCCACGGCCCTGGCCGAGCGTCTCGGGCCCGACGGGATGCACGCCCTCCTCGACCGCTTCTTCGATCTCGCGATCGCCGAGGTCCACAGCTACGAGGGGACGATCAACCAGTTTCTGGGGGACGGCTTCATGGCGCTCTTCGGCGCCCCGCTCGCCCACGAGGATCACGCCCGGCGCGCCGTCCTGGCGGCCCTGGCGATCCACCGGGGACTGAGGGACCGACGGGCGGACCTCGACGCCCCAGCCGGGATGGAGGTCGCCGCGCGCATCGGCCTCAACACCGGCCTCGTCGTGGTCGGGAAGATCGGCGACAACCTGCGCATGGACTACACGGCGATCGGGGACACGACGAACCTTGCGGCGCGGCTCCAGGCCCTGGCCGAGCCGGGCGCGGTCTATCTCGGCGAGAGCACGTACCGCGCCGTCGCGCGCTGGGTCGAGTGCGAGCGGCTCGGCGAGCGCGCCGTCAAGGGCAAGGCCGAGCCGGTCACCGTCTACCGGGCGCTGGCCGCTCGTCCGCCCGCGCGGGCCTTCCACGGAGGGGCGATCCGGGGGATCAGCTCGCCGCTCGTCGGGCGCGACGGAGTCCTCGCGGCGTTCATGGACTGTGTGAGGCGCCTCGAGACGGGACGGGGCGGCGTCGTCACGGTCGTCGGCGAGCCCGGGCTCGGCAAGTCCCGCCTGGTGGCCGAGGCGAGACGTCTGGTGGCGGAGCGGGACCTCGTCTGGCGCGAAGGGCGGGGGCTCTCCTTCGGCCAGACCATCGGGTACTGGCCCTTCCTCGAGATCATCAAGAGCCACGCCGGCATCGGCGAGGACGATCGCGAGGACCAGAGCTGGGCCAAGCTCGAGCGGGAGGTCGCGAGCCTCCACGGCGATCAGGCGCCGGACATCCTGCCCTATCTGGCGACGCTCCTCGGCCTCACCGTCAAGGGGGAGCTCACGGCGCGCGTGAAGTACCTCGACGGCCAGGCGATCAAGCGCCAGATCCTCCTGGCGTCGCGGCGCTTCTTCGAGCGAATCGCCACGAGGCGCCCGCTGGTCCTCGTCTTCGAGGACCTGCACTGGATCGACCGGTCCTCGGCGGAATTGCTCGAGCACCTCCTCCCCCTGACCGAGGAGGTGCCGCTCCTCGTCTGCGGCGTCGGCCGCCCCGAGGGGGAGAGCCCCGTCGGCCGGCTCAGGGAGATCGCCGCCCGCGACCACGGCGGTCGCTACACCGAGCTGGCCCTTGCGCCGCTCTCGCCTGCGGAGAGCGAGCGCCTGGTGACGAACCTCCTCGAGCGGGAGGACCTGCCGCCGCGCCTCCGCCAGATGATCCTGGCCAGGGCCGAGGGGAACCCCTTCTTCGTCGAGGAGGTGATCCGCGCGCTGATCGACGCTGGGGCGCTCGAGCGGTCCGACCCGGCCGGGCCCTGGCGGGTCACAACGGAAGTCGATCACGTGACGCTCCCCGACACGCTCCGCGGCGTGATCATGGCGCGGATCGATCGGCTGGACGAGGCTCTCAAAGCGGTGCTCAAGCTCGCCTCGGTCATCGGGCGGAGCTTCTTCTACCGCGTGCTGCGCGCCGTCTCGGAGGCCGAGCGCGAGCTGGAGGGACACCTCGCCGCGCTGCAGGAGGTCGAGCTGATCCGCGAACGGCGGCGGATTCCCGAGCTGGAGTACGCGTTCAAGCACGCGGTGGTCCAGGAGGCGACCTACGACACGATCCTCCTGGATCGGCGACGCGGGCTGCACCGCCAGGTGGCCGAGGCCCTCGAGGCCCTCTTCGCCGAGCGGCTCGAGGAGTTCTACGGCGTGCTCGCCTACCACTACTCGCGCGCCGAGGAGTGGGGGAAGGCCCAGCAGTATCTCTTCAGGGCCGGCGACCAGGCGGGCCGGGTGGCGGCCGACGCCGAGGCGCTGATCCACTACCGGCAGGCCGTCGAGGCATACGCGCGGGCGTTCGGCGATCGCTGGGATCCCGTGCAGCGCGCGACCCTGGAACGGAAGATGGGCGAGGCGCTCTTCCGGCGGGGTGACCATCACCAGGCCGTCGAGTACCTCGAGCGGTCGCTCCGACACCTCGGCGCCCCGTACCCGACCACCCGCTGGGGCGTGCGTCTCGCTATCGGGAGGGAGCTCCTCCGCCAGGCGCTCCACCGGCTCATACCGCGTCTGTTCGTGCGGCGGCGCGCGGGTGAGCCCGCCGTCGCGGCGGCGGAGAGGGAGCGGATCTACGAGCTGAGGTTCTGGATCGACTACTTCGTCGACCGGCAGCGGGCGGTCCTGGACAGCCTTTTGCTGCTGAACCATTCCGAGCGAAGCGGCCTCCCTGCCGGTGTCGCGGAGGGGCTCGGCGGCGTCGGGATCATCTGCGACTTCGTCCCCCTGCCTCGGCTCGCCGGCTACTATCACCGGCGGGCCGTCGAGCTGGCGGAGCAGATCGGGGAGCCCGTGCCCCTCGGCATCGCCTACACCGGCCTCGCCTTCCACGAGCACCTCTGTCTCGCCCAGTTCGCGCCGGCGCTCGACCACAATCGGCGCGCGATGCAGGAGTTCAGGAGGGCAGGCGAGCTTCGGGGCTGGGGCGCGCCGGCGACGATGGCCGTCGTGCTCCTCGTCCAGTTGGGCGACCTCGCGGCGGCCCTCGCCGAGAGCGAGGAGATCGCCCGGGTCGGTCGGGACGGCGGCGATCGTCAACTGTGGGGTTGGGGGCTCCTGGCCCGCGGCTGGGCGCTCCTGCGCGCCGGGCCTCTCGAGGAGGCGGCGTCGTGCCTCGGCAGGGCGATCGAGCTGTTCGAGGGAATCCCCGACTATGGTGACGTGGCAGAGGCGAGCGGGTTTCTTGGGCAGTGCTACCTCGGTCAGGGAAAGCTCGACGAGGCCCGCGGACTGCTCGAGGAGACCGATCAACTCATCGCTCGATGGGGCGTCCGCGGGCATCAGGTGGCCTCGACCCACGCGGGCCTGGCTGCGGCCCACCTGGCGATGGCCGAGCATCTTCAGGGCGCCGAGCGGGCCCGGGCGCTCGCCAGGGCGAAGTGGGCGTGCCGGGCTACTCTCGGAATCGCGAGGGCCGTCCGTCCGACCTTGCCCGCCGTCTGTCGGTTACAGGGCACGTACGAGTGGCTCCGGGGCAAGCCCGGCGCGGCCCAGCGGTGGTGGCGCCGGAGTCTCGCCGCGGCAGCGGCGCAGGGAGCGCGATGGGACGAGGGTGCCACGTGGCTCGAGATCGGGCGGCGGCTGGGCACGCGCGCTGACGTCGAGCGCGCCCACGCGATCCTGAGCCAGATCGGCGCCTCGCCCGACGTGACCGAGGCGCGGCGACTCCTGACCGACGGGATCAGCGAGCGTCGTCAAGGTAACCCCTGAAGCCCGTCGACTTGCGCGCACTCGATCCCATCGCGGAGGCCGTGTTCGGGGGAAAGGCCTGTGGGCTCGCGCGTCTCATCGCCGCGGGGGCGCGCGTTCCTCCTGGCTTCGCCGTGCCGGTGACCACGTCCGCACCGCACGAGTGGTCGGAGGACGCCCGAGCCGAGTTCGTGCGCCGGGCGGCCGCGCTGCTCGCGGGCGGGAAGCTGGCGGTCCGCTCCTCGGCTTGCGGGGAGGACTCGAAAGAACGCTCCTTCGCCGGGCTCCTCGAGACAGTCCTGGGTGTCACCGGCGTCGACCAGGCGCTCTCCGCCGCCGCCGCGTGCATCGAGTCGGGTCGGGGCGAGCGGGTCAGAGCCTACGCCGGTACGATGGTTCCGGTTGGCCTGGTGGTTCAAGCCCAGGTCAGCGCGCGCGCCGCCGGCGTGTGCTTTACGCTCGACCCCACGGGCCGGGACCGCGCGATCGTTCTCGAAGCGGTCGCGGGCGCTGGCGACCGCCTCGTCTCGGGTCGCGCTCAGCCGGAGCGATGGCGGATCTATCGCTCGGGCACCGGCGCCTGGGAAGCGCGCCCCGACGGGCAGGGGCCCGACGCGCCGGCGCTGACGGCAGGAGACGCGATCTCGATCGCCGAGCAGGCGGCGGGTCTTGCGGACCTCGAGGGCCACCCCCTCGACCTCGAATGGGCCATCGACGGGGACGGCGTCCTCTGGTGGCTCCAGGCCCGTCCGATCACTGCCGCGCGGGCGCCTCAGGAGTTCGTGGTCGAGCGCGCGTTCGAGGATGTCGACGACGGCCCCGTGACGGTCTGGTCCAACTGGAACGTGCGCGAAACGCTGCCCGACCCACTCCGGCCGCTGACCTGGACCACCTGGCGAGAGGTGATTGTCCCGATGGTCATGCGGCAGATGCTCGCGATCCACGAGTCGTCGACCCTTCGGCGCCATCTCTGCGGCATCGACCTGGTGCACGGCCGCGTCTACTTCAATATGAACGCCCTCCTCGCGCCTCCGCTGTTCGGCGGCCTCATGCGGCGGACGATGACGTGGGTGGACCCCGGCGCCGCCGAGACCGTGAGCCGCCTGGCCTCGGCTGGCGTGTTCCGGCCGCGCCGCCTGCCCGCGTCGCGACTCATGCTGCTGCGTCTGGCGGTCCTCGCCGCGCTCGAGTCCACACCGAAGCTCGCTCGAGCGCTCCTTCCCCGTCGATGCCTGCGAGCGCTCGAGACCGCGGGAGCGGTCGTGGCGCGTCGGGGAGACCTGTCGACCTGGTCGGATGTGGACGTGTTCGCCGAGCTGCGGCTGTTCACCTTCCCCGAATGCGCCCCCCTCCGGGACGGCCTTTACATGGAGACGGTGGCGATGCTCGTGTATCACCTCGCGCGGCGCGCCTTCCGCCACCATCCCGACGCCGGCCAGCTCTTGTCCGTCGGGATCGCGGGGAACCCCACGACCGGGATCGCGCTCGGCATCGACGATCTGGTCGACGCCGCCCGCCCTCTGGCCCCGGCCTTCCTCGAGTCGTCGAGCACCGAGGCGCTGCTGGCACGGCTCGCGGCCGACGCCGGCGGTGGCGAGTGGCTCGGGGCCTTCCGCGAGTTCCTCGGGCGCAACGGGCATCGGTGCCCCAAGGAGTTCGACTTCGGGGTTCCCCGGTGGGCCGAGGATCCCGCGATGCTCCTCGACCTCGTCCGCGCCGGCCTCCGGTCCCCGCGGGGAGAGCGCCTTCGCGAGCGGATGCTGAGGCTGGCCGCCCAGCGCCGCCAGGCCGTCCGGACCGCCGTGGCGGGCTCGCCGTTCTGGCGCCGCCCGGGGATGCGTCTCATGGCGACGCTGGTCGAGCTGTACATGCCCCTGCGCGAGGCGCCCAAGCACTACGGCTTCTTCGTCTTCCAGCGCATGCGTCAGGCTGCCCTGGAGCTGGGCCGACGGCTCGTGGATCGCGGCATCCTCGCCGCGGCCGACGACGTCTTCTTCCTCGAGTGGGCCGAGCTGGCACGGCTGGTCAGCGGCGGCGCGCCGCGCGCCGACACGCCGCAGCTCCTCGAGCAGCGACGGGCGAGGCTCGAGCGCTACCGGGCGGAGCGCGCGCCGGACTTTCTCCGCTCCGATGGCGTGCCGGTCGTCGACCGAGCATCGCCCCCGTCCGGCGATCGCGGTGACCTCCTGCGCGGCATCGGGGTCTCGGCCGGCCGGGCCACCGGGCCCGTTCGGATTCTGCTCCGACCGGACCCGGCGGCGATGGCCGACGGCGACGTCATCGTCATGGAGTTCGCCGATCCGGGGTGGACGCCGCTGTTCCCGCGAGCGAGCGGGGTCGTGATGGAAGTCGGCGGCCTCATGTGTCACGCGGCCGTCGTCGCGCGCGAGCTGGGGATTCCCGCGGTGTTTGGCGTGAGCGGCGCGATGCGCCTCCTCCACGACGGGGTCCGCGTCACGGTGGACGGAACGGACGGCACGGTCGCGGTGAGAAGTCTCTTGGGCTAGAGTGACTGCCATGCGTGGATCGGCTTCGTCCGCGAGCCGGGGGTAGCCATCGCGAGGACCGGCGCGGAGCTCGTGATCGAGACGCTGGTGGCCGCCGGTGTCGAGCATCTCTTCACGGTCTCGGGAAACCAGATCCTGTCGCTGTACGACGCGACGATCGGGCGCGGCATCGCCCTCATCCACGCGCGGCACGAGGCCGCCGCCGTCCACATGGCGGACGCCTGGGGGCGCCTGACCGACCGGCCCGGGGTCGCGCTCGTGACGGCGGGGCCCGGACACCGGAACGCCCTCTCGGCCCTCTACGGCGCGCGCATGGCGGAGACGCCGGTGGTGCTGCTGAGTGGTCACTCCCCGCGCTCGCAGATGGGCGCGGGCGCCTTCCAGGAGGTGGACCAGGTCGCCGCCGCCCGGCCGGTGACGAAGGCCGCCTGGCTCGTCGAGGATCCAGAGCGCCTCGGCGCGGAGGTTGCCACGGCGCTCGCCCTGGCGGCGAGCGGCCGGCCCGGTCCCGTGCACCTGAGCCTTCCCGGCGACGTGCTGGAGGCGGCCGTGTCGTCCCCCCGCGCGGCCCCGACGCCCGAGGCGATCCCGCCGTCGCCACCCCTGGGCGACGGGCCGATCCGCGAGGTTCTGACGCTCCTCGCGGGGGCCCGGCGCCCCCTGATCCTCACGGGTCCGGCGATGGCGCGGGGAGAGCGCGCGGCCTTGGTGGCGCGGCTCTCGGAGGTGACGGGCGCGCCCGTCCTCCCCATCGAGAGCCCGCGCGGCGTGAACGACCCCTGGCTCCACGGGGCGACCGGGTGCCTGGCCGAAGCCGACCTGGTGCTTCTCCTTGGAAAGGCGCTGGATTTCTCGCTGGGCTTCGGCGAGGGGCCCGCCTTCTCGGGGCGGTGCCGCTTCGTCCAGATCACGGCTGACGCGCGTCTGACGGCGGAACGTGTCGCCCTCGCGATCTGCGGCGACCCGTCGGTCGCCGCCGCCCAGCTCGCCGCCGCGGCCCGCGAGCGAGAGTGGCGGCCGAGCTCCTGGCGGGCGGCGGTCTCGGCCTCGCGCGCCGCGACCCCGTCTGCCTGGGAGGAGCTGCGCCACTCGAGCCGGGAGCCCCTGCACCCGCTTCGCGTGTGCGCGGCGCTCCAGCCGTTACTCGACGCTGGGGCGCTTCTCGTCAGCGACGGCGGGGAGTTCGGACAGTGGGCGCAGGCGGCGCTCGAGACGGAGACGCGCCTGATCAACGGCCTCTCGGGATCGATCGGGAGCGGCATCCCGATGGCGATCGGTGCCAGGCTCGCCCGGCCCGGGCTGCCGGTGGTCGTGACGCTCGGCGACGGGACCTTCGGCTACCACGCCCTGGAGCTCGACACGGCGCTCCGCTACCGGCTGCCGGTCGTCGTGGTCGTCGGCAACGACGCGCGGTGGAACGCCGAGTATCAGCTCCAGGTGCGGCACTACGGCGCCGCGCGGGCGGTCGGCTGCGACCTCCTGCCGGCTCGCTACGACCGGGTGGCGGCGGCGCTCGGCGGTCACGGGGAGTTCGTCGAGCGATCCGAGGAGCTGGGGGGAGCCCTCGCGCGCGCGATGGCGTCGGGCCTCCCGGCGTGCGTCAACGTGCTGATCGAGAACGCCGCCGCGCCGACGTTCCGGGCGGGTGGTCACGCGCACTGAGGGGGCCGCGCCAGCGGCCGGGTCGTGCCCAACGCAAAAAGGGTCAAGGCTCGCACAAGGAGGATCAACGATGCCATTCCAGACGAAGTATCTCTTCGCTGCCGCGATGGACGTGGAGCCCGGGCGGGAGCAGGTCTTCAACGAGGTCTACGACACCGAGCACATCCCGATGCTGATGGGGGTGCCCGGCGTGGTCTCGGTCGCGCGCTTCAAGACGCAGGAGCTGACCATGATCATCGGCGGTGAGCGCCGCACGATCGTCGTCCCGAACGAGCCCGGGTACACCGCGCTCTACGAGATCGAGAGCCCGGCGGTGCTGACGAGCGACGCCTGGGCGAAGGCCGTCGACCGCGGCCGCTGGCCGGGAGAGGTGCGGCCGTACACGAAGAACCGCCGCCACGTCCTCTGGCAGCGCCTCGGGACGGGCTCCCCAGGAAAATGAGGCAGACGCCTCATTGCCGGCCGCCGCGGACGGGGGACGATGGGGGTGAAGTCGGGGAAGAAGGTGAACGAGATGGAGTGGGTGGTCGCGATCGCGACGGGTCTCGGTCTCCTGATCGTCCTGGCGCCGCTAGTCCTCCTCCTTGCCACGGTCTTCGTCCTGGTGCCACTGGCGCATCTCCTGCCGCCGCAGCCGACGGTGGCGCGGACGGCGTTCGACTGCCCGTTCTCGAAGCGCCATGTGCGCGTCGCGTTCGTCGCCGCGCCCGGCGCCGATCGGCCCTCCGACGTCCTGTCGTGCTCCGTGTTCATGGACGGACGGATCCGCTGCAAGAAGGGGTGCGTCGCGCTGGCGGAGCCGCGGTGGGCGCCGTCCCCGATGGTCTCCCGGTTCGCGCTGATCGCGGACGGTGTGACCTACCGCTGACCACGGAGCGGGACTCGCCGAGGTAACCTGCCCCCGGCGTCCCTTGACAGGACTCCCGGCCGAGACGATGCTTCGCGCCATACGGCGGAGCGCCGAGCCGGGAGGAGAAGAGGGATGCAGGACCGGGTGAGCGTGACGCTCGAGGACGGCGTCGCCGACGTGCGGCTGAACCGCCCCGAGAAGCTGAACGGCCTCGACCGCCCGATGTTCGAGGCGCTCGTCGGCACGGGCAGGCAGCTCGCCACGAACCGGTCGCTCCGCGCCGTCGTGCTCTCGGGCGCGGGGCGCGCGTTCTGCGCGGGCCTCGACTTCGCGAGCTTCATCGCGGAGGCCGGCGAGGGGCGGGCCGAGCCCAGCCTCCTCGATCGGGAGGACGGCAGTCCCGCCAACTTCGCCCAGTCCGCGGCGTGGGTCTGGGCCGCGATGCCCGTCCCGGTCGTCGCCGCCGTGCATGGCGTCGCCTACGGGGGAGGGCTCCAGATCGCGCTGGCGGCCGACATCCGCTTCGTGGCGCCCGACGCCCGGCTCTCGGTCATGGAGATCAAGTGGGGGCTGGTGCCCGACATGACCGGCCCGCAAACGCTCCGCCACCTCGTCCGCCACGACGTGATGAGGGAGCTGACCTTCACCGGCCGGATCGTCTCGGGCGCCGAGGCGGTCTCGCTCGGGCTGGCCACGCACGTCGCCGAGAGGCCCTGGGAGGCGGCGATGGCGCTGGCTCGGGAGATCGCGGGGAAGTCGCCAGACGCGATCCGCGCCGCGAAGCGCCTCCTCAACCGGGCCGTGACGGCGACGCTCGAAGAGGGCCTGCGCCTGGAGGAGGAGATCCAGCGCTCGGTGCTCGGGCGGCCGAACCAGCTCGAGGCGGTCCAGGCCAATCTCGAGAAGCGCGCCCCGCAGTTCCGCGATCCGAGCTAGAGCCTCCCTCCCCTCACCGCGCGCGCTTGACGAGCATCGCGAAGATCATCGCGTGGGTGACGAAGAGCGCCGGCACCGCGAACGTCGGGATGTAGTAGGCCGCGCCGAGCTGGACTCCGAGTCGCGTGCCCTGGTAGAACGCGTAGAGCAGGTCGAGCGTCCCGACGGCGTTGAAGACCCAGACCAGGGGGATCCCGAGCGGCCATCGGCCCCGGAGGGCCGCGAGCGCCAGGAGCGCCAGGAGGGCCGTCAGCAGATCGCCGTACGCCGCCGGGACGGCGAAGGCCGCGGGGAGGTCGGGGCCGACGACCGTGGGGACCAGGAAGACCATGCCGACGTAGCGGAAGGCGTGGAGGAGGAGCAGCGGTTCCAGCGCGGCCGTGAGGGGGAGCGCCCCGAGCCGCGGAGCCACGTACCACCGCGCGATCAGCCCGTAGAGGACGAAGCTCAGGAGCACCTGAAGGCCGAAGATCTGGAAGGTGTTCACCACGCCCTCCGCGTGGCCCTACAGGGTCACGGCCGGGAGGGTCATGATCTCCACCGTGCCGCGCGCGCCGAGCTCCATGGAGATCCTGGCGATGGTCCGGTTGTCCGGCGCCTCGACGACGTTCACGTAGTCGTAGGGGCCCAGGACGGCGTACTGGGCCACCACCTTGCCCCCCATCGCCTCGACCTCCTTGTTGACCTCGTTCGTCCGGTTGGGCTTCTTCTTGACGGTCTTCCGTCCGTGCTCGGTCAGCTTGGTCAGCATGATGTAGGTCGCCATTGGGGTCCTCCTTTCCGGCTCGATCCGTGTCGCGAGCATACTCCGCGCCGGCCGTGCCGGGGAATCGGTTCCTCAGGCGGGCTCGCCCTGGTCGGCGAGCCTCGGGATCAGCACGCACACGAGCGCCAGCAGGAGGTAGCCCAGCGCCACCTGCGGCGACTCGGCCCAGCCGAGCCTCCCACCGTGGACGAAGCCGAAGAACGCCAGGATCGCGCCCGCGAGCGCGTAGCCGGCGGCGGCGGTGAACTGGCGGTCGATCAGGAACGCGCCGATCGCGCCGAGGATCATGCCGCCGATGATCGCGCCGCCGCCGAGCGTCTCGAGCCCTGCGTAGAGGACGCCGACCTTCTCCATCGCCGGGATGCCGACCTTCGCGGCGCTGGTGCCCGCGGCCGTGAGGGCGCCGTCGACGAGCGTCTGGCCCCACGCCGCCAGATGGGGAAGGAGTGCCAGGACCACGGCGGGCGCGTGGGCGGGCGGCGTGGCCTGGAAGGCCTGGGCGCCGATCAGGGCCCCGATGTAGATCAGGATCGGCAGGATCGCCACCAGCGGCACGATCGCGAGCAGGATCGGCACAACGCCGAAGATGCAGAGGAGGGCGACGACGATGCCCGTCGCCAGCGAGTAGCCGACACGCCCGCCCACGGCCTTCCAGCCCGGGTGCCCGATGTAGACCGCCGTCGGGAAGGGGCTCCCGAGGAGCGTCCCCACGAGGGACCCGATCCCGTCCACGAGGCAGACCTCGGTGACGTTGTACTCGTCGCCCGCCGCCGCGGCGCTCTCGACGTTGTTGATCGCCTCCATGAAGTTGTAGATGCCGAACGGGATCGCGGTCACCAGGAGCGGGGCGACGTCACCGAAGCCGCGCAGGAGCGGCCCGAGCGCGAGGACGGGCGGCGACACGGCGAAGTGCTGGACCGCCTGCTGGAGCGGCTCGAGCTTCATGAAGCCCGTGACCCAGGCGACCAGCGATCCCACGATGATCGCGAAGAGGCCGGCCGGCAGGCGGAACGGAAACCGCGCGCCGGCGAACCAGCCGGTGAAGATGATGCCGAGCGAGATGAAGCCGATCGAGGGCGCGAGCCACGTCTGCATCGCCGGCCGCATCGAAATGAACGCGATCGAGATGCCGGCCAGCGTGCCGAGCATCGCGGCCCGCGGCGTGTACTTCCGGATGCGGGGTCCGATCAGGCCGCCGAGCGCCTCGATGATCCCCTCGATGAAGGCCCAGGCGAGGCCGGCCTGCCAGGCGAGGATCGGGTCCTTCGTCTTGAAGTAGATCGGCGCCATGATGAGCAGGATCACGATGAACATGTGGGGCACGCTCGGACCGTAGGGGAGCGCGGTCACGTCCGCGCGCCCCGCCCGGACGCCGAGCCGGTACGCCATCCACGCGTAGTAGACGTTGCCGACGATCAGCGAGAGACCGACGGCCGGGATGATTCGGCCGAAGACGATGTCCTTCGGCATCTCGATCAGGAAGAGCAGGAGCCCGGAGAGCACGAGGATGTTGAGGATGCTGTTCGTGCCGAGGCCGAAGAACGCGTCCCAGTCGCCCGCCACCCACCACCGGACCCGTTGCTGGCTCATGGCCGCCCTCCTTCGAGGACCTCGAGGAGCTGCCGCGACGTGGACACCCAGCCGAAGATGCCGCCCTGCGCCTTGATCATCTTGATCGCGGCCGCCTGGAACTCCGGGAAGTAGGAGCCGACGCAGTCCTCCAGGACGAGGCACTCGTAGCCGCGGTCGTTCGCCTCGCGGACCGTCGTGTGGACACAGACCTCGGTGGTGACGCCGGTGACGACGAGGCTCCGGATCCCCTTGTCCCTGAGCACCAGCTCGAGGTCGGTCGCATAGAACGCGCCCTTCCCGGGCTTGTCGATGACGGGCTCGCCGGGCAGCGGTTTCAGGTCGTCGATGATGTCGTGACCGTGCTCCCCCCGGACGAGGACCCGGCCCATCGGGCCCGGGTCGCCGATCCCGACCGCGAGCTTGCCGCGCGCGCGCTTGGACGGCGGACAGTCGCTGAGATCGGGCCGGTGACCCTCGCGCGTGTGGACGACGGGGAGCCGCGCCCGCCGGAAGGCGTCGAGGACGCGGCGGGTCGGCTCGACCGCGCGCCGGAGCGGCGCGACGTCGTTCCCGAGCATCTCGCCGAACCCGCCGCGATCGACGAAGTCCCGCTGCATGTCGATCACCAGGAGCGCCGTCTGGGAGGGCTCGAAGGCGAACTCGTACGGCTCGGCCGGGACCGCCAGGGGACCTCTCATCGCCGCCTCCAGGGAGGAAGATGCCAGGGCTGAGCACTAACACGGGGGCGCCGGAGAACACAACCCGTGTCGGGGCGGAGGGGTGTCCTGCCGAGGATTGACACTCTAGGGCGGCTGTGATTTAACAGGCGCGACCATGGTCTCCCTCCCCGCTCGCCCGCGCCCGCTTGACCTCGACCCGGCGCGCGCCGCGCTCGTCATCGTCGACATGCAGAACGCGTTCGTCCGCGAGGGCGGCCTGCTGGATCTGGCCGGTCTCGACGTGTCCTCCGCGCAGGCGGTCGTCGAGAAGATCCGCGCGATCCTCGACGCGGCGCGGCCCGCGGGGCTCGCGGTCGTGTACCTCCAGATCGGCTATGCGCCCGACCTCGCCGACAGCGGCGGCCCGGCCTCCCCGAACTGGCACAAGGAGCTGGCGCTCGTGCTGATGCGAGAGCGGCCGGAGCTCAGGGGGACGCTGCTCGTCCACGGGACCTGGGACGGGGCGATCGTGGACGAGCTGAAGCCAGAGCCCGGGGACATCGTGATCCCCAAGTGCCGGTACAGCGGGTTCGCGGGGACCGCGCTCGACTCCGTGCTGCGCTCGCGCGGGATCACGCATCTCGTCTTCACGGGGATCGCGACGAACGTGTGCGTCGAGTCCACCCTGCGCGACGCCTTCTTCCACGAGTACTGGCCCATCCTCGTCTCCGACGCGACGATGCAGGCGGGCCCCGAGAGCTTGCAATCGGCCACCCTCTTCAACGTCGAAACCTTTTTCGGCTGGGTGACCACCACGCGCGATCTGATCTCCGGCCTCGGACAGGGGTGAAGCCGCCCCTCCTCGACGGCACCGGCATCGGCAAGCGCTTCGGTGGCCTCCGGGTCCTGACCGACGTGGGCTTCACGGTCGGCGAGGGCGAGATCGTCGCCCTGATCGGCCCCAACGGCGCGGGGAAGACCACCCTCTTCAACCTGATCAGCGGGCTCCTCCGGCCGGAGACAGGCACGATCCGCATCGGGGACCTCCCCATCACCGCGCTGCCCCCGCACCGGATCTGCCGGCTGGGCGTGGGGCGGACCTTCCAGACGCCGCGTCCGTTCCTCGACCTCTCCGTGGCCGAGAACGTGCGCATGGCGGCGCTCTTCGGCCGCCGGCCGGGGCCGGTGCTGGAGGAGCTGCTCGAGCTGGTCGAGCTGGCGGGAGACATGGGTCTGACCGCGCGACACCTCCCGGTCGCGCGCCGGAAGCTGCTCGAGCTGGCCATGGCGCTCGCGCTGCGGCCCCGCATCATGCTCCTCGACGAGATCCTGGGGGGTCTCACGCCCACGGAGGTGGGTCGCGTCACGGCGATCCTCCGGCGGGTGCGGGACGAGTGGGGGATCGCGCTCTTCTGGATCGATCACGTGATGTGGGCGTTGATGGAGGTCGCCGAGCGGGTCATCGTGCTTCACCACGGCGAGCTGATCGCCGAGGGGCGCCCGGGGTCGGTCGCCCGCGACCCGCGGGTCCTCGAAGCGTACCTCGGCCAACCGACCGGGTCCTGATCGAGACGACGAAGGAGGATCACCATGAGCATGCGGAGGCGGGAATTCCTCACGCGGACGGCTGGCGGCGCTCTCGGGGTCGGGGCACTCCGGGGGCGCGCGTTCGGCCAGCCGAAGCCGGTGAAGGTCGGCTACACGCTCTCGACCACCGGGCCCTACTCGGTCGGCGCCGGGATCACGCAGGCCCCCAACTACGCCCTCTGGGCCGAGCAGGTCAACGGGAGAGGTGGTCTCCTCGTGAAGGGCGAGGGGCGCCGGCCCGTCGAGTTCGTCTCCACCGACGATCGCAGCGAGATCGAAACGGCCGTCCGCTTCTACGAGAAGCTCTGTACCGAGGACAAGGTCGACCTGCTCCTCCCCCCGTGGGGCACCGCGATGAACTTCGCCGTGGCCCCCGTGGCGAACAGGTACGGATACCCGCTCCTTGGCCCTACGGCGGTCTCGAACAAGCTGAAGGAGCTGAACTTCCCCTACTTCTACGCGCTCCTCGCCCAGCCCGACCCGACCATGGAGGCGATCGCGGGGCTCCTCAAGGAACTCCGGGGACAGGGCAAGATCGCGAAGATCGCCATCGCGTACGTCAATGACCTCTTCGGGATCGAGCTGTACAACAGCGCCGCGCCGCTCCTCAAGCAGGCCGGGCTCGACGTGGTGGAGACGAAGAGCTATCCGCTCGGCGTCAAGGACCTCTCCCCGGTCCTCAAGGGCCTCAAGGCCGCGGGCGCCGACGTGTTCCTCGGCCTCACGTACCCGCCCGACAACATCCTCGCCACGGGCCAGGCGAAGGAGGTCGACTGGAACCCCGCGGTGTTCTTCACGGGCGTCGGCACCGCCTTTCCCTTCTACCGCGACCGCTTCAAGGGCGCCGAGGGCGTGATGGGGATCGCAGGCTGGAACCCCAGGGTGAAGTTCGCCGGAGCGAAGGAGTACTTCGACGCGCACGTGAAGAAGCACCAGAAGGAGCCCGACCGCTGGGCGAGCGCCTTCGCCTACGCCTCGCTCCAGATCCTCGAGCGGTGCGTGGCGGAGGTAGGGCTCGATCGCAAGCGAATCAAGGAGATGCTGGACAGCGTGGAATTCCAGACCGTCGCCGGCCCGATCAAGTTCGTGAAGGGCAACAACGTCTCCACGCCGGGAATGGTCGGACAGTGGCAGAAGGGTGAGTTCGAGATCCTGTGGCCGAAGGGCTGGGCGACCGGGGCCGCCGTAGTCCCCAAGCCCGCGTGGGCGTGACGCCGGCCCTCCTGCTCGACATCGTCGTCGGCGGGCTGGTCGTCGGCGGCATCTACGCGCTCGTCGCGCTGGGGCTCAACCTCCAGTACGGGCTCATGCGCGTGCTCAACGTCGCCCACGGCGAGTTCCTCATGCTGGGCGCCTACCTCACCTACTCGCTGCACACCTCGTGGGGGATGAACCCGCTCCTCACGCTCGTCGTCACGGGGCCGGCGTCGTTCGGCGCCGGCCTCGTGATCCACCGCCTGCTCTACGCGCGCGTGCTCCGCGAGAGCGAGCCGCCCGAGGTCCTCGAGTCGCGCTCCCTCCTCCTGTCCTTCGGCCTCCTCTTCGTCCTCCAGAACACGGCCCTCCTCGTCTGGTCCGCCGATCTCAAGGGGTACAGCTACCTTGCCGTTCCATTGCGCTTCCTCGGCGTCGTGTTCCCCGCCAACCGGCTCGTGGCCGCCGCGGTGGCGCTCGCGCTGAGCGTGGCCGTCTACCTCTTCCTCCGGCGGAGCCTCGCCGGAAAGGGCATCCGCGCGCTCATGCAGGAGCCCGAGGGCGCTCGGCTCTGCGGGATCGACGTGTCCCGGGTCCACAGTGTCTGCTTCGGAGCGGGCGTGGCCATGTCCGCCGTCACGGGCTCGCTGACCAGCATGCTCTTCGAGCTGACGCCGTTCGTCGGCCTCCCCTACACGGTGACGGCGCTCGTGGTCATCATCCTCGGCGGCCTCGGCAACGTGCTGGGGAGCCTGGTCGGCGCCCTGCTCCTCGGCCTGATCGAGACCGCGACCGTCTACGCCGCCGCGTCCGACCTGCGCGTGATCGCCTCCTACGGCGTCCTCTCGCTCATCCTGATCCTCAGACCCTCCGGGCTCTTTGCTCGCTAGAACCTATTCCAAAACTTGGGAAGAGCCGGGTGAGCCTGCCACGCTGGAACCATGGCATGGCGACAGCTCACGGAGGCCCAGTGGGAACACGTTCGCCCGGTGCTCCCGCCAGTCAAGCCCAGCCGGAAGGGAGGCCGG
>JACQWC010000092.1 GCA_016209635.1 Candidatus Rokuibacteriota bacterium | reverse complement strand
TGCTCAAGCCCGCCCTCAGCCGCGGGGAGATCCAGACGATCGGCGCCACTACGCTCGATGAGTACCGGAAGTACATCGAGAAGGACGGGGCGCTGGAGCGGCGGTTCCAGCCCATCATCGTTCGCGCGCCGTCGGTGACCGAGGCCATCGAGATCATCCGAGGGCTCCGCCACAAGTACGAGGCCCACCACCGGGTCAAGATCACCGACGACGCCATCGATGCCGCGGTGAAGCTCGCGGACCGCTACATCACGGACCGCCAGCTTCCCGACAAGGCCATCGACGTGATCGACGAGGCGTCCTCCCGGACCCGGCTCATGGCCCTCACCCCGCCCCCGGAGATCAAGGAGATCGGGCGCGAGGTGGAGCGCGTCGTGCGCGAGAAGGACATGTACCTCGAGGCGCAGGAGTTCGAGAAGGCCGCGTCGCTGCGTGAGAAGGAGAAGCTGCTCCGGGGGCGGGACGAGGAGCTCAAGCGCGAATGGGACAAGCGCAAGGGCAAGGGCCCGCAGGTCGTCGCCGAGGAGGATGTGGAGTACATCGTCTCCCGGTGGACGGGGATCCCGCTGTCGAAGCTCGAGGAGAAGGAGTCGGCGAAGCTCGCGCGCATGGAGGAGGCCCTCCACGGCCGGATCATCGGCCAGGGCGACGCCGTGGCGGCGGTGTCGCGGGCGATCCGCCGCTCGCGCGCGGGGCTCAAGGACAGCAAGCGGCCGGTGGGGTCCTTCATCTTCCTGGGCCCGACGGGCGTGGGGAAGACCGAGCTGGCGCGGGCGCTCGCCGAGTACCTCTTCGGCGACGAGAACGCGCTGATCCGCGTGGACATGTCCGAGTACATGGAGAAGTTCTCCGTCTCCCGCCTCCTCGGGGCGCCTCCCGGCTACGTCGGGTACGAGGAGGGCGGCTTCCTCACCGAGAAGGTGCGGCGGCGTCCGTACTCGGTCGTGCTCTTCGACGAGATCGAGAAGGCCCACCCCGATATCTTCAACATGCTGCTCCAGGTGCTGGACGACGGGCGGCTGTCCGACTCGGTGGGACACGTGGTGGACTTCAAGAACACGATCCTGATCATGACCTCGAACCTCGGGACGAGCTTCATCGGCAAGCGCACGAGCCCCGGCTTCCTGCCCGAGGGGGAGGACGCCTCGCACGAGAAGATGAAGGGGCGAGTGCTCGACGAGCTGAAGCGCGCCTTCCGCCCCGAGTTCCTCAACCGCATCGACGACACCATCGTCTTCCACGCGCTGAGCCGTGAGGACATCACCGGGATCGTCCGCCTCATGCTCGGGCGCATCAACGCCCAGCTCGCGGACAAGGGGATCTCCATCGAGCCGACCGCCGCAGCGCTGGACCTGCTCGTCGAGAAGGGCTTCGACGCCACGTACGGTGCGCGGCAGCTGCGCCGGACCATCCAGAAGCACGTCGAGGACCCCTTGGCCGAGGCCATCGTCCGCGGGCAGGTCGCCGTGGGGGCCCGGCTCGAGCTCGAGGCCGAGGGGGATAACTTCGTCTTCCGGGAAGCGCACGTCGACGAACCGCGCCTCGCGCTTGCGGAGCACTGAGCGGCGGGCCGCCCCGCCGCCGGACAGGGGGACGATCACCTCCGTGGCCGCCCTGGGGAGAGCCTTTCTCTCCATTTTTTTTGCCTGTCTCGCCCTGAGCCCGGCCGGCGCCGGCGCGCAGCAACCGCCGTCCGCCCCGGGCCGCCCCATCGTGGTGAGGGAGATCTCCGTGGAGGGACACCGCCGCGTGCAGGAGGCGGTCATCCTCGGTCGCGTGACCAGCAAGGCGGGCGCCCCCTTCCAGCCCGCACGGCTCGCGGAGGACATCCGCTCGATCTTCGCGCTTGGCTTCTTCGACGACGTGCAGCTCAGGGTCGAGGACTTCGAGGGGGGAGTGAAGGTCACCTTCGTCGTGTCCGAGCGCCCCTTCGTGCGCGACATCCAGTTCGTGGGGAACAAGAAGCTGGACATGGCCACGCTGCAGGAGAAGATCGACCTGAAGCTCGGCAGCGTGTACAACCCCGTCGACGTCAACCGCGCGGCCGACCGGCTCAAGGAGCACTACGAGGAGGAGGGGTACTTCGAGGTCGCGATCACGCCTGACGCGCAGAAGCTCCCCGACGGGGACGTGACCGTCCTCTTCCGCATCGCCGAAGGACGGAAGATCACCATCGACCAGATCGTCATCGACGGCGCGAAGGGCCTGACTCCGAAGGCGGTGAAGGCCGCGATGGCCACCCAGGAGCGTCAGTTCTGGATCCTCCGCGGCACGGTGCAGCGGCAGCGGCTCGAGGAGGACGTCGAGCGCATCATCTCGCTCTACAACGACCACGGCTACACGCAGGCGCGGGTGGAGAGCACGGATATCCAGCTCGACCGGACGAAGGCGCGGGTCACCGTACGGGTCGTGGTCGTCGAGGGCCCGCAGTTCCGGGTCGGCGGCGTCGACGTGACGGGCAACAACATCTTGCCGGTGGAGGAGATCCGCCGCCGCATCAAGCTGAAGACCGACGATGTCTTCTCGCGCTCCAAGCTGCGCGAGAGCATGAAGGGGATCCAGGACCTCTACGGCGTGATCGGCCGGGCGTCCGCCGACGTGAGCCCGACGGCGGCGCAGGACGCCGCCACCCGCCGGGTGAACATCACCTTCGAGATCAGCGAGGGACCCGAGGTCTTCGTCGAGCGCATCAACATCTCTGGGAACACGCGGAGCCAGGAGAAGATCCTCCGCCGCGAGATTCCCATGCACGAGGGCGACCTGTTCACGAGCAAGAACCTCGAGCGCGCGCGCCAGAAGCTCAATAACCTCGGCTACTTCGAGCAGGTCAAGGCGACGACGACACCGGGCTCGGCAAAGGACAAGATCGTCGTCAACATCGAGGTGACCGAGAAGCCCACCGGCCTGTTCTCCATCGGTGGCGGCTACAGCTCGCAGGACAGCTTCATCGGCACGGTGGACCTTTCGCAGCGCAACTTCCTCGGACGCGGCTGGGAGGTGTTCCTCCGGCTGCGCGCCGGCGAGAGCACGCAGCAAGGCACCATCGGCTTCACCGAGCCCTGGCTCTTCGATCGGCCGCTCTCGGCGGGATTCGACCTCTTCAACAACCGGCGCGTCTTCACCGAGTACACCGTCAACTCCCTCGGCGGTGACATCCGCCTCGGCCACCCGTTCGGCGATTACTCTCGCTGGTCCCTCATCTACCGGGTCACCGAGGACGAGATCTCCGACGTGGCGAGCACCTCCAGCGTCAACCTGCTGCGCGAGGAAGGCAAGCGGCTCACGTCCCTCATCGGCGGCGGCCTGACGCGCGACACCCGGGACAGCGTCTTCGAGCCGACACGGGGGAGCACCTCGAGCCTGGGCGTCGACTTCGCAGGCGTGGGCTTCGGCGACAGCAAGTTCGTCCGGGCCGTGGCGAGCACCTCGTACTTCCAGTCCCTGTGGCTCGACCACGTCCTGAGCGGCCGCGTGCAGGGCGGTTACGCTTTCGGCTGGGACGACGAGCCGGTCCCGCTCTTCGAGCGATTCTACCTCGGTGGCGCCAACTCCATCCGGAGCCGGAAGAGCCGGCAGATCTCTCCGACGGACAGTAGCGGGACCCGCATCGGCGGCAACAGCCAGGTCCTCGGCAACGTCGAGTACCTGATCCCGCTGCCGTTCGGCATCCGCGGGGCGCTGTTCTACGACGTCGGCAACGTCTACGGCCCCGACATCGAGGGGGGGGACCGGTTCGACCCGCTGGACCTGCGCCACGCGGCCGGGCTCGGCTTCCGGTGGGCGTCGCCCTTCGGGCCGCTGCGTGTCGACTATGGGGTGAACC
>JACQWC010000102.1 GCA_016209635.1 Candidatus Rokuibacteriota bacterium | reverse complement strand
GCCGCCGCCGCCGCTCCAGATCGGCAGCCGTTTCTGGAGGGGCTTGGGGTTACAGGGCGCGTCCTGGAGCCGGTAGTGCGTGCCGGCGAAGCTGGCGCGAGGCTTCGCCGGGTCGAACAGGAGCCGGAGCACCTGGGCATACTCCTCGAGCATGTCTTCGCGGACGCTGATCGGCGGAAACGGGATGCCGAAGGCCTCGTGCTCGATGGCGTGCCAGCCGGCGCCGATCCCGCACTCGACGCGGCCGCCCGACAGATGGTCGATGGCGCAGAGGGACTTGGCGAGGAGCCCGGGGGTCCGGTAGTTCACGCAGAAGACGAGGCTGCCGATACGGACGCGCGTCGTCTCGGCGGCGGCCACCGCCATCGTCGCCACGCCCTCGAAGCAGTCGAGCCCGCCCCCCTGGGGCGGCGACTCCTGGAAGTGATCGGCGATCGAGAACCAGTCGAAGCCCGCGGTGTCGGCGAAGCGCCAGAGCTTGCGCATCTCGGCCAGCGGACCGCCCAGGTGACCGATGTGGACGCCGAAGCTGATCGACCCCATCGGCGCTACTTGAAGGCGGGGTCGATCCGCGCGTCGAGGAGGTACGGCCCGCCGCTCGCGAACCCGCGACCGAGCGCGGGGCCGACGTCCGCCACCTTCTCGACGCGCTCGCCGGGAACGCCGAGCGAGCGCGCGAGGCCGACGTAATCGATGGCCGGCCGGTCCAGATCCATGCCGACGTAGCGGTCGTCCTCCGCCGAGAACCCCTTCATCAGATGGGTCCGCTGCTTGAGGATTCGATACGAGCCGTTGTTGAAGATCACGTACACGATCGCGAGCGACTCGCGCGCCGCCGTCCAGAGCGCCTGGTTCGTGTACATGGCGCTGCCGTCGCCGACGAGCGCCACCACCGGCCGGCCGGGGAGCGCGAGCTTGACGCCGAGCGCGGCGGGCAGCCCCCAGCCGATTCCGCCGCCGCGCAGCCCGAAGAAGCTCTTTGGGTCGGCGCATGGGAAGAGATGGCGGACGCCCGCCGCGGACGAGATCGACTCGTCGATGATCGTGGCATCCGGGGGCACGCTCGTCGCGACCGCGTGGACGAGGGCGAGGGGCGTGATGGGAACCGCGCCCGCTTCGGCGCGCGCCCGCTCGGCGAGGTCCACGCGGGTCCGCGCGTGGGCGGCGCGGGCTGCCTCCCGCCGCTTCGCCGCCTCGGGATGGCCGGCCTTCCCGGTCCGCCGCCGCACGGCCTCGCCGAGCTCGGGGAGCGTCGCCTTCGGGTCTCCCTGGATGGCGACCGCGGTCGGGTAGTTCTTCCCCAGCTCCCACGGATCGACGTCGAGGTGGACCACCGTGACCCCCGGCGGCATCGGCTCGACCTCGGAGGGCAGCGACAGCGTGAAGAGGTCGCCGCCGATCGAGAAGAGGAGGTCGTGGCGCATGAGCAGGGCGCGGATCTGGGGCGCCAGGCGCGGCATCGCGCCCGCGTAGAGCGGGTGGGTGAAGGGGAAGCTGCACGTGCTCGCCACGCACTCGGTCACGACGGGGCTGCCGATCAGCTCGGCCAGCTCCTGGAGCTCGGCGAGCGCGTCACCGTGCGCGACGGCGTCGCCGGCGACGATCAGCGGCCGCTCGGCGCGGGCGAGCAGGGCGGCCGCCGCGTCGATCGCGTGGCGATCGCCGACGAGGCGCGGCGCGACGCGCGTCGGCGCGCCCAACTCGATGTCGCGCTCGGCGTTCAGCACGTCGACGGGCAGCGAGAGAAAGACCGGACCGGTCGGGTGGGCGAGCGCGGTCTTCGCGGCCCTGTGGACGATCCGCGGGAGGTCCTCGAGCCGGCGCGCCTCCGTCGACCACTTCACGAAGGGCTGGGCGATCGGCGGCAGGTCCGACCAGAGGATCGGCTCCGTCACGGTCAACGACTGGTCGTGCTGGCCCGCGGTGAGCAGGAGCGGCGCCCCCGACTTCCGCGCGTCGTAGAGCATCCCCATCGCGTTGCCGAGCCCCGGCGAGATATGGACGTTGACCGCGGCGAGCCCGCCGCTCGCCTGGGCGTAGCCGTCGGCCATCGCGATCGCGACGGCCTCCTGGAGGGCGAGGATGTAGCGGATCCGCGGCTCCCGCGCGAGCCCGTCCATCAGCGGCAGCTCGGTCGTGCCCGGGTTGCCGAACATGACGGAGACGCCTTCCTGCGTGAGGGCCTCGAGGAACGCCTGCTTGCCGGAGATGAGCGGCACGGAGCGGATGATAAACCGGCGCGTCCCTTGATTCCAGGGGGACCGGCGGGTAGGCTTTGCGCGTGACCTCCCCCGATTTTCTCCTGCTGCGCGCCGCCCGCCGCGAGCCGACCGAGCGTACGCCGGTGTGGCTCATGCGCCAGGCGGGGCGCTACCTGCCCGAGTACCGCGAGATGCGCCGCCGGTTCGGGTTCCTCGAGCTGTGCAGGAACTCCGAGGCCGCGGCAGAGGTGACCGTCCAGCCCGTCGAGCGCCTCGGCGTCGACGCCGCGATCCTCTTCGCCGATATTTTGCTCGTCGTCGAGCCGCTCGGCGTCGGGCTCGAGTTCGCCCTCGGCGAGGGTCCCGTGATCCGCCGGCCCCTGCGGAGCGACGGGGAGATCGCGCGCCTCAAGCCCTTCGACGTCGAGAGCGCGGTGGGCTTCGTCTTCGACACCGTGCGGAAGGCGCGGCGGGCGCTCGGGGATCGCGTTCCGCTCATCGGCTTCGCCGGGGCGCCCTTCACGGTGGCGTCGTATCTCGTCGAGGGCGGTCCGTCGCGCGACTATCTCTACGTGAAGCGGCTCATGTACGGCGAGCCGGAGGCATGGCACCGGTTGATGGAGGTGCTCGTCGACGTGACGGCGCGCTATCTCGGGGGGCAGATCGCGGCGGGCGCGCACGCTGTCCAGCTCTTCGACTCGTGGGTGGGCGCGCTCGGACCCGACGACTATCGCGCGTTCGTCCTGCCCTACACGCGGGCGCTCGTGCGGGCGCTCCCGCCCGGCGTGCCCGTCATCCACTTCGGCACGGGAACGGCGGGGCTGCTGCCGCTGATGCGCGAGGCGGGCGGTGACGTGATCGGTCTCGACTGGCGCGTCGATCTCGACGCGGGCTGGAGGGCCGTCGGCCACGACGTCGCGGTGCAGGGGAACCTCGACCCCGCGGCGCTGCTCGCCCCGCCCGCGCTGATCCGCGAGCGCGTGAAGGGGATTCTCGACCGGGCGGCCGGCCGGCCCGGGCACATCTTCAACCTCGGTCACGGCGTGCTCCCGGACACGCCGGTCGAGCACGTGAAGGCGATGGTGGACTTCGTCCACGAGCTCTCCGACCGGCGATGACCCGCTTCGATTCCATTCTATTGATCGCGTTCGGGGGTCCGACCGCGCCCGAGGAGATCCGGCCGTTCCTCGAGATCGTGTCCCGCGGGCGGTCGGTCCCGCCCGAACGGCTCGAGGAGGTGGCGCGTCACTACGCGCGGATGCCCGGCGGGCGTTCGCCGCTGAACGACCTCACGTTCGCCCAGGCGCAGGCCCTCGCCGCGGTCCTCGAGCGGGAAGGTATTGCCCTCCCCGTGTTCGTCGGGATGCGCAACTGGCACCCGTTCCTCGGGGAGACGCTCACCGAGATGGCGGGCAAGGGCCATGCGCGCGCGCTCGGCATCATCCTCTCGCCGGCGAGGAGCGAGGCCTCGTGGGAGCGGTACATGAGCGACGTCGCCGGGGCGCGGGCGCGCACGCCCGGCGCCCCGGAGGTCGAGTTCGCGCCCGCCTGGGCCGAGCACCCGCGCTTCATCGCTGCCGTCGTGGCGAGGGTCCGTCACGCGTTCGAGTCGATCCCTGCGGGCGAGCGCGCCTCGACCCCTCTCGTCTTCACCGCGCACAGCGTGCCCGTCTCGATGGCGGAGGGGTCGCCGTACGTCGCCGACCTCACGACGGCCGCAGGGACCGTCGCGCGGCGTCTCGGCCACGAGCGCTGGTCGATCGCCTACCAGAGCCGGAGCGGGAGCCCGCGCGAGCCGTGGCTCGAGCCCGACATCGGCGAGGTGCTCCGCGCTCTCGCGGCGGAGGGCGCCCGGCGCGTCGTGGTGATGCCGATCGGCTTCGTGTGCGACCATGTCGAGGTGCTGTACGATCTCCATATCGCGGCGCGGGCGATCGCCACGGAGCGCGGCGTGACATTTCACCGCGCCGAAGCCGTCAACGACGCCCCCGAGTTCATCGCCATGCTCGCGGACCTGGTGCGGAACGCCGCCACGCCGTACCCACGGCACGCCACCCACGGATGACCCCGACCTCGCGGCACCCGATGCAACGGAGCCAGGCCGTACCCACGGCACGCCACCCACGGATTCACTCAGGCTCGCCTCGGGCGTCGGACGCCCTGCGGCTTCGCACTCCCACCCCGACCTCGCGGTCCCCGATGCAACGGAGCCAGGCCGTACCCACGGCACGCCACCCACGGATGACCCCGACCTCGCGGTCCCCGATGCAATGAAGCTCGTCGTGATCGGTGGCGGGGTCAGTGGGCTCGCGGCCGCGCACCGGGCCACGGAGCTGGCGCGCGAGCGCTCGCTCCCCCTGGACATCACGCTCCTGGAAGCGCGCGACCGGCTGGGCGGCACGATCGAGACGGAGCGCGCCCAGGGGTTCCTCCTGGAGCATGGCCCCGATTCGTTCCTCTCGGAGAAGCCGTGGGCGCTCGCTCTCTGCCGCCGGCTCGGCGTCGAGGGCGAGCTCGTCCGCACCGACGATCGCTTCAGGAAGACGTTCGTGTGGTACCGCGGCCGCCTCCATGCGCTGCCCGGCGGCTTCCAGCTCCTGGCGCCGACCCGCCTCGGGCCGTTCGTCCGGTCCCACCTCTTCTCCTGGCCCGGCAAGCTCCGCATGGCGCTCGATTTGATCTTGCCTCGCGGGGGCGGGGTCACGCCCGATGGCATGACCGATGACGAGAGCCTGGGAGCGTTCGTCCGGCGGCGGCTCGGCCGGGAGGCGCTCGAGCGCGTCGCCCAGCCGCTCGTGGCGGGGATCTACACCGCCGACCCAGACGACCTGAGCCTCCGCGCGACGATGCCGCGCTTCCTCGAGCTGGAACGGCGGGACCGGAGCGTGATCCTCGGTCTCTGGCGGGCGAGCCGCCGCGCCCCCGAGGGCGGGACGAGCGGCGCGCGCTGGAGCCTCTTCGTCACCTTCCGCGGGGGAATGGAGGATCTGATCACGGCGCTGGCCCGGCAGCTCCCGCCCGGGACGACGAGCCTGAAGCAGGGGGTCACGGGGCTCGAGCGTCACGGTCGCGGCTGGCGCGTCTTCGGGGCCGGGGGCTCGCGCGTCGACGCCGACGCCGTCGTCGTGGCGACGGAGGCCCACGGGGCCGGTCGCCTCCTCCGCTACGTCGATCCGCCGCTCGCGGCGCTCCTCGGCGAGATCCCGTACGCGTCGGCCGCCACCGTGTCGCTCGGGTACCGGCGGGCCGACGTGCCGCATCCGCTCGACGGGTTCGGCTTCGTGGTGCCCCGGACTGAGGGGAGGGACCTGCTCGCCTGCACCTTCTCGAGCGTCAAGTACCCCGGCCGCGCCCCCGAGGGCGGAGTCCTCCTCCGCGGCTTCCTCGGCGGCGCGCTCGACGCGAGCGCGCTCGCGGCCGACGACGCGACGCTCGAGGCGCGCGCCCGGGACGATCTCCGGGCCGCGCTCGCCATCACCGCCGAGCCGCTCGTCACGCGGATCACCCGCTGGCCGGCGTCGATGCCGCAGTACGACGTGGGCCACCTCCAGCGCGTCCAATCGATCGAGCGTCGCGTGGACCAGGCGCCCGGCCTCGTGCTCGCGGGCGGCGGCTACCGCGGGGTCGGGATCGCCGACTGCGTCCGGTCGGGCGAGGCTGCCGCCGAGCGCCTGCTCGCCGGCGCTCCGACGGGATAGGGTCGAGCCGTTCCCCCGGCGCCCAGTCCGTTCAGGATCCACGTCCCCGAGGCGGAGCTGGCCGACCTGCGCGCGCGCCTGGCCCGCGTCCGGTGGCCCGACGAGATCCCGGGCGGCGGATGGCGCTACGGAAGCGACCTCGGGTACATGAAGGCCCTGGTGGCGTACTGGCGCGACGCCTACGACTGGCGCGCGCAGGAGGCGCGGCTCAACGAGTTCCCGCAGTTCACGGTCCCGCTCGGCGGGATCGATCTCCACTTCATCCGCGTGGAAGGCAAGGGGCCGAGACCGCTCCCCCTCCTCCTGTCGCACGGTTGGCCCGGCTCCGTCTGGGAGTTCCACCGGCTGATCCCGCTCCTCACCGATCCCGCGCGGTTCGGCGGCGACCCGGCGGACGCCTTCACCGTCGTCGCGCCGTCGCTGCCGGGCTATGGCTTCTCGTTCCGGCCGAACCAGGACCGGTTCGGCATCGTCGAGATCGCGGATCTCTTCGCCGCGCTGATGCAGGACGTGCTGGGGTACTCTCGCTTCGGCGCTCACGGCGGGGACTGGGGCTGCGCCGTGACGGCTCGCCTCGGCGCGGCGTACCCCGAGCGCCTGACCGGGGTCCATGTGACGAACCTCTTCGTCCGCGGCGGCGGGCGGGATCCGGCGACGCTCAGCCCCGAGGAGCGGCAGTACTTCGACGAGGCGCGGCGCTGGCAGCGCGAGGAGGCGGGGTACCAGTGGATCCAGGGGACCAGGCCCCAGACCCTGGCCTACGGGCTGACGGACTCGCCGGTCGGCCTCGCCGCGTGGATCGTCGACAAGTACCGGAGCTGGAGCGACTGCGGCGGGGAGGTCGAGCAACGCTTCACGAAGGACGTGCTGCTGACGAGCGTGATGATCTACTGGGCGAGCGGCGCGATCAACTCATCGTTCTGGCCGTACTACGCGCACCGCCACGCGCCCTGGTCGCCGGCGCCCGGCGAGCGGATCGGGGTGCCATTGGGCTTCGCCGACTTCCCGCGCGAGCTGCTCCGTCCGCCCCGGTCGTGGGTCGAGCGCGTCGCGGAGGTCCGGCGGTGGACGACGATGGCGGCGGGCGGTCACTTCGCCGCCCTCGAGGAGCCCGAGGCCCTCGCCCGCGACATCCGCGAGTTCTTCCGGGAGCTCGGATAGGGACGGCGATCGGAGAGGAGGAGGCGCCATGGTGAAGCTGGGGTTCCAGGTCTTGAACGCGGGGCCGCTGGCCACGCGGGACCACGTGATCGAGACGGCGCGGGCGGCGGAAGCGCTCGGTTACGACTCTCTGGTCGTGACCGATCACATCGTGATACCCCGGCGGATCGAGTCGCGCTATCCCTACAACGCGACCGGCCGCCTCGCGGTCCCCGCCGACGCCGACTACCTCGAGCCGATCTCGATGCTCTGCTTCGTGGCGGGCGCGACCCGGCGGATCCGGTTCGGCCCGAGCGTCCTCGTCCTCCCGTACCGGAATCCCGTGCTGACGGCCAAGATGCTGGCGACGATCGACGTCCTGTCAGGGGGGCGACTGTTCGTCGGCGTCGGCGTGGGCTGGCTCGCCGAGGAGTTTGCCGCCATGGCCTCCCCGCCCTTCGCCGAGCGGGGCCGGGTGACGGACGAGTGGCTCGAGATCCTCATCCGGCTCTGGACCGAGGACAACCCGGTGATCGACGGCAAGTTCTATCAGGTGCGCGAGATCGGGTGCTCCCCGAAGCCCGTCCAGAAGCCGCATCCGCCGATCTTCGTCGGGGGCAACAGCCGCGCGGCGATCCGGCGCGCCGCCCGGCTCGGCCAGAGCTGGCACGCGTTCCGGATCCCGGCCGACGAGCTGCGCGGACTCGTGGCGTACCTCCGCGAGCAGGTGGCGGCGAGCGGGCGGAAGCCGGACGAGTGCGGGCTCTCCGTCCGCTATGGCGTGCGCGTGGTCGGCCCCGGGGGCGACACCGCCCGGCGCCCGCCGGAGGAGCCCGGCCGGGTGCTCGTCGGGACCGCGGCCGAGGTCGCCGAGCAGCTCAAGCCCGTGATCGAGCTCGGACCGACGCACGCGATCTTCGATTGTAGGACCGGTTCGTACGCGGAGATGAACGAGACGATGGAGCGGCTGACGGCGGAGGTGTGGCCGCTCCTCGCCGGGGTCGGAGGTGCCCGATGAGGTTCGGCCTCTTCTACGAGCTGTCGGTGCCGCGCCCGTGGACGCGCGAGTCGGAGCGCGCCGTGTACGCGAACGCGCTCGAGCAGGTCCGGCTGGCGGACGAGCTGGGGTTCGATCAGGTCTGGGCGGTCGAGCATCACTTCTTGGAGGAGTACTCCCACTGCTCCGCCCCCGAGCTGTTCCTCACGGCCTGCGCGATGAGCACCAAGCGGATCAGGGTGGGCCACGGGATCATCGTGTGCGTGCCCGAGTTCAACCATCCGATCAAGATCGCGGAGCGCACCGCCACCCTCGACATCCTCTCGGGCGGCCGCCTGGAGGTCGGCACGGGGCGGTCGGCGACGTGGACCGAGCTGGCGGGGTTCGGGGCGAGCCCGGACAGCACGAAGAAGAGCTGGGACGAGTTCGTGCGGTGTCTGCCGAAGATGTGGACGTCGGAGCGGTTCGCCTACGAGGGCGAGTTCTGGTCGATGCCCTCGCGGACGATCCTCCCCCGGGTCTACCAGCGGCCGCACCCGCCGCTCTGGGTCGCGGTGACGAGCCCGGGGACCGAGCTGGACGCGGCCGACCGCGGCCTCGGGAGCCTCGGGTTGACCTTCGGCCAGTTCGCCGAGCAAGAGAAGCGCATCGCGGAGTACCGTCGCCGGATCCAGCTCTGCACGCCCGTGGGCGAGTTCGTCAACGATCAGGTGAGCACGGTGAACTTCCTCTACTGCGACGAGGATGACGCCGAGGGGCTGGCGCTCGGCCGGACGATGGCGGACGCCTTCAACTATCTCGCGACCCAGCTCATCTCGGCGCGCGAGGCCTATCCCTCGAAATCCTACCCCTCGCTCGGCCTCCTCCCGCAGCTCCGCCGCCAGGCGACCGGACCCGACGCCAGCGAGCAGGCGGGCGAGGGGCTGGCGCTGGGCGGTCCCGAGCGCATCACCCGTGCGCTGAAGCGATGGGAATCGGTCGGCGTCGACCGGGTGAACTTCCTCCTCAACACGATGGAGGTGATTCCTCAGGAGAGGGTGCTGGCGAGCCTCCGGCTCTTCGCCCGCGAGGTCATGCCCGCGTTCAAGGAGGGCAAGGCGTGATGCCCGTCTTCGGCGAGCTGGACCTCCAGTCGATCCTCCCGCGGGTGCCCGAGATGCGGCATCTCGACACGGAAGCGTGGGAGCTGCCGAAGGCGGAGGTCCTCCAGGTCTCCTGGGAGGTCGGCGACGAGAGCCTCGCCCTCCTGCCCCGGGCCATGCACCCGGCGGTGCCCCTCTACGCGACCTTCAACGTGACCCGCTGCGGCGAGAGCCCCGTCGGGCCGTTCGCGCTGGCCCAGCTCCGGCTGATGGGTCGCGCCGGCGCCCATCCGCGCGGCTACGTCCTGGGCGCCGTGGCCACGACCGCCGACGCGGCGGCCTTGTTGAGGGAGCGCTGGGGATTCCCGGTCCGTCCGGGCGGGGTCGCCCTCCAGCGATACCACGACCGCGTGACCGCGACGGTCACGCTGGACGGCGCCGCGATCGCGGAGCTGGCGCTCGTCAATCCCGAGCCGATCTCGGGAGCGGACGTCCAGTACATCCACAGCGTCACGCTCGCGCGCGTCAGCGAGAACGGGCAGCTCGTGCCCTATCTCGTCCAGGTGGACCCGCACTACACCTTCCACAAGGCCGAGCGCGGCCGGCCCGTGGTCGGTCGCTTCGACGCGTCGGCGTGGGGCGCGGTACCCCTCCGTCTGCTCTACCCGATCGCGGCCAGCATGACGACGTGCGACACGGACCTGCCGAGGATCCGCTTCGTCATGGATCCCGAGGCCCCGGTCGTCCGCGGGACGCGGCGGATCCGCTGAAGAGCCGCCAGACCTTCTCGGGCCTGAGCGGCATGTCGATGTGGCTCACGCCGAGCGGTCGGAGCGCGTCGACGACCGCGTTCACCACCGCCTGCGGCGCGCCGACGCAGCCCGCCTCGCCGACGCCCTTGGCGCCGAGCGGGTTGACCGGCGTCGGCGTCACCGTCCGGTCCAGCTCGAACGCGAGGAGGTCGTCGGCCTTCGGTACCGCGTAATCCATCAGGCTCCCCGAGAGGAGCTGGCCGGTCTCGTCGTAGACGATCTCCTCCAGGAGCGCCTGGGCGACGCCCTGGGCGATCCCGCCGTGGAGCTGGCCCTCGAGCAGCATCGGGTTCAGCACGTTGCCCACGTCGTCGACCCCGATGAAGCGGCGGAGCTTCACCTCCCCCGTCTCGGGTGCGACCTCCACGACCGCGACGTAGACGCCGAAGGGGATGGTGAAGTCGGGCGGATCCCAGACCCGCGCCGCCTCGAGCCCGGGGTCCATCCCGGGCGGGAGCTGCGCGCCGCGGTGGGCGACGCGCGCGATCTCGGCGAGGGTGATCCCCTTCTCGGCGAGCCCGCGTACATGGAACCGCCCGGCGTCGAACTCGAGGTCGGCCGCCGCGGCCTCGAGGAGGTGCGCGGCGATCCTCATCGCCTTCTCCCTCACCGTCAGGGCGGCCTGGAGGATCGCGGTGCCGCCGACGGTGGCGGCGCGGCTCCCGCCGGTGCCGAAGCCCATGGGCACGATGGCCGTGTCGCCGTGGAGCACCGTGACGTCCTCCGGCGTCACGCCGAGCGCATCGGCGACGATCTGGGCGAGCGTGGTCGCCGTCCCCTGGCCGTGGGGTGACGTGCCGGTGAGCGCCGTCACCCGCCCCGAGGCCTCCACGCGGACCGACCCGTACTCGTGGGCGGCGAGCGCCCCGGTGCGCGACGGGCCCGTGCTCGCCGTCTCGACGAAGGTCGAGAGCCCGACGCCGAGATAGCGCCCCTCCGTCCACGCCCGCGCCTGCTCCTGCCGGAACGCCTCGTAGCCGAGGATCGCGAGCGCCCGCTCGAGGGTCAGCGCGTAGCGGCCGGAGTCGTAGGTGAGGCCGGAGGGCGACTTGAACGGGAAGTCCCCGTCGCGAACGAAGTTCTTCTTTCTGATCTCGACCGGGTCGATCGAGAGCTCGCGCGCCGCCGTATCGACCAGGCGCTCGATGAGGTACGCCGCCTCCGGGCGGCCGGCGCCCCGGTACGGGCCCGTGGGGGCCTTGTGGGTGAACGCCGCGCGGACGGCGTACGACGCCGCGGGGATCCGGTAGGCCCCGGTGACGAGGCGACCGCAGAGGATCGGCGGCAGGCACGTGAACCCCTCGAGGTGGGCGCCCATGTCGCCGACGCCCGTGACCCGGAGGCCGAGGAACGTGCCGTCGGAGGCCACCGCCAGCTCGCCCACGTGCACGATGCCGCGGCCGTGGAAGGTCGCCACCATGCTCTCGCTGCGGGTCTCGATCCACTTCACGGGCCGGCCGAGCCGGCGGGCGGCGAACGCCGTGAGCACCTCCTCGTCGTAGAGGCCGAACTTGACGCCGAAGCCGCCGCCGACGTCGGGCGCGATGACCCGGATCGCGTGCTCGGGAACGCCGAGCGTCTCCGCGAGGAGCGACCGGGTCTTGTGGGCCCCCTGCGTCGACGTCCAGAAGGTGAGGGAGTCCGCCTGCCACTGGGCGACCGAGCCCCGGGGCTCGAGCGGGACCGCGGCGAGGCGCTGGTTCACGAGCCTGAGCCGCACGACGCGATGTGCCCGCCCGAACGCCGCGTCGACATCGCCGCTCGACCAGGCGTGCTCGTAGGCGATGTTCCCCGGGGCTTCGGGGTAGACCTGGGGCGCGCCCGGGGCCAGCGCCGCCTCGGGGTCGAGCGCGGCGGGGAGCGGGTCGTACTCGACCTCGATCAGCTCGGCCGCATCGCGGGCGATCGCGCGATCGAGGGCGACGACGAACGCGACGGGGTCGCCGACGCACCGGACGCGGTCTTGCGCCAGGGCCAGACGCGGGGGGTTCTTCGTGTTCGGAGGCGCCAGGATGAGCGGCTTCGGCTGCATGTGGCCCTCGAGATCCCGGGCGGTGAAGACGGCGCACACGCCCGGCTGCTCGGCCGCCCTTCCCGCGTCGAGCCGGACGATGCGCGCGTGGGCGTGGGGAGAACGGAGCACAAGGCCATGGACGAGGCCGGAGAGCGTCAGGTCGTCCACGTACTGCGCCTGGCCGCGGAGGAGCCGCGGGTCCTCGAGACGCTTGACTTCGCTGCCGACGAAGCGGGGAGCGGGGGACATTCGGAAGGCCTCCATGTCGGGTCTGAAAGCGGTCCCTACCATACGTCATTTCCCCGGCGTTGACAGCCGGTCGCCCCGGCTCTAGAAAGAGGCGCCGGTCAAATTCGAACTCCGGGGGACGCGATCGATGGCGACGGAGAAGGGACGGGTCGACGGACGGACGGTGCTCATCACGGGAGCGGCCAGCGGCATCGGCGCCGCGTGCGCCCGCCGCCTCGCCCGGGAAGGGGCGCGGCTCGTGCTGGCCGACCTGGACGCGGACGGCGCCGAGCGGCTCGCCAAGGAGCTCGGACAGGTGGCGGTGCAGGCGGACGTGACGCGGCGGGCGGACATCGATCGGATGCTCGACGAGGCGTACCGGCGCTGGGGGCGGCTCGACGTCCTGTTCAACAACGCGGGCGTGATCCAGGGGAAGCCCCTCCTCGAGGTCACCGAGGAGGACTGGGACCGCCTCATGAGCGTGAACCTGCGCGCGGTGTTCTTCGTGCTCCAGGCGGCGGCGCGTCGCATGCTCGGCCAGGACCCGATCCCGGGCTCGGAGCTCCGGGGCAAGCTTATCCAGACCGCGTCGATCGCCGCCTACCGCGGGGGGCTCCCCCTCACGACGCCGTACGCGGCGTCCAAGGCGGGCGTCGTCAGCCTCACGCGATCCGCGGCCCAGGCGTTCGCGGCGAGCCGGATCACCTCGAACTGCATCTGCCCGGGCGTCGTGGACACGCCGCTCTGGGAGAGGCTCGACGCCGAGTGGAGCGCGCTCGAGGGATGGCCGCGGGGCGAGGCGTGGAAGCGGCGGACCGCCGGGATCCCGCTCGGGCGCCCCGAGACCCCCGACGACGTCGCGGGGCTCGTCCTGTTCCTCTCCTCGGCCGACTCCGACTACATGACGGGGCAGGCCGTCAACGTCGACGGCGGCCTCGTCATGGGGAATTGATCGGGCGAGCGCGCGAAAGGAGGCCGGTCCCATGCGTCTCAAGAAATCGGTCGCCAGGCTGATCGAGTGGCAGCGCGTCTGCCGGGTCGGGACGGTCGGCGAGCATCGCGTCCCGCATGTGGTCCCCGTCTGTCACATCCTCGCGGACGGGAAGATCTACTTCGCGTCGGGCAACGACGGCAGGAAAATCCTGAACCTCAGGCAGAACGCCCGGCTCGCGGTCACGGTCGACCTCTACGCTGACGACTGGGCGAATCTCAAGGGCGTGATGGTCCAGGGGCGGGCGCGCCTCATCGAGCGCGGGCCGCGCTTCCGGGCGATCCGCCGCCGCCTCTACGCGAAGTACCCCCAGTACCCGGACGAAGCGGCGCTGGACGAGTCGGACTCGGTCGTCGTCGAGGTCACCCCGACCCGCGTCTTCTCCTGGGGGATCGACTGATCGCGCGCGGCCAGGGCGCGCCATCGTCCTGGCTCTAGTCTAGCAGCGCGCTGGAGCAGATCATCTGAGGAAGGAGCCGCGCCGGCATGCCGACGATCGACGCACCGACGCTCGAGCGACTGACCCGCGACATCTTCGCGGCGCGGGGAGTCCCCGGGGACGACGCGACCTGGATCGCGACGCTCCTCGTCCGCGCCAACCTGCGCGGCCACGACTCGCACGGGGTGATCCGCATCCCCCACTACGTCCGCTCGATGAAGTCGGGCGACGCCAACCCGACGCCGAAGATCATGATCGTGGTGGAGACGCCGACGGTCGCCCTGATCGACGGCGATCGCGGCTTCGGCCAGGTCGTGGCGAAGCGGGGTATCGCGCTCGCCATCGACAAGGCCCGCGCCCAGGGGCTCGCCGCGGTGACGCTCAGGAACACGAACCACGTCGGCCGCCTCGCGGACTACGCCGAGATGGCCGCCGCCGAGGGGCTGATCGGGATGCTCTGGGTGAACGCCCGCATGGCGCTGAACGTGGCGCCGTGGGGCGGCGCCGCGCGCCGGCTCGGCACGAACCCGCACGCCGTCGCAGTCCCCGGACCGGACGGCGCGGTCGCGATGTCGCTCGACTTCGCCACGAGCGTCATCGCCGAGGGGAAGCTCAAGGTCAAGCTGAACCGCGGCGAGCGGGTGGCGCCGGGGATCATGCTGAACGCCGCCGGGCAGCCCTCGACCGATCCGCGCGAGTTCTACGCCGACCCGCCGGGGTCGCTCCTCACCGCCGGCGAGCACAAAGGGTACGGTCTCTCGCTCGCGGTGGAGATCCTGGCCGGGATCCTCTCGGGCACCGGTGGCGCTCGCGCCGAAAAGGGGCCTGTGAGGAACGGGACGCTGATGGTCTGCCTCGACGTCCAGCGCTTCCTGCCGCTCCCGCGCTTCCACGAGGAGGTGATGGCGCTCTTCGGCTGGGTCCGCTCGGCGCCCCTCGCGTCCGGGGCGAAGGAGATCCTCATCCCGGGGGAGCCCGAGGCGCGCATGGAGGGCGAGCGCCGGGTCCATGGGATCCCCGTCGAGGACGAGACCTGGCGGCAGATCCAGGAGTGCGCCGCCGAGGTCGGGGTAGCTTAGCGGACGACGCCCGTGACCTGAACGCGCGTCATCGGCCGGGCCGGGTCGTCGCTCGTGACGCTGAGCGCCCCCCGCGCCGTGCCCCGGCCGGCGCCGAGATCTCCATCGTTCGGCCGCGCTGATCTTGGTGAAGAAGGCGTCGAAACGTATCGCTGCGTCGACACTTGCGCGACCTCGGCCGGCGGCGTAGATTCGCGGCCGTGAGCGACGAAGTGCGAGCCCCCCTCGAGGAGATACGTCGGGAGCTCGCCGGGCTCCGCGAGCGGGTCGACGGCCTCGGCACCGAGGTGGGCGCCCTCCGCGAGGAAATGCGGGCTGCGGCGGCGGAGAGCCGGCGGCACTTCGACGTGGTCGCCGAAGGGCTCCGTGGACACATCCGCACTGTCGCCGAGGGCGTCGCCCTGAACACGGAAGCGATCGGAGGCCTCCGGTCCGAGGTCTCGGAGGTCTACGGGGAGATGGACCGACGCTTCGACCTTGTCGGCCTCGCCTTCGTCGAAGTCAGACGCGACATCGCCGAGCTCCGCGCGAGCCGCTAACTGCCCGCGCCGCTCCCTGGTTGGCGGGTAAAGAACGCTGGAGGACGCGCGGATGCTCGAGGTCGTGACCATGAAGGAGATCGACGCGATCTTCGCGGTGACGGACGCGCTCGGAATCCACAGGGAGATGCTGGTGATCCCGCTGGGCCCGGCCTCGCCCGGCCGCGTCCGCCGGCTGCCGAGCGGCAAGCTCGAGATCACCGTCGACGAGCAGGTCCCGATCGAGGAGTGGGTCAAGGAGCTGCCCGGCCTCATCGCCGCCGCGCGGGGCGCGTGACCTCTCCGCTGAAGCGCGAGCTGGGGCTCGTCCCGCTCGCGGCCATCGTCTTCTTCAACGTGAGCGGCGGGCCCTACGGCATCGAGGACATGGTGCCGGCCTTCGGCCCCGGCCTGACGCTTCTCCTCCTCCTCCTGACCCCCGTCCTCTGGTCCCTCCCCGTTTCCCTCGCGATGTCGGAGCTGGCGGGGGCGATGCCGGACGAGGGCGGCTACGTCACCTGGGTGGAGCGCGCGTTCGGCCCGTTCTGGGGGTTCCAGGTCGGCTGGTGGTCGTGGATCGATAGCTTCGTCGACGTGGCCGTCTACCCGGCGCTCTTCGTCGAGTACTCGAAGTTCTGGTGGCCGGAGATGGGGGCGCTCGAGCGCTGGCTCCTCGCCCTGGCGTTCATCCTCGGGCTGACGGTCCTGAACGTGCTCGGCGTCCGCCCCGTGGGCCGCGCCGCGGTGGTCCTCGCCGCCGCGGCGCTCGCTCCGGTCGCGCTCTTCGTGGTCGTGGGCGCGCCATCCGCCCGCGCGGCGCCGTGGCTGCCGCTCCTGCCGGAGAGCCAGACGCTCGGCACGGGGCTCGGCCTCGGTCTCGCGGTCGTGATGTGGAACTACTCGGGGTGGGACACACCCTCGACCTGTCTCGGCGAGACGCGCGCCCCCGAGCGGGCCTTCCGCGCGGCGCTGTTCGTGTCGCTCCCGGTGATCGCCGGCGCCTATGTCCTCCCCGTCGCCGTCGCCCAGGCGAGCGGGGCCTCCGACTGGAAAGCGTGGGAGACCGGCTCGCTCCCGGTGATCGCCGCGGCGACCGGCGGTGCCTGGCTCGGCCATGCGGTCGCCGCGGGAGCGGTCCTCTCGACGGCGGGGCTCTTCATGTCCCTCCTCCTGACCAACTCGCGGCTGCCCTATGTGCTCGCGCGGGACGGCCTCATGCCGGCGTGGCTCGCCGCCGTCCACCCGCGGTTCGGGACGCCGTGGGCGGCGGTCGGCGTCTCGGCGGCGTTCTACGGCGCGTTCGCCCTGTTCTCGTTCAGGGACCTGATCGTCCTCGACGTCTGGCTCTACTCCGTGAGCCTGGTCGTCGAGCTGGCGGCGTTCGTCTGGCTTCGCGCGCGCGCGCCCGGGATGGCGCGCCCCTGGACCGTGCCGGGCGGGTGGACCGGTGCGATCGCCGTCGCCGCGTTCCCGTCCGCGTTCGCGGGGCTCGCGATGGCGACGGCGGGGTGGGACAACACCGTCGCCGGCCTGGCGGGGGCGCTCAGCGGGCCGCTCGCGTACGCTGCGCTGCGGCGCCGCCGCGGCTGATCACTTCTTCTTCCGCTGCTCGTGCCCTTTCAAGACTCGTTCGGCCTGGTCGATGTTGCGCTTGGCGTTCGCGTGCTGGGGATCGAGCCCGAGGACGACCTGCCACTCGGCGATGGCCTCCTCGAGCTTCTCGTTGCGGTAGAGGCGGAGCCCCTCGTTGTAGTGCTGCTGGACGAGCCGGGGGCGGAGCTGCCGGAGGAGGGTGGCGGAGTCCTCGTAGTTCGGCGCGAGCCGCGCCAGCTGGGACAGGGTCTCCCACGACTGGTCGTACTGCTTGAGGTCGAGCTGGATCTTTCCGAGCCGGTAGAGGACCTCCTTCTTCAGCTCGAGCCCCTCGGAGTTCCGCGGGTTGCTCGCGAGGAACCGCTCGACATCGACGAGGGCGACCGTGTACTCGCCCTTCTCGTAGGAGTCCTTGGCCTCGGCGAAGAGCGGGTTGGCCTCCGGCGTCTCCTCTCGCGGCGTGGGGGCCGGCTGATCGATCGGGGGCGGCCCCTCGCGAAGCTCCCTCGGGCTCGTCTGCGGGGAGAGGAACGGCACGCCCGGGATCTCGGGGACCTTGAGCGTCGTGCCCGCGACGAGCTTCGGGTTCGGCGGCAGCTGGTTCGTCTCCCAGATGACCTCCGAGCGCGAGCGGTCGCCGTAGTATCGCTGGGCGATCGTGGCGAGCGTCTCTCCCGCCCGCACGGTGTGGGCGACGAAGCGGACGTCCTTCACCTCGCTCCGGAGCAGCTCGAACGCGGTCGCGTTCGCGGGGTCGAGGGCGAGGACGGCGAGGAGCTGGCGGCGCGCCTCGAGATGGGCGCCGCGCCCGAGCGCCTCGCGCCCCTGTCTGGCCCGCTCGGCCACGGCGCCCTCGATCCGGCCCTCGAGCGTCTTCCTGGCCGGGAGCGCGACGGGATCGTCGGGATTGATCGTGAGGGCGACCTTCCACTCGTCGAGCGCCCGCCGGAGATTGCCGTCGCGCTCGAACGCCTCCGCCATCTGCCGGTGACGCGCGGCGAGCTTCTCGCGCGGTGACGGCTCCGCCGGAGGCGTCGGGGTCACGACCACCGGGCGGGGCGGCGCCGCCACGGGTGGCGGTGGGGGCTCGCGCCGCTCGACCGCGGTCGCGCACGCCCCGAGGCTCACGTGGAGCGCCAGGAGCGGAAGGAGCCAGGCGGACCTCACCTGATCGCTTCCTCGTTGAAGGTGTTCAGGTTCTTGGCGAAGTCCTCGAGCGTCATCTCCGAGTAGATCTGGCTCCGCCGGGCCCTGAAGGGCGGGACGAAGGAGGGGTTCCCCTCGCGCAGGACGGTGAACCCTGCCGCGTAGCCGCTCTCCCTGACCCGCTCGATCACGGCGTCGTCGGTCGCGCCGTAGGGGTAGGCGAGGAACTGCCCGGGCTCGCCGAGCCGCTCGCGGAAGAGCTTCTGGGGGATCTCCATCTCGGCTCGGAGACGCTTCAGGTGCTCCGCCTCGGGTTCGTTCGGCCGGCGCCTGAGGTCCGAGTGGGTCTTCGTGTGGCCCTCGATCTGGAACCCCTCGGCGGCGAGCTTCCGGAGTTCGTCCCAGCCGAGCGCGTTCCGCCCGGCGCCGACATAGTCGGTGTAGACGAACAGCGTGGCGCTGAACCCCAGCTCCTTCAGGACCGGGTACGCGTACTGGAGGAACGACTTGTAGCCGTCGTCGAAGGTGAGCACGACGGCCTTCCGGGGCATCTGCCGCTTGAGCGCGATGAACTCGTAGAACTCCCGGAGGCTCACGACGCGGTAGCCGTTCGACTTGAGAAACCGCATCTGCTCCTCGAACGTCCGGGCCGCGATGAGGAGCCGGCCCCGGGCTTCTCGGCCGATGTCGTGATAGACGAGGACCGGGACGAGCGCGTAGCCGGAGGGGCCCACGCCGGCGAGGTTCCAGGCGCGCTTGGGGATGACGACCTCCTGCCCCGCCTCGAAGGTCGCCGTGTCGTTATAGTCCTCGATCATCCACGCCCGGGCGCGGTCGCCGAGGAACCGGAGCGCGAGGCTCTCGCTCGTGTCCCCGGCCCGGGCGAACGCGACGATGAAGTCGTCGGACTCGAACGCCTCCGGCAGGATCTCGCGCTTGGGTGGGGGCGCGGGAGCTTCCGCCGCACGGGGTGGGGGCGGCGTCTCGGCCGGCGGCCGGGGCTCCACCGTAGCGCAGGCGGTCGACAGGAGCGCCGCGCAGCCGAGGGCGAGGAGACGCGTCGCTGGCGTCGTGTCCATCACCGCTCCTCGCCGTTCCCCGACTCCGCCAGGCCGAGCACCTCCCAGACGAGAACCTCCTCCTCCTTGCCCTTCACCTTCAGGATCCCGAGCGAGCGCGCCTCGACGCGGCCCTCGACCTTCCGGTAGGTCCGGTCGCTGATGAGGACCTGCCCGGGCTTGGCGTTCGACTCGAGCCGGGAGGCCAGGTTCACGCTGTCGCCGATCACGGTGTACTCCATCCGCTCCTCCGTGCCGACCGTGCCCGCGACAACCTCGCCCGCGCTGACGCCGATGCCGACGGCGATGGGGCTCCGGCCCTCCGCCGCCCGCCGGACCGACAGCTCGCGCACGCCGGCCTGCATGGCAAGCGCGGTCTGGAGGGCGTGGAGGGCGTGGTCCTCGTGGAAGATCGGCGCCCCGAAGATGGCCATCACGCCGTCGCCGAGGAACTTGTCGAGCGTCCCGTCGTACTTGAAGGTCGTGTCGATCATCAGGGTGTAGAAGGTGTTCAGGAGCGAGACCACTTCCTCGGGGCTCAGGCGCTCCGCCGTGGTCGTGAAGCCACGGATGTCGCAGAAGAGGACGGTCACGTCCCGGCGCTCCCCCGTGAGCACGAGACGCTCGGGGTCCTTCAGGATCTCGTCGACGACCTCGCGCGCGACGTAGCGGGTGAAGGCGCGCTTGATCATCTCCTTCTCCCAGAGGCTCTGGGCCATCTGGTTGAAGGCTTCCGTCAGGGCGCCGATCTCGTCGCGCGACGGGACCCGGAGGGAGATCTTGAAGTTCCCCATCGCGATGGCCCGCGTCCCCTCCACGAGGCGGAGAATGGGCCGGGAGAGGAACGTGGCGAGCCCGAGCGCGCCGCCGATCCCGAGCAGGATCATCAGCGCGCTGATGAGGATCGTCCGCCACCGCGCGTCGGCGAGCGCCTGCTCGATCGACCGCTGGCTGAATCCGAGGTAGACCGCTCCCACCGGGACCCTCCGGAACACGACCGGGACGGCGAAGTCGAGGATCGCCTCGTCCCGCACCGTCCGGTAAGTCTGGACGAGGAGCCCCTCGCCGAGCCGTACCAGGCCGGGCGGGCGCTCGAGCGGGCGGCCGATCAGGCCGGCGTCGGAGTGCGCGAGGATCCGCGCGTTGTGGTCGACGATGATCACGTAGGCGACGTCCGCGTCCCGGGTGATCTCCTTCACGAGCGAGTTCAGGCTCAGCTCGTCGTCGGTGAGGAGGGGGTTCTTCGCGCTGGCGGCGAGGTTCTGCGCGATGGTGAGGCCCCGCTTGGTCATCTCGGCGGTGAGCGTCTTCTGGCTCTGGCGGAGGAGGAAGGCGCTGACGAGCAGGACCGTCAGGATCAGGAGCGAGGTGATGAGGAGGCTCAGCTTGAGCTTCAGGGGGAGGCGGAACCGCCCTCCCTCGCCACCGCCACTCAAGAGCATTCCTGGCCTGACGTCCACGGGGACCCCAAGAATAGCAGACGGACTATGGGGGCGGCGATGGTCGTCCGCCCCGCCTCCGGCGTGTCCCGTCCGCGAGGTTCTCGTCGATGACGGTCGCGAGGCAATCGAGGGTGGCGAGGGAGTAGACGTAGGTCTTCCAGCCGATCGCCACGCGATCCGGCCGCTCGCCGGGCGGGGGCACGGGGTAGATCGTCACGCTCACGTTCGGGCCGTCCGAGGCGCAGCCGCCCGCGCAGCCCTCGCGGATGCTGACGCGCCGGGCCAGCCGGCGCTTGTCGACGAGGGCCGCGAGGCGCCGGGCGATCGCCCGGGCGTTCATCCGCTCGGCGGCGCCGGCCGGCGTCACCGGCAGGACGACGATCCCGGGCTCGAGCGGGCACACCGTGATCTCGAGCCGCCGCTTCATGCCGGGCCGTCCTGCGGGTCGCCGAGCCTCGTCGCGAGGCGCGCAGCGGCCACCACCGGCTCCACCGCCGGCACCTGCCAGCGGACCCGGAGGCCGCGCCGTAGGAAGGCGCGGCGCACCCCCGAGCGGAACCACGGATCGGCGAGGACGCTTCCAGCCCAGCTCACGTCGACCGGAGCCGGAAGCCCGAGGCGCCGGGCGACGTCGCGGGCGCTGGCCGCGAGGTGGTCCGCTCCCTCACGGACGATTGCCCGCGCGCGACGATCGCCCCGGCGCGCTCGGCTGAGCACCGCCGGCGCGAGGGACGCGATGCGAGCGACCGGATCGGGCGCGCGCACGAACGCGCGGGCCGGAGCGAAGTCGCCGCCGCGCGTGGTCGCGCGAAGCCACTCACGCCCGAGCCAGAACGCCGAGCCCTCGTCGCCGAGGAGCTGGCCGAACCCGCCGGCGCGCGCCCACCGGCCGCGGGCGTCGCGCCCGACGACGATCGATCCGGTGCCGGACAGGACGAGGAGGCCCGGACGGTCGCCGAGCGCGCCGAGCAGGGCCGCCTGGGCGTCGGACAGGACGCGGACGTGGCGCGCGAGGGCGGCGAGCCGCCGCGCGCGGGCGCGGCACTCGCGCGCGGTCCAGATCCCGCGCGAGGCGACGACGAGCGCCATGACGTCGCGACGCGTCCACCCGCGGCGCCGCCAGACGGCGGCGAGGAAGCGCAGAAGGTCGGGGGCGCGGCTCGAGGGGACCCTCAGGCGCGCGACGGCGCGGCCCGCGCGCGTGGCGTCGAGGCGGACCCACGTGGCGCCGGCATCGACGCCGACGGTGAGCGGGGCCTGGCTTGATCGGATCCGCGACATGGCTGACAGTCCGCCGTCCATTATCCGTCGTCGCGGGGGTCCGCGAGGCGAGGGAAATCAGGCCCTTGGCCCGGGCCCGGCACTGGCACGGAATCTGCGGTGCGAGGGGGGCGGGGCGTTTATGAATCATCTGGTCGTCGCGTGGCTCGTGGCGGGGGCGCTCGTGGCCGAGACGCCGCCGCGAGAGGTCGTGCAGTCAGCGGTGAGCCGCGTCGTCGCGATCCTCGGCGCCGAGATGCCCCGTCCGGAGTCCGAGCGCGCGGGCCGCCGGCACGACGCGCGACGCCGCGCGGAGATCCGCCGCGTCGCCCTCGATCTGTTCGACTTCGACGAGGTGGCGCGCCGGACGCTCTCCCGTCACTGGGCGGGGCGGTCGCCGGCCGAGCAGGTGGAGTTCGTCGAGCTGTTCACCGACTTCCTCGAGCGCTCGTACATCGGGAAGATCGAGGCGTACTCGGGGGAACGGATCGTCTACCCAGGCGAGACCGTGGACGGGCAGCACGCGCTCGTGCGGTCGAGGATCCAGGCCCCGAAGGGCGAGATCGCGCTCGACTACCGGCTGTCCCTCCGGGACGGGCGCTGGCGCGTGTATGACGTGCTGATCAACGGCATCAGCTTCGTGGCGACTTACCGGACCGAGTTCAACCGCATCATCCAGCTCTCGTCGTGGGCCGAGCTGATCGAGCGGCTCCGGAAGAAGCGGGGAGAGGTGGCGGTGGTCGGCCGGGGCGACGAGGGGCACTGACCGATCGAGTATGATGGGGCGTGCTCGGCGCGCGCTCCACCGCGCTCACCTGGCCCGACTATGCCGTGCTTGTCGGGTCCCTCCTGCTCCTGCTCGCGATCGGCTTCCGCCTGACCCGCGAGCAGCGGGACACGGTCGACTTCTTCCTCGCCCGCCGGCGGGTGCCGTGGTGGGCCGCCTGCCTCTCGTTCCTCGCCACGGAGATCAGCGCGGTCACCATCATCTCGGTCCCGGCGACGGCCTACAGCGAGAACTGGGAGTACGTGCAGTTCTTCGTGGGCGCGAGCGTGGCCAAGTGGGCGGTCGCCTTCGTCTTCATCCCCGCCTTTTACCGGTACGAGGTCACGACGATCTACGAGTTCCTCGGCCACCGCTTCGGGTACTTGAGCCAGGTGGCGGCGTCGGCGTTCTTCTTCGTGACGCGGCTCCTGGGCTCGGGCGTGCGGCTCATGGCCGCGGGGCTCGCCGTCTCGATCCTCCTGGGCTGGCCGCTTCCCCCGACGCTCGCCGTCTTCACGGTCGTCTCGATCCTCTACATCGGAACGGGCGGCGTGAAGGCGGTGGTGTGGACGAACGTCCTCCAGGCGCTGATGTTCCTCCTGGCCGGCGCGGTCACGCTCGGGTTCGTGTTATCGCGGATCGACGGCGGGCTCGCGGCGGTCGTCGACGTCGCCGGCCGCGCGGGGCGTCTCGACGTGATCAACTGGGGCCCCGCGCCCGGGGCGCCCGACTTCTGGCGCCGCGTGCTGACCGAGCCGAACATCGTCTGGGTGGCCGTCCTCAACGGCCTCGTGGGCTCGATGGCCGCCTTCGGCACCGATCACGACCTCATGCAGCGGCTCCTCACCGTCGAGACGCGGTCTCAGAGCCAGCGCACGCTCTCGCTGACGCCGCTCGGGACCCTGCTGACGCTCGCCATCTACCTCGGCCTGGGCGCCGCCCTCTACACCTTCTACGCGCAGCACCCGGACCTGCCCGTCTCGCGGCCGGACGAGATCCTCCCGCACTTCGTCCAGCAGGTCATGCCGGCGGTCCTCCGCGGGCTCATGCTGAGCGCGATCGTGCTGGCCTCGATCGATTCGCCGCTGGGCTCGCTCGCCGCCTCCTTCGTGACGGACATCTACCGGCCGCTGCTCGCGCGCGACCGCTCCGAGCGCCACTACCTCGCGGTCTCGCGGGCGAGCGTGGTCGTCTTCGGGGTCGTCCTGGGCGCGCTCGCCTATTGGTTCTCGTTCTTCGACAGGATCCTCTGGCTCGCGTTCAAGATCGCCGGCGTGACGTTCGGCTCGCTGCTGGGCGTCTTCCTGCTGGGCCTCCTGACCCGGAGGCGGGTCGCCGACGCGGCGAACGTCGCGGCGATGATCGCGATGGCCCTCGTGAACCTGGTCCTGCTCGTGCTGTCCGAGACGGGGGTGCTGGTCTTCGCGTGGTCGTGGCTCGTGATCGTGGGGACGGTCGGGACGATCCTCCTCGCCGTCGGGCTCTCAGAGGCGATGCGCTTCAGGGGTAGGCGAGCCGGGCGATGACCGCGTCGAGCTGCCACTTCCTGAAGCCGTACGCGGTGATCCCGAGGATCCCGGGCCGCAGGAACTCGGCGTCCCAGGGGTCGCGCAGCAGCACGACCGCGAGGGCCTGCGCCCGCCGCGCGACGCCCTCGAGGAGCGCCCGGTTCGACGCGTGGAGGTGGGCGTCCCAGAGGAAGAGCAGCGTCACGTCGCACGTGGCCGCGAGGGTCGCGGCTGCGGCGATGTCGGCGGGAGCGGGCTCGATGGGAACCACCATGCTCTCCGGGATGATGCCGGCGGGGGCGAAGGCCTCCGTCACGTACCGGCGCTCGTCCTGGAGTTCCTCCTCGATCGTGATCCGCCCGGCGAGCTCCGAGAAGCGAGGGAAGATCACAGCCACCCGGCCGTTCAGGCGGCGCCGGAAGTCCGCCGGTCCCGGCGCGACGAGCGTCACCGCGCGCGTCGCGATCGCCTTGGCGAGCGGTGCCCCGTCGACCTCCGCCCCTGGTGGGCCGCCCTCGCGGCGCGCCGCCCGCCGCTCGCGGAGCTTGCGGACGCGCTCCGCGGCGGCCTCCAGCCCTGGCGCCGGAAGGGCACCCGAGCCGTAGGCCTCGACGAGCGCCGCGACGGCGGCCCGCTGCGCGGTCTCCGTGTGACAGACGAGCAGGAGGTCATGGCCGGCCGCGGCGGCGCGCACGGCGGCCTCGCCGATCGGGCATACCTCGCCGATGGCGCCCATCTCAAGATCGTCCGTGGCGATCACGCCCCTGAAGCCCAGTTCCGTTCGCAGACATTCCTCCACGAGCCGGCGCGAGAAGGTCGCCGGCACGCCGGAGGGGTCGAGGTTCGGATAGACGGGGTGGGAAGTCATGACGCACTCGACGCCCGCGCCGATCGCCTCGAGGAACGGAACGAGGTGCGTGGCGCGCATCTCCTCCCAGGTCGACTCGATCGTCGGGAGGCCCACGTGCGCGTCGAGGGGCGAGTGGCCCTTGCCCGGGAAGTGCTTCGCGCACGCGGAGAGCCCGCCTCTCGCCATGCCCCGGATGCGCGCGACGCCGTACCGGGCGACGAGCGTCGGGTCCTTGCCGTACGAGCGGATGCCGATGTTCGGGCTGTAACGCTCGGTGAGCACGTCGAGGACGGGCGCCAGGTTCAGGTCGACGCCGAGCCGCCTCAGCTCACGCGCCTCGAGGAGCCCCTGGCGGTGCGCGAACGCCGCGTCGCCCGCCGTCCCCATCGCGAGGCCGTCCGGAAAGATCGTGACCCCGCGCCCGAGCATGATCACGCGGCCCCCCTCGTGGTCGGTCGCGACGAGGAGCCGGCGGCCGAGCGCCGCCTCGAGGTCCTCGACGAGCGCGATCACCTGCTCCGGGCTCGCGAAGTTCCGCCGGTAGAGGATCACCCCCCCCGCGCGGGTTTCGCGAAAGAGCCGGACGTCGGCGTCGCGGAGAGTCGGTCCACCGAGGCCGATCACGAACCGCTCGCCGACCAGGTCCTCGAAGTCGGTCATGTCCGAATTGTAGTCGGGAGATTCCGATCGGTGCCGGGACCCCGCGCCGGGCGAGCCGGCTGCCGCGCTCGGGTACAATGAGGATCAGATCGCGCCCGCTCGGTCGCGGCGAGGGGGACGGCGATCCAGAGGAGGGTCCCGATGAGAACCCTACTATTCGGGGCGCTGTTCACTCTGTCGGCTGTGCTGCTCTGCCCGGCGCCGGTGCCGGCGGCCGACGACTCGAAGGTCAAGGCGGCCACTCGCCAGGTGGAGACCGGCGCCAAGAAGATCGGCGACGGAAAGATTCTCGAGGGCGTCGAGGAAACGGCGAAGGGCATCGGCGAGACCGTCGTCGAGGGAGCGAAGTTCACCGGCGAGAAGCTGCAAGAGTCGGGCAAGGCGGCCGAGCCCCAAGCGAAGAGCGCCTGGGACAATGTGCGCGACGGTGCCGTCGCGTTCGGCCAGAGCGTCAAGGGCTTCTTCTCGCGGCTCTTCTCGGACTGATCCCCGTCCGGCCGGAGCCTCATTCGTACGCAAGATAGCGCGCGCGTCTTCGCCTCCACCGGGCGAGGTCGCGCTGCCAGCCGCCCTCCAGCTCGGCGAGCGACCGGTCACGCTCGATCCCCCGGCGCAGCGTGTCCGTCCCGAGGAGGATGTCGATCGGGAGCCGCCGGCGCTCGAACTCGTACGGCGGGCGGCCCCAGGCGAAGTGGCGCGGGGCGAGGCGGCGGGCGGAGGCCAGCAGGGCGAGCCCCGTGAGGAACGGCTTGAAGCGCGCGCGGTCGGTCACGTGGAGTTGGACGCCGCCGCAGGCGCGGCCCGCCCACTTGTGGAAGGTGGGCACGAAGCGGGCGGGCCGGAAGTGGACGCCGGGGAGGCCGAGCGCGTCGAGGTGCGCCGCGTACCGACCGGCGTCGAGGAAGGGCGCGCCGACCCACTCGAAGGGCCTCGTGGTCCCGCGCCCCTCGGAGAGGTTCGATCCCTCGACGAGACAGCCCCCGGGGTAGACGCGCGCGGTGTCGGGCGTGGGCATGTTGGGCGAGGGGGCCACCCACGGCAGGCCCGTGTCTTCCCAGGACATCGCCCGGCGCCAGCCGCGCATGGGCACCATGGTCAGGTCCGCCCCGAGCCCGTGTTCCACGTTCAGGTAGCGGGCCAATTCCCCGATCGTCATCCCGTGACGCGCCGGCAGCGGATGGAGGCCCACGAAGGACGCGAAGGCCGGGTCGGGGATGTTGCCCTCGATCCCCTCGCCGTCGAGCGGGTTCGGCCGGTCGAGAACGATGACCGGCACGCCGGCCCGCCCGCAGGCCCGCATCGCGAGCGCCATGGTCCAGACGAAGGTGTAGTAGCGCGCGCCGACATCCTGGAGGTCGACGACGAGCACGTCGAGCCCGCGGAGGATCGCGCCCGTGGGCGCGCGGCGCCGGCCGTAGAGGCTCTCGACGCTGAGCCCCGTCACCGGATCACGGCTGGTTCGAATCGCCGCATGATCCTGCGCGGCGCCCCAGAGACCGTGCTCGGGGGCGAGGAGCCGGACGAGCCGCGCGCCGCGCACCTCGCGGAGGAGGTCAACGGCGTGCGCGTATCCGGAGTCGACGGAGGCCTGGTGGGCGAGGAGGCCGAGCCGGCGGCCGTGGAGGAGGGCGAGCCGGCGGTGGAGGAGCGCCTCGAGCCCCGACTGGACGCGCATGCGGCAGATAGTAGTAGCATGCGGGCGGGATGGCCGTGCCTTTTCGCTGGGAGCGGTTGACGACCGAGCGCCCGAACCGCGCGAGCCGCCATCTCGACCGCTTGAGCCCGCTCGCGATCGCGCGACTGATGCACCGCGAGGACCGGCGGGCGGTGCTGGCCGTCCGTCGGGTCCTCCCGAGGATCGCCGCGGCGGTCGAGCTGATCGTGACGTCGCTCCGCGGCGGCGGCCGGCTCTTCTTCGCCGGCGCGGGCACGAGCGGCCGGCTCGGCGTCCTCGAGGCGGCGGAATGCCCGCCGACCTTCGGGACTCCACCACGTCTGGTTCAAGCCATCATCGCGGGCGGTCGACCGGCGGTCTTCAGATCACGCGAGGGCGCCGAGGACGACCGGGCGGCCGCGGCGCGTGCGGTCCGGCAGCGCGTGCGGCGGGGGGACGTCGTCGTCGGCGTGTCGGCGAGCGGCGTGACGCCGTTCGTGCGCTCGGCGCTCGCCGCCGCCCGGCGTGCCGGCGCGCGGACGGTGCTCGTCGCCTGTAACCCGGCCGCCGGCTCGTCGCCCCGCGCCCGCCCGGGGAAGCGCGCGCTCGAGCGCGAACCGCTCGTCATCGCGCCTCGCCCGGGTCCCGAGGTGCTCGCCGGCTCCACGCGGCTCAAGGCGGGCACCGCGACGAAGCTCGTGCTCAACACCCTCACCACCGCGAGCATGGCGCGGCTCGGCAAGGTCTACGGGAACCGGATGGTCGATCTCCTGCCGCGCTCGACGAAGCTCCGCGCGCGGGCCCTCGGGCTGGTCGCGGAGCTGGCGGGCGTGTCGCGCCCCCGCGCGCGCCGGGTGCTCGCCGAGTCGGGCGGAAACGTCCGGGTCGCGATCGTCATCGCGCGCACCGGCCTCTCCGCCGCTGCGGCGTCGCGCGCGCTCCGCGCCGCCGGCGGGTCCCTCCGGGACGCGCTGGAAGCCTCCCGTCGGCGACGGCGAGGTCAGGTGTGGGAGGGCCCGGCGGTGTCCTCGGCGCGGACGGGGGTCCGACCCCGGAGGTAGTCGAAGTCGCACCCCTCGTTGGCCTGGAGCACGTGGTCCAGGAAGAGCCGGCCGTAGCCGCGGGTGAAGTGCGGCGGTCGCGGCCTCCAGGCGGCGCGCCGCCGGGCCAGCTCCTCGTCGGCCACGCGGAGCGTGAGGCTCCGCCTGGGGACGTCCAGCTCGATCTCGTCGCCGTCGCGCACGAGCGCCAGCGGCCCGCCGATCGCCGACTCCGGCGCCACGTGGAGGACCACGGTGCCGTACGAGGTGCCGCTCATGCGCGCGTCCGAGATGCGGACCATGTCCTTCACGCCTTGCTTGAGGAGGCGCGCCGGGATGGGCGCGGCGCCCCACTCGGGCATGCCGGGCGCGCCCTTCGGGCCGACGTGCTTGAGGACCAGGATCGCAGTCTCGTCGATCGCGAGGGACGGGTCGTCGATCCTCCGGTGAAGATCGGCGTGGTCCTCGAAGACGACGGCGCGTCCCCGGTGGACGAGGAGGTGCGGGGAGGCGGCCGACTGCTTGAGGACGGCGCCGTCGGGGCAGAGGTTCCCGGAGAGGATCACGGTCCCGCCCTCCGGCGCCAGCGGGAGACCGAGGGGCCGGATGACGTCCTCGTTGTCGCAGCGCGCATCGCGGACGTTCTGCGCCATCGTGCGGCCGTTGACGGTGAGCGCGTCGCCGTGGAGGAGCGGGAGCAGCTCCTTCATCACGGCCGGGAGCCCGCCCGCGTAGAAGAAGTCCTCCATCAGGTACTTCCCCGACGGCCGGAGGTTCACGAGGAACGGCGTGGTGCGCGACAGCTCGTCGAACCGCGAGAGCGGCAGCGGGACCCCGACCCGTCCCGCGATGGCGACGAGGTGGATGATCGCGTTCGTGGACCCGCCGATCGCCATGTCGGCGCGGATCGCGTTGTCGAGCGCCTGCGCCGTCAGGATCTCCGAGGGTTTCGGCCCGCCCGCCAGCGCCATCTCCACGGCGCGGCGTCCCGCCAGCTCGGCCTGGGCCAGGCGGCGCGAGTCGGGCGCGGGGATCGCGGCGTTGCCGGGCAGGGTCATACCGAGGGCTTCGGCCATCGAGGCCATCGTGGAGGCCGTGCCCATGACCATGCAGTGGCCGCTCGAGCGCGACATGCACGACTCCGCCTCGCACAGCTCCTCGTCGGAGAGGCGTCCGGCGCGGCGCTCGGCCCAGAGCCGCCAGGCGTCGGTGCCGGAGCCCAGCTCCTCGGTCCGCCACTTGCCGCGGAGCATCGGCCCGCCGGTGACCATGATCGCGGGGATGTCGGCCGAGGCCGCGCCCATGAGCATGGCCGGCGTCGTCTTGTCGCATCCTGACAGCAGCACCACCGCGTCGAGCGGGTAGGCCCGGACGCACTCCTCGACGTCCATCGCCATCAGGTTGCGGAAGAGCATGGTGGTGGGCTTCATCAGCACCTCGCCCAGCGAGATCGTCGGGAACTCGAGGGGGAAGCCGCCCGCGCTCCAGACGCCGCGCTTGACCGCGTCGGCGACCTGCCGCAGGTGCGCGTTGCAGTTCGTCAGCTCCGACCAGGAGTTGGCGATGCCGATGACGGGCCGGCCGTCGAAGACGAGGTCGCTGAAGCCTTCGGTCTTGAGCCACGAGCGATGGACGAACCCGTCGAGATCGGTCCGGCCGAACCAGTTGCGGCTCCTGAGCTGGTGTGCTGTCATGGTCCCCTCCGAAGCATCAATTATAGAGGACGGACGGCGCCGGGGCGCGCCTCGCTCGGGCCACCCACGGAGGGAGCCGGCCTCGCGGACGCCGCTACAAAGGAGAGTCGCATGCGACTTGCCGGCAAGGTTGCGATCGTGACGGGCGGCGGGAGCGGCATCGGACGTGGGATCACGCTCGCGATGGCGCGCGAGGGCGCGGACGTCGCCATCCCCGACATCCAGGTCCTCAACGCGGAGAAGGTCGCGGACGAGGTCAAGGCGCTCGGGCGCCGCGCCGTCGCCATGAAGACGGACGTGACCAGCGCCGCCGACGTGAAGGGCATGGTCGACCGGACGCGCGACGCGCTCGGCAGGATCGACATCCTCGTCAACAACGCGGGCGCGGCGTCGGCGCCGGGGATGCCGTTCACGAACAACACCGAGGAGGATTGGGACCGGACCTTCGCCGTCAACACCAAGTCGGTGTTCCTCACCTCCAGGGCGATCGCGCCATACTTCATCGAGCGCCGCGCGGGGCGGATCGTCAACATCGCCTCGATCGCGGGGCCGATCTCGGCGCTGACGATGCCGCCCTACAGCGTCGCCAAGATGGGCGTCATCACCTTCACCCGCGTCGTCGCCAAGGAGCTGGCCCCGTACGGGGTCACGGTGAACGCGATCTGCCCCGGCGTTCTCTACACGGCCTTCTGGGAGAAGCTGGCCGCGCACATCGCCGCCACGAACCCCGCGTTCGCCGGGATGACCCCGCGCCAGGTGTTCGAGAAGCGCGTGAGCGACCTGGTCCCGATGAAGCGCGAACAGACGCCGGAGGACATCGGCTGGACCGCGGTGTTCCTCGCTTCCGACGAGGCGCGGAACATCACCGGGCAGGCGCTCAACGTCGACGGCGGCGTGGTCATGCAGTGACGCGCGCGTGTTCGCACGCGCCGAACGGAGCCGGCACCCACCTGTCTCAGACCACCCACGATCCGCGCCGGTCTCGAGGCCCCCGCTACAATGGAGGCGCTCGGTAGATGGACTTCGACTTCACGGCTGCGCAGGAGGCGTTCCGCAAGGACGTCCGCGCCTGGCTCGAGGCCAACGTGCCGGACGACCTCCGCGGGCGCGCGTTCGCCGCCTCGCGGGCTGACCGCGAGGAGGTCCGCCAGCTCCGCGCCTGGCAGAAGCGGATGTACGGGGCTGGGTACGTCGGCATGGACTGGCCGCCCGCGTTCGGGGGGCGGGGCGCGTCGATCGTCGAGCAGATCATCCTCTATCAGGAGATGGCGCAGGCGGAGTCGCCGCAGTTCGTGAATCGCGGGGGGCTGTCGATGCTCGGTCCGACCCTCATGCGGCACGGGACCCCCGCGCAGCAGGCGCGGTTCCTGCCGGGCATCCTGACCGCCGACGAGCTGTGGTGTCAGGGCTTCTCCGAGCCGAACGCCGGCTCCGACCTCGCGAACCTCCAGACGCGTGCCGTGCGCGAGGGCGACACGTTCGTGGTCAATGGCCAGAAGGTCTGGACGAGCATGGCGCACGTCGCCGACTGGTGCTTCCTCCTGGTGCGCACCGACGCCGCGGCGCCGAAGCACAAGGGGATCAGCTTCCTCCTGGTCGACATGCGGACGCCGGGGATCACGGTCCGTCCGCTCCGCCAGATCACCGGCGAGGCGGAGTTCAACGAGGTCTTCTTCGACAACGTCAGGGTCCCGGTGGACAACCTCGTGGGGAAGCTCAACGAGGGGTGGTCCGTGGCGATCACCACCCTGGCATACGAGCGGGACCTCCTCACCTTCATCCGTCACATCTCGCTGCGGAACGCCCTCCGCCGCCTCGTCCGGCTGACGAAGGAGCGGGGCCGCTCGGGCGACCCGGTCGTGCGGCAGAAGGTCGCGCACCTCTGGATCGGCGAGCAGGCGCTCCAGCTCAACGGGTACCGGAGCCTGACGAAGATCCTGCGCGGCGGCCAGCCGGGGCCGGAGGGCTCGACCGCGAAGCTCTTCTGGAGCCAGGTCGACCAGGAGCTCGCGGAGGTCGCCACCGAGGTGCTCGGCCCCTCCTCGCAGATCGCCCACGGCTCTCCCTGGGCGGCCGACGAGGGCCAGTGGGAGTTCTACGCGCTCCTCGCGCGCGCCAGCGGCATCCGCGCCGGAACCTCCGAGATCCTCAAGAACATCCTCGCCGAGCGCGTGCTCGGCCTCCCCAAGGACTGAGCGCGGAGGGCCGCGTGACCACGAAGCCCGAGACGCACTACGCGCGCAGCGGCGACGTCAACATCGCCTACCAGGTCGTCGGCGAGGGGCCGCGCGACCTCGTGCTCGTGCCGGGCTGGGTGTCGAACGTCGAGGTCTTCTGGGAGGAGCCGTCCATGGCCCGGTTCCTCCAGCGGCTCGCCTCCTTCTCGCGCCTCATCCTCTTCGACAAGCGCGGGACCGGCCTCTCCGACCGCGTCCTCGCCACCGTCATGTTCACCGACATCGTGGACGCGACGCGGAAGACCGTCGAGCTGGGCGACCGTCGCTGGCGGGACCTGCTCGACTCCCACCACGCGCTGGTGCGCGAGCAGCTGGCGCGCTTCCGCGGCCGCGAGATCGACACCGCGGGGGACGGGTTCCTCGCCGCCTTCGACGGTCCGGCGCGCGCCGTCAGGGCCGCCGCCGCCGTCGCCGACGCCGTGCGGGCGCTCGGGCTCGAGATCCGCGCCGGCCTCCACACCGGCGAGTGCGAGGTCATGTGGGTGAAGCTCGGCGGGATCGCCGTGCACGTCGGGGCCCGCATCGCCGCCCTGGCCAAGGCCGGCGAGGTCCTGGTCTCGAGCACGGTGAAGGACCTCGTGGCGGGCTCGGGGCTCAGGTTCGAGTACCGCGGCACGTACGCCCTGAAGGGAGTCCTCGGCGAGTGGCATCTCTTCGCGGCGGGAAAGGACACGTCGCCATGAGCGACTTGCTCTACGAGGTCAAGGACAAGATCGCGACGATCACGCTGAATCGCCCCGACAAGCTCAACGCGTTCACGGCCGCGATGATCGACGCGTGGGCGAAGGCGCTCGCCGACGCCCAGGCCGACGACGACGTGAACGTGGTCGTCGTGACGGGCGCCGGGCGCGCCTTCTGCGCGGGTGGGGACGTCGGGCGCATGAAGGAAGGGAAGCCCACGCCGCTCGAGAACAAGAACCAGCTCTGGGAGAACATCCACCGGGTGCCGAGGACGCTCGAGGCGATGGACAAGCCCGTGATCGCGATGGTCAACGGCCTCGCCGTCGGCGCCGGCATGGGCATGTGCCTCATGTGCGATGTCCGGATCGCGTCGGACGAGGCCCGCTTCTCGACGGGCTACGTCCGCGTGGGCCTGGTGCCAGGCGACGGCGACACCTACTTCCTCCCGCGGCTCGTCGGCGCGGCGAAGGCGCTCGAGCTGCTCTGGACGGCGGACTTCGTCGAGGCCGCGGAGGCGCTGCGCCTCGGCATCGTCAACCGCGTCGTTTCGGCCGCCGAGCTACGCGACGCGACCTACGCCTTCGCTGGCCAGATCGCGGCCGGGCCCCAGATCCCGATCCGGATGATCAAGCGTCTCGTCTACCAGAGCCTCCGGCTCGACCTGCGCACGCATCTGGACCTCGTCTCCTCCCACATGGCCATCGTGCGCGAGACCGCCGATCACGCGGAAGGCGTGCGCGCCTTCAAGGAGAAGCGGCCGCCGAGGTTCCGCGGACGCTGACGGCGCGCCGGGCCTGATGGTCGGGGACGTACTGATCGTCGAGGACGAACCGGACATCCGCGAGCTGGTCGCCCTCCACCTCGCCCGGGAGGGCTTCCGGTGCCGCAGCGCCGCCACCGGGGAGGAGGCGCTGCGCGAGCTCGGGGTGGCGGTCCCCGACCTCATCGTGCTCGACCTGATGCTGCCGGAGATGAACGGCCTCGAGATCTGCCGCCGCATCCGTGGCGATCCGAGGACGGCGGCTGTGCCCATCGTCATGCTGACCGCGAAGACGGACGAGGTGGACCGGGTCGTCGGGCTCGAGATGGGCGCCGACGACTACATCGCCAAGCCGTTCAACCCGCGCGTGCTGCTGGCCCGCATCAAGGCGGTGTTGCGGCGCGCCGGAAGCGCGACGGCCGCCGCGGAACCGGGAGCCGGCACGGTGCTGGCG
>JACQWC010000101.1 GCA_016209635.1 Candidatus Rokuibacteriota bacterium | reverse complement strand
CTCTCGCTCGTGGTGATCTTCCTGCCCGTCGCCTTCATGGGCGGGCTCGTCGGCACGTTCTGGCACGCGTTCGGCCTCACGGCGACGTTCGCGATCATGGTCTCGCTCCTCGTCGCCTTCACGCTGACGCCCATGCTCGGCGCCCGCATCTTCGCCGCGCGCCAGCCCGGCGACAGGGGCGGCGAGGCGGTCGAGGGACGCTTCTACCGCGCCTTCGAGCACTGGTACGAGCGCCTGCTCGGCTGGTGCCTCCGGCACCGCTGGGTCGTGGGGCTCCTGAGCGCCGCGATCCTCGTGGCGGGCTGGTTCCTCCTCACGAACTCGAAGCTCGAGTTCGTTGTCGACGACGACATGAGCGAGTTCGAAGTCCTCGCCGAGGCGCCGCCGGGCTCGTCGCTGGCGCGCACCGCCGAGCTGCTGGAGCAGATGGAGACGGAGATCCGCCGGGTCCCAGAGGTCGTGACCCTCTTCTCGACCATCGGCGTCCGTGGACAGTTCCAGACCAACGTCACCGACATCTCGATCTCCGTCGGGCTCAAGCACCTCCGCGAGCGCGAGCGCACCCAGGAGCAGATCAAGCAGGAGGTCCGCCAGCGCCTCGCCGCCTTCCCGGGGATGCGCGTCAGCGCCCAGCAGCTCAGCCTGATCAGCGGTGGCGGCTTCCGGCAGACGCCGTTCAACCTGATCCTGCGGGGCCCCGACCTCGCACGGCTCGAGCAATACGCGCGGAACGTGATCAAGGAGCTGGCCGCGAAGCCCGGCTTCGTCGACCTGGACATCGCCCAGGCGTACCGCCAGCCCGAGGTCCAGGTCCGCATCGACCGGGCGAAGGCGTCCGACCTCGGGGTCCGCGTCGACGCGGTTGCCTCGGCGCTCCGCACGATGGTCGGCGGCGAGAAGGTGGGTTTCTACCGCGAGCTGGACGAGCAGTACAACGTGCGGCTCCGGCTCCGGGAGGAGTACCGGACCGATCCCGCCGCCGTCGCGAACCTCTGGGTGCCCACGGGCGACGGGCGTCTCGTCCGGCTCTCGAACCTCACGCGGCTCGAGAGCGGCATGAGCCCGGGACAGATCGAGCGGTACGCGCAGGAACGCTCGGTCACGATCATCTCGAACCTCTACGAGAAGCCGCTCGCGGAGGCGTTCAAGGAAGCGTTCGTCGCCGTTCGCAAGCAGCAGATGCCGCCCGAGTACGGGATCGTGACGAGCGGGCGCGGCAAGCTCCTGCAGGAGGCGATCTCGAACTTCCTCGTGGCGCTGCTCCTCTCGCTCGCGTTCATCTACATCGTGCTGGCGGCGCAGTTCGAGTCGTTCGTCCACCCGATCACGATCATGGTGTCGATGTTCCTGGCCGTGCCCTTCGGGCTCCTCACGCTGCTCGTGCTCGGGAAGACCCTGAACATCTACTCGATCATGGGGCTCTTCCTGCTGGGCGGGGTCGTCAAGAAGAACGCGATCCTCCAGGTGGACTACACGAACGTCCTCCGGGAGCGCGGGCTCACGCGGCTCGAGGCGCAGCTGGAGGCGGACCGGGCGCGGCTCCGGCCGATCCTCATGACGTCCCTCGCGATCATCATGGGGATGCTGCCGGTGGCGCTGGGCCGGGGCGACGGCTCGGCGTCCCGGGCCTCGCTCGCCACCGTCGTGGTCGGCGGTCAGGCGCTCTGCCTGCTCGTCACCCTGATCGCGACGCCGGTGTTCTACTCGATGTTCGACGACCTCCGGGGGCTCCGGATCTTCTCGTGGATACGCTTCCCCCGGCTCAGCCGCGTCTGGGCTGGAAGCGCCCGGACACCTCGACCTTTGCGCTCGCCCGCGCGCCAGTGACCCACGCCTCCCACGCCTGACTCTGCTTGAGAGCGAGGAGGTCGCGCCCGATCCGCTCGCGCTCCTTCGCGAGATCGCCGGGATCCGGCGGGACCCGCTCGAGCACCTTCAGCACGTAGAAGCCCTGGGTCGTCCGGACGGGCGCGGTCACGCCACCCAGCGGGGTCTGCAGCCCGGCCAGCATCGCGTCGCCCGGGAGCTTCTCCGCCGGCTTCCCGCGCGAGAAGCGCGGCGTCTCTCCTGTCGTGGCGCCGGCCTTCCGGGCGACGGCGAGGAGGTCGCCCCCCTTGGCGTCTCCAGCGATCCGCCCGGCGCGCGCGAGCGCCTCGGTCTCGGCCTTCCGGCGCTTCACGGCCGCGGCAACCTTGTCCCTGATCTCGCCGAGGGGCGGGACGGCCGCGGGGAGCCGCTCGACGTTCTTCAGCACGATCCAGCCGGCGGGCGTGGGCACGGGCGCCGAGACGCCCCCGAGCGCCAGCCCGAACGCCGTCTCCTCCATGGGATCGGGGCTGCCGAGCCCGAGCCCGCGGTCGATGCGCGCGACGGTGGTCTCCACGGGCGAGAGGACGAGCTTCCTCGCCTCGGCCATGAAGTCCGGCGCCGCCTGGAGCGCCGCCCTGACCTCGTCGGCTCGGGCCCGGGCGCTCCGCTGGGCCGCGTCGGCCGAGAGTCGCTCGCGGATCTGCGCGGCCACCGTCGACAGGGGCTTCGTCCCCCCCTCGCGGACGTCGGCCACCTTGACGGCATGGAAGCCGAAGGGCGTGCGCACCGGCTCCGCCGACACCTCGCCCTTCCGGAGCGCGAAGACCGCCTGCTCGAACTGCGGCACCATCTCTCCCTTGCTGACGAAGCCGAGATCCCCGCCGTTGGTGGCGACGCTCGGGTCCTCGCTCACCTCGCGCGCGAGCTTGGCGAAGTCCTCCCCGGCCCTGGCGCGCCGGATGACCTCGACGGCCTTGGCCCGGGCCCGGTCCTCCGCCTCGCTGCCGCCGGTCTCCGGCACGCGCACGAGGATGTGGGCGGCCCGCACCTGGCGCGGCGTCTCGAACTCGGCCGCGTGCTCCTTGTAGTACTTCTCGACCTCTGCGTCCGGGACCGGCCGCGTGAAGTCCTTGGTGGCGAGCAGCACGTACTGCACGCGCCGGCGCTCGGGCTGGCGGAACTCGGCCTCGCGCTCCCGGAGGTACGCCCCGAGCTCCTCGTCCCCGGCCGTCATGGACGCCGCGAGCGGCGCCACCTCGACGAGGGCCCAGGCGGCGCGGATCTCCTCGCGCTCGCGCACGAAGGCCTGCTCGATCTCCGACTCCGAGACCTTCACCCCGCCCTTGACCGCGCTCTCCATCTTGATCCGCGTCAGCTCGCGGCGGACGTCCCCCTCGAAGAGCGTCGCGGAGACCCCGCGCCGCCGCAGGAACTCCTGATAGCGCTTGAGCGAGAACCGGCCCGCCTCGTGGAAGGCGGCCACGGCCTGGATCTGGGCGTTGAGCTCCTCGTCGGAGACCTCGAGCCCCTCGGCGCGCGCCCGCTGGACGATGACCGCTTCCTGGATCAGGTCGTTGACGACCTGCTGCGGCAGCCCGAGCCGCTCCGCCATCTCCGCCGAGAACCGGTCACGGTACATCTGGGCATAGGCGTCGAGGTACGCCTGGTACCGGCGCTGGTAGCGCTCGAGCTGGATCGGCTCGCCGTTGACCGTCGCGACCGCGTCCCGGTCCGCGCCGCCGAAGCCGCCCGCGCCGAACACGAAGAGGGACGCGACGAAGGCCGCGATCACGATGAGCAGGCCGACCTGGAGGCTCCGGCGGTGCCTCCGCATGAACGTGATCACGCGCCCTCCTCGCGGTCCGGGAAGGGCGGCGGGGGCGGGGAGCCTTCCTCGGGCACGACCCGGCGCGTGACCGTGATGAACCCGGTATGCGCGACCATGCGGTGGAACGGCCTCACCGACTGGCCCTCGATGTTCCAGGGCCGCACCAGGGTCTCGAACGTCTCGACGAGCGCCCAGCGCCGGTCGCGACGCAGCGTCTCGGAGATCTGGTGGGACTGGATGATCGTCGGCACGTAGGAGAGGAAGATCCCTCCCGGCCGCAGCACCCCGGCCACCGCGTCCGTCAACCGCCACGGCTCGGGCAGGTCGAGGATCACGCGGTCCACCGGCTCCTCGTCGCCGATGCCGTCCTCCACCGGCCGGAGCCGGACCGTCAGGGTCGTGACCTCCCCGAGCCGCGTGTGGATGTTCGCGAGGGCGCGGCGCGCGAACTCGTCACGCTGCTCGTAGGTGATGACCCTCCCCTCCGGGCCCACCGCGCGCAGCAGGGCGAGCGTGAGGGCGGCCGATCCGGTGCCCGCCTCGAGGACGCGGCATCCCGGATAGATGTCGGCCCAGAACATGATCATCGCGAGATCCTTCGGGTAGATGACCTGGGCGCCACGCGGCATCTCGAGCACGTACTCGGCGAGCGTCGCCCGGAGCGCCAGATAGCGCAGCCCCATCGAGCTGCGCACCCAGGTGCCGTCCGACTGGCCGATGATGGCGTCGTGGGCGATCCAGCCGCGGTCCGCGTGGAAGGTCTCGGACTTGCGCAGGAAGATCAGGTGGCGCTTGCCCCGCTGATCGGTGAGGAGCACCTGCTCGCCGTCCTGGAACGGGAGGCCTTCGTTCACGGGAGCCGAGATTCGCGGTCTCGCGGTGCCGGCAGCGTGAGCGCCACGAGGAACCCCGCGAGGGGCATCAGCGCGCTGATCCAGAGGGCCAGCGGCAGCCCGTGGCGGTCGGCCAGCCAGCCGAGGAACGTGACGCCGAGACCACCGGTGCCGATGGCGAACCCGACGATGAGTCCCGACGCCATCCCGGTGTTCCGCGGCAGGTAGGCCTGGCCGAGGACCACGGAGACCGTGAAGGTCGACACGAGGACGGCGCCGAAGAGGCCGAGGGCGACGAACGCCAGGACGCCGCTCGTGTTGAGGAAGAGGAGCCCGAGCGGCGTGGCGGCGATGAAGACCCACACCATGAACGGGCGCGGGCCCCAGCGGTCGGCGAGCGGCCCGGCGATGATGGTCCCGAGCGCGCCCGCGCCGAGGAAGACGAAGAGCAGCGGCCCGACCAGGCGGGGATCGGCCCCGAGGTAGTCGACGTAGTAGAACGGCACGAACGTCGTGAACCCGAGCTGCGTCCACGACCGGATCGTGACGACGAGGATCAGGAGCGCCATCGCGCCGGGCATGTTGACGCCGCGCCGGGGCTCCGCCGCCGCGGCGCAGGGCGCGTGGGACGTCCGCGTCAGGAGCGGGAGCACGGCGGTGAGCAGCGCCGCCACGACCGTCGCGGGCACGAGCATCCCGAGACTCCCGGCGAGGCCGATGCCCGTCACCAGCGTCGTGATCAGGGGCGGGCCCAGGGCCAGGCCGATGTTCCCGCCGAGGGAGAACCACGACAGCGCCGTCGCCTTCCGGTCGCCGGCCACGCCGGTCGCCGTCTTGAAGCCCTCGGGATGGTACGCGGCGACGCCCAGGCCCATCACGACGACGAGCATCAGGAGGATGCCGTAGCCGGGGGCGACGCCCGTCAGCCCGAGCCCCACGCCGGAGACGAACACCGAGGCCGGCAGGAGCCAGCGCCGGGCCGTGTGATCGGAGAAGTAGCCGAAGAGCGGCTGGATGACCGACGAGGTGAGGTTCGCCATCAGGACGATCGTGCCGGCCTCGGCGTACGACAGCTTGTGCGCGGCGCGGAGGAACGGCAGGATCGCCGGCAGCGAGCCCTGGTTCACGTCGATGACGAGGTGGCCGAGCGCCAGGAGCGCGATCAGCTTCGCGTTGGGTCGGACGCGCTCGGCAGCCTGGACGATGAGCGGGGACGCGGCGGTCCGGGTGTAGGCCGCCGACTCGGAATCAGCCATGACCAGCCAATGGTACACTACCCGCGCGATGCAGACACCGTCGAGGCCGGGCGCCGCGGCGAGCGCGGGCCCGTCACGCGTGCGGGTGCGCGAGCTGGGCCACGTGTCGCTGTTCGTCCGCGATCTCGAGGCGACCCGCCGCTTCTACCGCGACCTGCTCGGGCTTCGAGAAACGGGCACGGCCAAGGGCGGACGGATCGCCTTCTTCTCCGCCGGCGTCCACCACCACGATGTCTCGTGCGAGGTCGCGCGGGCGGAGGGCCCGGGACCGCAGCCGAAGGGCGTCCCCGGCCTCTACCACATCGCGTTCGACGTCGGCCGGTCCCTCGACGACCTCGAGGCCGCGCGCCGCTGGGTGGAGGCTCACGGCCTCGCCCCCTTCGGCGAGACCGCCAGCTCGTTCTCGGTCCGCGACCCCGACGGTCACGAGATCGAGCTGTACGTCGATTCCGACCGGCCCGGCTAAATTACTGCAACCTCGACGGCGATGACCTGACGTGTCATCGCCCAACTGGCCGCTGACCGTCACATGACCTGGTTTGATGGGGACCCACCACGGCCAATTCGGCGTTACGTCGGTGGGCAGGGCACGCTCGTTCGCCCTCGCCCGGGCAACCAGCTCTCGCGCGTGGTCGCCGTCCCTTATCGTCCCAGCCGGACAGGCCCAGCAGCTGTCCTCTCTTCACGGAGTCGCCAATTCCGACATGAACCTCGACTCCAGGATGGATCCCTTCACCGTAACGGACGCAACAGATGCCGTAGGACTTGAGACCGGATAGGGTGCCCAGTAAGACGGATGCATCGCACAGGAGGCCAGCAGCAGGCTCCCGCTGTCGTAGAGGCGACCGCATGTTTCATCTTCAGCTCAACAGTCTCTTCGACCGCAGTGCCGCCGAACGCTCGCGCTCACCGGCCGAAGCGAGCAACGCGAGCCCCGGTCCGATGGAGCGCGTTGTTGGGCGTCTTCTACGCCGACGCAAGCTTGGCGACCTTGAGTTGCTTCCGACGCTGCTCGGCATGCCAGAGGTCGTATTGCGTTTGCTGGTTGAGCCAGCTCTCGGAGGACGTGCCAAAGGCAATGGACAGACGGACCGCCATTTCGGGGCTGATTCCGGCACGGCCATTCAGGATCGCGGAAAGGGTCTTGCGGCTCACTCCTAGAGCCGCTGCGGCCTGCGTCACGGTGACGCCGAGTGGCTCAAGACAAAGAGTCTTGATGATCTCGCCCGGATGAGGTGGATTATGCATGCGCATCGGATACTCCGTCAGTGGTAGTCCTCGTAGTCGGCCGCGTCAGCATCCTTCTCAACGAACTTGAAGGTGACCCTCCAGTTGCCGCTTACCGAGACAGCCCAGGTGCCCTTGCGGTCACCTCCGAGGGGATGAAGGTTCAACCCAGGCAGTGCCATGTCTTGTGGCGAAGTGGCGGCGCTCGACCGGCCCAAGGCCAGGCGCAACCGTTCAGCATGTTGTGGCTGGATGCCGACCTTTGACCCGGTCTCGAAGAACTTGGTCAACCCCTTGTGCCGGAACCCGCGGATCACCCGGGATCAGTGTAACCCAGAACGTTACGGGTCACAAGACGCCCGACGCTCTGGGAATTAGGCAGAGAATCAGAACGTGACGACGTAGGCAATATCAGCGATCGGATGAATGATACACTCGCCCACGAGACTCCGAAGCCGAGCCTCAGAGAAGTGCTCGGACCGAAAGCCGCCTTCTGTCCCCAGATACTCGCGAGTCTCCTCCAATACGGCGTGTCCCAACCGGCGATACCATTCTCGACGGGACGGCACTGAGGCCTCCGAATAGACCGACAGGAGCCGCGTGTCAGGCCTGGGAGCCACTCGCCGCATCTCTCTCAGAACGCCGCCCTTGTCACTCATGGTCCCCCAAGTGTTGGTGAGGCACATCGCGAAGTCAAACGCCGCCAGGACGGGCATGGCGGTCGCATCGGCGGTGACGAAGTGCAGGTGGCGACCGCCGGCGCGACGGTTCGCCTCCGCGATGTAGCTATGCTCATAGTCCACTCCGACCCCGAGTCGGAGGCGGTCCCTGAGCAGGAGCAGATGCCGTCCGGTCCCGCAGCCAACATCGATCACCCGCATCCTTTCCGTGATGACGTCGTGCAGGAGGTCGAGCTCAGCCTGCAAGAAGGCTTGGATCTCGGGCGGCTGCGTGGCCGGATCCAGAGCGCGATTCAGTAACCCGGCCGCGTAGACTTCCTCGTTCGACATGAGTCCTCTCGGGACCCGATGCGCTGCCTAACGCCCGGCTGAGCGGCCGGCGCTTCGGGCCGTCGCATGCTGGGAAGCGTTTGGCGCCGGGCCGCTCCAGCCGCTTGTTCGGCTGCTACGCCGCCGCCGGTGCTTGAGGCCGCTGTGATGTGATGATGTACGCGTGCTTGACGGTCAGGCCAAAGAAGTTGCTGTCTCTCACTTCGACCCGGCCATGCTCAATCTGAATCGCACGGTTCAGGGCTTGAACGGCGGCGTCCTGGGGGTTGATGACGACGATCCGCGATAGGCGAGTCAGACCCTGCTCGCCAAGTCTTGACTTGATTTGACCGACGAAATAGTCGACGACGCTTCGCTTGTCATCTCCGGCCCACGGAGCCGAAACGATCAAGTCCCAACGATCCGGAGCGTCTTCGCGCATGAAGAGGGCGAAGAGCGCGAAGGGCCCCTTCTCCTCGGCAATATGCGATTCGAGTTCGGCGAACTTCTCTGTGAGCTCGGGCACCGTCATAGAACCGCCACTAGCTCCTCGGCTGCTTGAATCATCGCGTTTGCGTCAGCTTCCTGCACCGTGCCGACAACATTGTATCGCGACTCGACTTTCCGCATGGCCACGGCGTTCCAGAGTGGAAAGTGGTTCTGCTTGATCCGCGCCTCCTGCCCCGAAAGGCGCAGCAGAACGTCGAGTTCGTGGGTCTGGAAGCTTCTGTAGGCCTGGAACTCGCTGCCGGTGCTGGGAAACTCTGTCCAGTTGAGAGTCCGGCATATCCGAGCTTTGAGCGCTACCTCGACGGCGTAGCCGCAAAGATAGGTGGCGCCGTCAAAGCGGCCGGCCCTGAGGAGCGCCTTGGCGTCCTCGATACGGGCACGAGCGGTGTTGTCGAGTTCCGCGACGAAGATCATAAAGGCGAGAGACTATTCACTGGCTGCCGAACTTGAATTCGGCCCCGGGATAGTCGCCGCTCGAAGGCACGAGTCATCCCGCCGACGCTCCTCGCTGCGGGTCGGGCCGCACGCGCCAGATCGCGACCACGCCGGCGCCGAGCGCGCCCAGGGCGAAGGCGAGCGCCGGCAGATAGCTGCCGGTCGCGTCGAAGATCCTCCCGCCGACCCACGCGCCGAGCGCCTCGCCCGGCCCGATCGCGAGCGTGAGCCACCCGTAGATCGCGCCGAACGACGACCCCGCGAACACGTCGGCCGCGCGCGCGGAAGCGATGATCCCCGACGATCCCTGCGCGAGCCCGTAGAAGAGGACATAGAGGACAAGCGCCGCTGGTGATCCCGTCGCGGCCAGGAGCGCCAGGCAGCCGATGCCGAGCGCGGCGCTCGTGTAGGCGATCGTGAGCGTCGGCGCGCGCCCGATCCGGTCGGAGAGCCAGCCCGTCGCCAGGCGCCCGGCGAGGCTGACGAGGCTGACGCTGCCGAGCGCCGTCGCCGCGGCGGCCGGCGCGATCCCCTGCCCGACCGCGTACGCCACCATGTGGGTGTTGATCAGGGGGAAGGCGCACGCGGCGGAGAAGCGCATCAGCGCGAGCCACCAGAACGGCGCGGACCCGACCGCCCGGCCGAGCGTCCACGCCGGGGGCTCATGCGCGCCGTCGCCGCCCGCCGGGAGCGGGGCGACGGCCGGCAACCGCTGGAACGCGTTGAGCGGCACCACGATCGCGACGAGGAGCAGGGCCCAGGCGAGCAGCGTCGCGCGCCAGCCCACACCGCTGACGAGCGCCTGGGCGAGGGGGATGAAGCAGAACGCGCCGAACCCTGTGCCGAGGTCGGCGACGGCGATCGCCCGCCCGCGCGCGCCCGGGTACCAGAGGGCGGCGACGACCATGTTGGCCTGGCTGCCGAGCGCGGCGAGGCCGAGGCCGCCGACGATCCCGTACACGACCACGAGCGCCCCGAGCGACGTGACCCGGCTCGCCGCGAGGAACGCGCCCGCGGCCAGCAACGCGCCCCACTGGAAGAGCCGGCGGGGCCCGAGGCGATCGAGCGCCCAGCCGATCAGCGGACCGCCGAACCCCCCGAGCAGTAGCACCGCCGAGTGCACCGTGGCGACCTCCGCGCGCGAGCCGCCGAACTCGGCGATGAGGGGCAGGTAGAGCACCGCGAACGCCATCACGATGCCGTTCTGGGTGGCGAGCGTGACGGCCGCGATCGCGAGCGAGACCGCGGCGCGGCGCGCGTGCGGCGCTCCCCCGGGCCCGCTCAGGTGACGCGCTTCCTCAGGAGCGCCGAGCCGGCCTCGGACACGATCACCACGACCAGGATGATCGTGAGGATCAGGCCCACGCGGCTCCACTCGAGCCCGAGGATCGCCTCGTTCAGCGCGAAGCCGATCCCGCCGGCGCCGACGATGCCCAGCACCGTGGACTCGCGGATGTTGATGTCCCACCGGTAGATGCAGACGCCCGCGAAGACCGGCCGGACCTGGGGGACGACGGCGAAGAGGAGCGTCTGCCACCGGCCAGCCCCCGTCGCGGCGATCGCCTCGACCTGCCCGCGGTCGATCTCCTCGACGCCCTCTGCGAAGAGCTTCGAGACGAAGCCGATCGACCGCACCGAGATGGCGAGCACCCCCGCCAGCGAGCCGGGCCCCACGATGATGATGAAGACGAGCGCCCAGATGAGCGTGTCCACCGATCGGCTCACCACCATCACGAGCCGGCCGAGCGCGTAGGTCCCCGCGTTCGGGCTCGTGTTGCGGGCCGCGAGGAACGCGACGGGGATCGACAGGAGGACGGCCAGCGCCGTGCCGAGGGTGGCGATGTTCAGCGTCTGGATCAGCGGGTCGACGAGCGCCGGGGCGAAGCCCCACTCGGGCGGGAACATCCGGCCGAGGAGGTCGCCGATCTGGGTCGGGGCGTCGGCGAGGAACTCCCAGCGGATGCCCAGCCGCGCCAGCATCCAGACGCTGATCGAGACGAGCGCCACCTCGCCGAGCGTGCGCGCGGCCCGCTGCGCCGGCGTGAAGCGCCGCCACGTCCTCACTGGACCCTCTGCCTGGCCACGGCGCTCACCGTCTCCCCGACGACCACGATCGCGACGATCACGATCAGGATCGCCAGGACGAAGTCGTAGTCGTACCGGGCGAAGGCGTTGTAGAGGGTCGCGCCGATGCCCCCGGCGCCCACGATCCCGATGATCGTCGACTGCCGCAAGTGGATGTCCCACTGGTACACGCTGAGCCCGATGATCCGGGGCAGCACCTGCGGCAGGACGCCGAAGAGCAGCACCGCGCCCCGCGAGGCCCCGGTCGCGCGGATCGCCTCGATCTGCCCGCGATCGATGGTCTCGATCTGCTCGGCGAGGAGCTTCGAGAAGAAGCCCACCGAGTTCACGGTGAGCGTCAGCACGCCGGCCAGGGGCCCGAAGCCGACCGCCTTGACGAAGAGGATGGCGATGATCAGCTCGTGGAAGGTCCGGCCCACGGTGATGGTGGCGCGGCCGCCGGCGTAGACGGGGAGCGGCACGACGTTGCGCGCGGCGAGGACGGCGACCGGGATGCCCAGGACCACCCCGGCGAGCGTCGAGAGCGTGGCGATCTCGACGGACTCCCAGACGCCGCTCGCGAGCAGGCCGAACCGGTGGAAGTCGGGGGGGAGCGCTTTGGCCGCGACGTCACCGAAGCGGGAGAGCCCGCGGGCGATGCGGGCCGGGTCGATCTGGAGGTTCACGGCGTTCCACGCGAGAAAGAGGACGACACCCAGCGAGAGCGCGCTCCCCATCCAGGGGCGGGGCCAGACGGACGGCGGCCGCCAGGTTCGCGCCCTCACGGCGTCCCGCCCTCGTCGGCGGGGAGCGCGCCGCCGTAGATCGACTCGAGCACCACCTCCGTGAGCCCGTCCACCGGCCCGTCGTACACGAGCTCCCCGGCGCGGAGCCCGATGACCCGCTTGGCGAACGCGCGGGCCAGCGGGACGTCGTGAGTGTTGACCAGCGCCGGGATCCCGTCCTCCGCGGCGAGCCCGACGATGAGCGCCATCACGCTCTCGGAGGTGCGGGGGTCGAGACTCGACGTCGGCTCGTCGACGAGCAGGATCTTCGGTCGCTGCACGAGCGCCCGCGCGATCCCGACGCGCTGGCGCTGCCCGCCCGACAGCTCGTCGGCGCGCTTGTTCTCGAAGCCCTCGAGGCCGACGCGGGCGAGCGTCACGAAGGCCGCCGCCACGTCCCCCGGCGGGAATCGGCGGCGCCAGGCCTTCCAGAGCGACACGTATCCGAGGCGCCCGGAGAGTACGTTCTCCATCACCGTGAGCCGCTCCACGAGGTTGAACTCCTGGAAGATCATCGCCATGTCGCGACGCGCCCCGCGCAGGCGCGCGCCGTCGAGCGTCGTCAGCTCGTGACCGTCCAGCCGGACGGAGCCCCGGTCGGGCTCGATGAGCCGGTTGACGCAGCGGAGGAGGGTGGACTTCCCGGCGCCGGAGGGCCCGATGATGAAGACGGCGTCGCTCCCGTCGACGGTGAACGAGACGCCGCGGACGGCGCGGTCGCCGGTAGGGTAGGTTTTCTCGAGCCCCGTGACCTCGAGCACGACGGGCGCCGGCTACTCGCGCGTCGGCTTCTGGAGCTTCTTGTACTCCGGCGAGTCCTTGCTGAAGACGACGCCGTTGGCCTCGAGGATGCCGACGACCGGCTCCCAGTCCTTCGCGTAGTTCAGGGGAAGGAAGCCGATTGCGTCCTTGAACTCCTTGCCCACGCTCGTGCCCTCGAACCTGAAGCTCGTGAACGCCTCCTTGAGCTTCTCCACGAGCCGCGGCTCGAGGGTGTGCGCGTAGACGAACCCCGCCGTGGGGAAGACCGGCGACGTGTAGATCACCTTGAGGTCGCCCGGCTTGAGCACCCCGCGGTTCACCATCCGCTCGATCACGGTGTCGGCGACGGCAGCCGCGTCGTAGTCGCCGTTCACGACGCCGAGCGCGCTGTTGTCGTGCTTGCCCGAGAAGACGATCTGGTAGTCCTTGCCGGGCACGACGCCCATCTTGGAGAAGAAGTAGACGGGCGCCTGGTGGCCGGAGTTCGAGGTCTGCGAGACGTGGGCGACGCGCTTGCCCCGCAGGTCGGCGATCGACTTGATCTTGTCGTTCGCGGCGTGGACGACGACGACCAGGTGGTAGCCGCGCGGGCCCCCCTTCACGTCGGCCATGATGGCGAACGGGACCGCGCCCGCGACGTTGACGGCGTAGGGCACGCTCCCGGTCGAGTAGGCGGCGAGGTGGAGCCGGCCCGAGCGCATCGCCTCGATCTGCGCCGCGTAGTTCTGCAGCCCGAAGTACTTCGTCTTCTTGCCCGTCACTTTCTCGAGGTGCCTGAGGAAGTCGTTCCACGCCGCCTCGTACACGGCGGGCTCCTCGACGGGCACGTAGGAGAAGATCAGCGGGTCGGGGTTGACGAGCTTCGAGCGGTCCTTGGGCGGGTCGGCGAGCAGATCGTGATTTTCGTCGCAGTAGAGCGGGTCGAGCTTGCCGCGGTGCGCGCACGGCTCGGCGGCCACGGCCCACGCCGCGAGCGAGAGCAGGATCAGGAGGGCCCCCAGGGCCGGGAGCGCGGGACGTCTCATGGTCGCGTGCCTCCCCGCGTCGTACTCTAGGGACCCCGCCCGGCTCCGTCAAGCCGCTCCGCCGACGACTCTCAGGCCGCATGCCCTCGCGGCAGTTCCCAGGGCGACATCGTGGGTGGCCATGACCAGACCGGCGCCGCTGCGCTCGCTCCAGAGGAGCGCGGTGGCGAGGTGGATGGCATCGAGGGTGCCGAGCTCGGTCGGCAATGGTTGCGCCGCCCGGGCGAGGACGGGCGCGGTGACCTCGACGAGCTCCATGCTCTCCAGCAGCCGGAACACCGCCGCCCGCCGTCGGGCGAGATCCCGGTCCGAGAGGTTCGCGTGCAGGCGCAGGCGGTCCAGGGTTCGCAGGCACTCGGTCTCGACGAGCGCGCTGGCCACGCCCGTCTCGATGACCCTCCACTCCTTGAGCGACCCGGACTGCCGAAGCACCTTGCGAAGGAGGACGGATGAGTCGACGTAGGCGATCATCGCTCCTGCTGCCGCTCTTTGTTGAGGAGCGCGATCACGTCCACCTTCAAGCGCAGCGGGGGCGGAAGCGGTATCCGGTGGAGCCTCGGTGCCCCCGGTCGCGGCCGGCGGACGCTCAGGGTGTCGGCCTCGCGCGCATAGGGCACCAGCCGGGCGACCGGGGTATCCCGATCGAGCACGGTCAGCGTGCGCCCTTGACGGACGGCGCGGAGGTACGCGCTCAATCGCGCCTTGAGGTCAGCGATACGGACGGTGTTCATGGTCAGAAGATAGTCATGACTGGTCACGTTGTCAATCGACTCCCGGCCTTCGCCGGGTTCGGAGCTACCGCCGGCCCCGTCGCTCGCGCGACGCCCGCTCCAGCGCCTCCTTGACGCCGGGCATCGTCGCGGCGGCCGCCTCGACGTCCCGCCGCGACAGCTCATAGAGCTGGCAGTCGGTGACGGCCTGCACGGTCGCGCTTCGCCGCTCCGCGGTCAGGAGCGCTATCTCTCCGAAGAAGTCTCCCGCATGGAGCGTGGCCACCCGGCGCGACGGCTCGCCGTCCACCGCCACCAGCACCGCCACCACGCCACGGGCAATGAGGAAGAGCGAGGTGCCGCTCTTGCCCTGGCGGATGATCGTGCGGCCGGCGAGCACGGTGCGGGGGACCAGCCGGGCGGCCACGTGGCGGAAGTCGAGAGGAGTCAACCCCTGGAAGAGTGGTACCCGCAGCAGGAGCTCCTCGGGACGCGGCGCCAGGGCGGCGATGGGCTGGCGGGCCAGCGCGCGCTGCACCGCCTCCACGCGGTGGCGGGCGGCATCGGCGACGGCCTCGGGGATCGCGCCGGCGCTGACCAGGCGCTCCACGGCCTCCGCCTCGCCCTCGAGGGCGATGCGCTGCGCGGTCTGCTGCTGGACCGCCTGGACGTACTCGGGGAAGTGTTCGGCGATGGCGTCGAGGCACTCCAGGGCTCCCGTGACCCGCGCCTCGTAGACGCTGCGACATTCGGCCGCGACCTCGGTCTGGGCACCGGAGAGCTCGGCCAGCGCGCCGACGGCGGGCGCCACCAGCCGACTCGCCTCCAGGACCGCTGCTTCGCGCTCGTAGCGGGCCGCGAGCGCGCGCACGCGATGGCGCTGGACAAAGCCCGAGCGCGGCGCCACGCGCTCGACCAGCCCGACCATCCACCCCTCGAGGCGTACCTCGAAGGGCGTCCTTGCCGGGAGCGGCCCGGGGACGACGCCGTGCCGGAGCGCGTCGCGCTCGAGGTCGACCTCCAGCTCGAGCTCGCGAAGGACGGGCCCGGAGATCGCGCCGCGGGCGAAGAGGGCACGGTAGGCGCGGCGTTCGACCGTGAGCGCCTCCGCCCACAGCACCTGGCGCATGCCGCCGTCGCGGAATCCCGGCTCGGCCCGGAGCGTCGCGAGCCCGCTCTCCGCACGCCTGACGGCTTCCCGGTACTCGGCCGCCAGCGCGTCGGTCAGCCGCGCTGAGAAGTGACCGGCGTTCGTCATCTCCTCGACGCGGGCCAGGGCCTCGCGCTTCGCGGCGAGATCCGCCTGCACGCGCGCGACCTGCTCGACGAGCGTGGGTCGGTCGAGCCCGAGCATCCGCATGAGCCACTGCATGGTGAGACCGCCCGAGAGGAGCGTGAACAGCGCGACCCCGAGGGTGAGGGCGACGATCAGGTCGCGGTGGGCGAAGTCGGCGGGCAGGCTCAGCGCGAGGGCCAGGGCCACAGCCCCGCGCAGGCCACCCCAGAACAGCACGCTCTGGTATCGCCAGTCGATTGGGTCGGTCCCGGGGAGCCGGCCGAGCAGCGGCACCAGGCCGGCGACGGTCGCCGCGCGCGCGAGGAGCACGGCCATGATCGCCAGCCCGATCGGCCCCGCGTAGGCGGCGAGGTGGCCGAGATCCGCCGCGAGACCGGTCAGCAGGAAGATCAGGCTGTTGGCGGCGAACGCCGCGTACTCCCAGAAGCGCGCGTGGTACTCGCGCACGCCCGGCGTGAAGCGCGTCGAGCCGTACCCGCCGACCACGATTCCGGCGCCGAGCGTCGCCATCACCCCGGAGACGTGCAGCCCGTGGTCCGCGGCGACGAAGGCGGCGTAGGCGACCACGGTCGACAGGGTCACCTGGACGAGCGGCTCGTCCCGCACCAGCCCGATCGAGCGGAGCATGACCCAACCGATGGCCGCGCCGACCACCAGGCCGCCCGCGAAGACGATCACGAAGTCGAGCAGGCCGCGCGCGATCGTCCCCGCGGCCACCGATCCGGCGGCGAGCGCCGCGAAAACGATGCGGAAGAGCACGATCGCGGTCGCGTCGTTGAACAGGCTCTCGCCCTCCACCAGGATGGTGAGCCGCCGGGGCGCGCCGACCTCCTTGAACAGCGCGATGACGGCGACCGGGTCGGTGGCCGAGATGAGCGCGCCGAAGAGCAGCGCGGCGCCGAGGGGTAGCGGCGTCCACCACGCGACCAGCACGCCGGCCACGGCCGTCGACACCAGGAGGCCGGGCGCCGCCAGCGTCACCACCGGCGTGAGGTTCCGCAGGAGGAGCCGGCTGTCGAGGTTGAAGGCCGACTCGAAGATCAGCGTCGGCAGGAAGACGAAGAGGATCAGCTCCGGCGACAGCGCGATCGCCCGCAGAGGCTCGAGCGGCGGCGCCTGGCGCGCGGCCTGGCCGAGGACCAGACCGACGAGGACCAGCCCGACGGTGTAGGGGACGCTGGCCCGCTTGAGGCCGACCGCGGTGGCCGCCGCCACGAGCAGCAGCGCCACCAGCCCGACGACGACCGCGAGGACCGGCGAGGGGGTCATCGGTCCTCAGAAGGTGACGACGCTCCGGGCCACCTCGCCGCGCTCGAGCGCCGCGTACGCCTCGTTGATCTCGCCGAACGGGTAGCGCCGCGTCAGCAGCTCGTCGAGCCGGAGCTTGCCGGCGCGGTAGAGGTCGATCAGCTTCGGGATGTCGATGCGCGGGCGGCTCGACCCGTACACGGATCCCGTGAGGACGCGCTCCTCGTAGACGAGGGACATCACCGGCACCGAGACCTCCGCGGTCATCGGCGCCACCCCGACCACCACCGCCATCCCGCGCTTCGCGAGCGTGTCGTAGGCCTGGCGCATCGTGGCGGGCAGGCCGATCACCTCGAACGCGTAGTCCACGCCCCGGCCGCCCGTGAGGGCGCGGATCGCGGCGACGGGATCCGCGCCCCGGGCGTCGATCACGTGGGTGGCGCCGAACTCCGTGGCGAACGCGAGCTTCGCCGGCACGATGTCGACGGCGATGATTTTCTCGGCGCCGGCGATCCTGGCCCCCTGGATCACGTTGAGGCCGACGCCGCCCGCCCCGAAGATCGCGACGCTGCTCCCCGGCCGCACGCGGGCGGCGTTGACGGCGGCGCCCACGCCGGTGATCACGGCGCACCCGAGGAGCGCCGCGCGGTCGAGCGGGAAGTCCTCGGGGATCTTGAGCGCCGCCCGCTCGGGGACCACCGAGTACTCCGAGAACGACGACACGCCGGCGAAGTGCTTGATCTCCTTCCCGTCGAGGGAGAAGCGCGTCGTGCCGTCGAGGAGGCGCCCCGTCATCCTGATCTGCGACCCCTCCGCGCAGAGGGCCGGGCGGCCGTCGCTGCAGTACTCGCAGACGCCGCAGGAGAGCCGCCAGAGCGGGATGACGTGGTCGCCCCGCTTCAGCGAGGTCACGCCAGGACCGACCTCGGCGACGACCCCGGCCCCTTCGTGGCCGAGGATCGCCGGCAGGGACGCCACCAGGTGGCCCGTCATCACGTGGAGATCGCTGTGGCAGACGCCGCCCGCCGCCATGCGGATCAGGACCTCGCCGTGTCGCGGAGGCTCGACGTCGACGTCCCGGATCTCGAGCTTCTGCCCGACCTCGAACAGCACCGCCGCGCGCGCCTTCATAGCCTTCGCTCCTCTCCGCGTCCGTTCCCGGGGAGCGCTTCGAGCTCTCAGTCGCCGAAAGCGCTGAAGCCGGTGATGTCGCGACCGATGATGAGCGTGTGGATGTCGTGCGTCCCCTCGTAGGTGTTGACGGTCTCGAGGTTCAGCATGTGGCGGATCACCGGATGCTCGTCGACGATGCCCGCGGCCCCCAGGATGTCCCGCGCCATGCGGGCGGTGTCGAGCGCCATCTGCACGTTATTCATCTTGGCCATCGAGACCTGCTGCGGGCGCGCCTTCCCCGCGTCTTTCAACCGACCGAGCTGGAGACACAGGAGCTGCGCCTTGGTGATCTCCGTCACCATCCAGACGAGCTTCCGCTGCACGAGCTGGAACGACGCGATGGGCCGCCCGAACTGGACCCGCTGCTGCGCGTACTGGAGCGCCCAGTCGTAGGAGGCCATCGCGGCGCCCACCGCGCCCCACGCGATACCGTAGCGGGCCTGGTTGAGGCAGCCGAGCGGTCCCCGGAGCCCCTTGACCCCGGGCAGCTTGTTCTCGAGCGGAACGTGGCAGTCCTGGAAGGAGAGCTCCGAGGTGATCGACGCGCGCATCGAGAACTTGCCGTGGATGTCGAGGGTCGAGAACCCCGGCGTCCCCCGCTCCACGAGGTAGCCGTAGATCTCGCCGTCATCCTCCTTCGCCCAGATCACCGCCACGTCAGCGATCGAGCCGTTCGTGATCCAGAGCTTGGTGCCGTTCAGCACGAACGCGTCGCCCTTGCGTCTCGCCCGCGTCTTCATGGCGCCGGGATCGGAGCCGTGGTCGGGCTCGGTGAGGCCGAAGCAGCCCACCTTCCGACCGCTGGCCAGCTCGGGCAGCCACCTTTCCTTTTGGGCCTCGGCGCCGTATGCGGAGATCGGGTACATGACGAGGCCGCTCTGCACGGAGGCTGCGGAGCGGAGGCCGGAGTCGCCCCGCTCCAGTTCCTGCATGATGAGGCCGTAGGCGACGTTGTTCAGCCCCGCGCACCCGTACCCTCGGAGCGTCGCGCCGAACACGCCCATCTCGCCGAGCTTCGGGATCAGCTCGACGGGGAAGGTCCCCGCGCGGTGGTGCTCGGCGACGAGCGGGAGGAACTCGGCCTCGACCCAGTCGCGGATCGCGTCGCGCACCATCCGCTCGTCCTCGGACAGGAGGTCTTCGATCTCGTAGTAGTCGACGGATCGGAACTTCTCCATGGCTCACACCCTCACAGGCGGATCGGGTTGAAGTCCGTCTCGTAGTCGAACGCGTCCACCCGCTCCCGCGCCTTCAGCCAGCCCACGGTCGCATACGTGAGCGGCGTGGCGGCCGCCTCGTAGGCGACCTTCACCAGCCACTGCCCCGCCATGATACCCCCGAGGACGGACGTGGGCACCGTGCCGCCGAACGCGAGGCCGACGAAGACGAGCGTGTCGAACGCCTGACCAACGACCGTCGAGCCGATCGTCCGGATCCAGAGCCACCGACCCCGCGTGCGGATCTTCAGCTTCGCCAGGACGAACGCGTTGGCGAACTCTCCGACGAGATACGCGAGGAAGGAGGCGACGAGGATGCGCGGCGTCTGGCCGAGGATCTCGGCGTAGGCGCCCTGCCCGGTCCAGAAGGGCGCCGGCGGGATCGCGCCGCCGATCCAGATCGCGAGCACCATGACCGCGTTGCAGGCGAAGCCGAGCCAGATCACCCGCCGGGCGGCCGCGTAGCCCCACACCTCCGTCAGCACGTCGCCCAGTACGTACGAGAGGGGGAAGACGATGATCGCGACGGACAGGACCGCCCCGCCGACGGCGATCAGCTTGGGGGCGATCGTGTTGGCGGTCAGCAGGCACGTGACGAACAGGGCCGCGCATCCGATGAACCGCCAGCTCATCTCACCGCGCCGCCACCCGCGGGGCTGGCCCGAGGGCGGGACCGCATCAGAGCCCGAGCCCGAGGCCCGCCTGGCTTCGCACCGTGAGCGCCTCGCCGAGATGCACGGCCGTGTGCGTGATGGCCGTGCTGCCGAGGCGGCCGGCCCGCGACCGCTTCTGCCACAATCCCGGTACCCAGTCCGCCCTCGGGCCGAAGGCGCCCGCGGCGACGGCGCGGTCCGTGTCGGCGGGGCCGACGGGCTCGTCCCACGCCGCCGACGGGAGCGCGCCGACGACCTCCCGCGTGCGCCTCCCCACGGCCGTGCGGTAGGCGCGCAGGGCGGCGAGGTCGATCCGCGCGCCGAGGTCGGACACCTCGTCGTCCGTCATCGCGGTCCCGATGTCCCGCCGGGCGACGCCGAGACGTCCGGCCCAGCCGTCGTCGAACACCTGGCGCCCGGCGGCGATCACGAGGTTCACCGCGACGTCCTCGGTCCGCGCGACGTGCCAGAGGAGCCAGGCCAGGGAGTTGAGCCCCCGACCGGGCCGGAGGCGCAGCTGGTCGTCGCTGAGGCCGCCGAAGACCCGGTCGGCGAACGATCCGCCCTCCACCGGGGCGACCTCCGCCCCGTGCAGGCGGGCGTGCTGCACGAGAAAGAACTTGAGACCGTCCATGGTGCGCCTCCAGGGGCAGCCCGGTCGTCCCGGGCCTCGGCGGTCAGACGTTCGTGGAGATCGAGGACGGCTCCTCGCTGAGCGCGAGCTTCAGCGCGCTGGCGAGCTCGGCGTCGTGCTCGTGGTCCATCGCGAAGATCCGGCACTGCGCGACCTTGCCCGGGAGATACTTGAGGAGCTCGGTCAGGGGTTCCTTCGAGACCCGCTTGCTGCTCGAGTCGTAGACGTAGATCTGCCGGTCGCCCATCTTCAGCGGGTTCAGCGGGCGCGGGTCCTGCAGCGCCATGTCGATCCTGAACGGAAACCCCTTCAGGGCGGGCGGCAGGAAGCTCTTGACTCGCCGCTCGACGGTCTCGGGGTCGAGGAAGCGCTGCCCCTTCTGGGCCTCGAACTGATCGAGCACCTCCTCCCCCGCCATCCGCCATTTCAGGCGCCGGTCGAGGATGTAGCGCCACTCGGCGCCGAGCCGCTTCCGCTCCGGATCGTCCGAGTCGTGCCACTTCCCAACCTCCTCGAGGAGCGTCCACTCGGTCAGGTGGAGGTAGGGATGGAGCTCCTTCCCGAGGTCGAACGGGAACGCGATCCGCATCGTGTCGCGGAAGATCTCCTTCAGGTGGAGGTCGATGCCGCGCGTCGTCCGGTGATAGTAGACGTTGGTGTACATGTAGAACCGGGCGTTCAGGAACATGATGAAGGCCTGGAGTCCGCCCCGGTCTAGGGTGAGGCCGTCCTCGCTGAAGAACGAGTAGTAGATGATGCGCTCGATGTCGATCGGCCCGACCGCCACCCCGCACATGTAGGCGTCCCGGAGGACGTAGTCCATGTTGTCGGCCGTGAAGACGCCCGAGAGGAGCGGCTTCAGGTGCTGGAGCCAGCGCGGGTGGGTCTCCTTGAGGACGGTGTAGGTCTTCCCCATCAGGTAGCAGATCCACTCCGGGTCGATCGCCTCGCCGGCGTTGAACGCGCCGCTCGGGCTCCGGCGGAGGTTCCGGAGGATGTCGGCCAGCTCCTCGCGGATGATCCGCTGGCCCACGAGCTCGTGCGTGAGATCGTAGTCCACGAGGAAGTTGTCGTCGAAGAAGTGACCGACGGGGCCGTGGCCCACGTCGTGGAGGAGCCCCGCCGTGCGCAGGAGCTCCTCGATCATCGCCGGCGAGGGCGCGTCGGCGAAGATCTCGCGGAACGAGGGGTAGAGCTGCTGGGCCATGCGGCCCGCGAGGTGCATCGCGCCGAGCGAGTGCTGGAAGCGGCTGTGCTCGGCCGCCGGGTACACCCAGCGCGCCGACTGGAGTTGCGGGACGCGGCGCAGTCGCTGCACCCACGACGTGTCGATCAGGTCCTGCTCGGTCGCCTCGCCCGGGATGCCGACGGGGCGCGTGTAGAGAATGTACTGGTGGATGGGGTCGGCGATGAGGCCGCGCCCCTGGTACGGGTCTTCGGCGCCCTTCACCCGGTCACTCCCCTACCCGATAGAGCGTGTGGCGGTCGATCGAGGGCACCGTCATGACGTGTACGCGGTCGTCACGCTGCACCGCGACTTCGATCAGCTCGCCCGCGCGCTTCGACCAGAGCTGCTCGTAGAACTCGCGCTGGCTCGCGACCGCGACGCCGTTCACCCGGACGATCCGGTCGCCCTTGCGGAATCCAGCACGCGCGGCCGGGCCGACAGGCGAGATCTCGCTGACGAGGAGCCCGCCGTGGGCGTCGACCGTGTAGAGCCCGAGCCACGGCCTCGGCGGCCGGCTCACGATCCGGCCCGCGGCGATGAGCTCGTCCTTCACGGGGACGAACTTCTCGATGGGGATCGCGAGGTTCACGTGCGGCGCCTCGCCGAGCCGAAGCGAGGCGATCCCGACAACCTCGCCACGGTCGTTGACGACGGCACTCCCGCCCCACTGCGGGCTCGCCGGCGTGACGATGAGCGCGCGGTCGAGCATCCACTCCCAGTAGGCGGAGAAGGGCTGGATCGCGTGCACGGCGCCCGGCACGTGGACGAGGGCATTGTCCTCGTCCACGCCCACCGTGCCCGTGCGCGCGCCGGCGACGACGTCGATGGATCGGCCGAGCGGCGCGGCGGCCCACGGGCCGGCGCCCTCGAGCTTGATCACGCCGAGGCCCGAGTCGAGGTCGAGGCCGACCAGGCGCGCCTCCCACCGGCGGCCGTCGCGGCTCCGCGCCTCGAGCGAGGCGGCGTCGAGCAGGAGGTAGCTCACCGTGAGGGCGTAGCCACGCGCGTCGAAGATGACCGCGCTCCCGAAGCGCCGGCTCCCGAGCCGCGACGAGGACACCGCGTTCTCCGGCACCCGCACCCGGAGCCCCACGATCGACGGCTCGACGCGCTTCACGTACGACGGGAGCCCCGAGAGCTCACGCGGGTGGACGCGGCGCTCCGGGG
>JACQWC010000090.1 GCA_016209635.1 Candidatus Rokuibacteriota bacterium | reverse complement strand
CGTCGAGGCCGCCGACGGCATCTCGGCCGCCCGGCCGGGGGCGCGGCGGGACGTGCTGGAGTCGTACATCAAGCGCCTGGCCAAGCTCGAGGAGATCGCGCTCTCGTACAAGGGCGTGGAGATGTGCTACGCGATCCAGGCGGGCCGGGAGCTGCGCGTCATCACCCGCTCGGACATCGTCTCCGACCTGGACGCGCACCAGCTCGCGAAGGACATCTCCAAGCGCATTGAGGCCGAGATGCAGTATCCCGGGCACATCAAGGTGGTCGTGATTCGGGAGACCCGCGCCGTCGAAGTGGCGAAGTAGCCCGTGAACATCCTGATGGTCGGCGACGTCTTCGGCGAGCCCGGCCGCGCCGCCCTCGCCAAGCTCCTGCCGCGCATCCGCCAGGAGCACGCGATCGACCTGGCGGTCGTGAACGTCGAGAACGCGGCGGGCGGCTTCGGCGTGACGCCACCGATGGCGCGCGCCTTCCTGGCGGAAGGGGCCGACGTGCTGACCTCCGGCAACCACATCTGGGACCGGAAGGAGATCGTGGAGTTCATCGTCAAGGAGAACCTCCTGCTCCGGCCCGCGAACTTCCCCGAGGGCACGCCGGGCACGGGCTTCATCACCGTGAAGGCGGGCCCCCACCGGGTGGGCGTCCTGAACCTCATGGGGCGGGTCTTCATGACCCCGATCGACTGTCCGTTCCGGAAGGCGGACGAGATCGTGCCCCTGCTCCGCAAGGAGACCCCGGTCGTCCTCGTTGACATGCACTGCGAGGCGACGTCCGAGTCGCAGGCCATGGGCTGGTACCTCGACGGCCGGGTCAGCGCGGTCGTCGGGACGCACCGGCACGTCCAGACCGCCGACGAGCGCGTCCTGCCCGGCGGGACCGCGTACATCACCGACGTCGGCATGACGGGCCCCGTCGACTCGGTCATCGGCGTCGACAAGGACCTGATCCTCCAGCGCTTCCTCTCTCAGATGCCGGTCCGGTTCGAGCCGGCGCGGGGGCCCGCCGCGCTCCACGGTGTCGTCGTCGCCGTCGATCCCGACACCGGCCGCGCCTCGGACATCCGCCGCCTCCGCGTCCCGGCGTGATCCTCGACGGCAAAGCGGTCGCGGAGAAGGTGCTCGCCGAGGTGCGGGACGGTGTCGGCCGCCTGCGGGCGCAGCGCGGCGTCGCGCCGACGCTCGCGGTGGTGCTCGTCGGCGACTTCGCGCCCTCGCGGATCTACACGCGAAACAAGATGAAGGCGGCCGAGGCCGTCGGGATCCAGTCGAAAGACTTCCTCTACCCCGAGGGCCTCTCGGCGGAGGAGCTGTTCCAGCTCCTCACGGCCCTCAACCTCGACGAGGCCGTCCACGGGATCCTGCTCCAGCTCCCGCTCCCGAAGGGGTTCGACGAGGGCGCGGCGATCGCGACGATCGCGCCCGAGAAGGACGTCGACGGCTTCCACCCGGTGAACCTGGGAAACCTTCTCGGAGGAACGCCGACGCTCCTGCCCTGCACGCCCGCGGGATGCCTGGAGATTCTCGACCGGTACGGCGTGGACCTCACGGGCGCCGAAGCCGTCGTCGTCGGCCGCTCGCGCATCGTGGGGAAGCCCCTGGCGCAGCTCCTCCTCGCCCGACACGCCACGGTGACCATGTGCCACACCCGGACCCGGGACCTCGCGGCCCACACGCGCCGGGCGGACGTCCTCTGTGTCGCCGCGGGGCGGCCGCAGGTGATCACGGGCGAGATGGTGAAGGAGGGGGCCTGGGTGATCGACGTCGGCGTCAACCGGCTCCCGACGGGCAAGCTCGTGGGCGACGTCGACTTCGAGTCGGTGAGCCGGCGCGCGCGGGGCGTGACGCCCGTACCGGGCGGCGTCGGGCCGATGACCGTCGCGATGCTCCTCAAGAACACCCTCCTCGTGGCGGAACGCCAGCTCGCGGCGCGATGAGCGGTGATCGCGCGGTCGTCTCCGTCTCCGAGCTGACCGCGCAGCTCCGTGCCCTCCTCGAAGAACGCTTCCCCGCCGTCTGGGTCGAGGGGGAGATCAGCAACTTCAGGCAGTACCCGTCGGGGCATGCCTACTTCACGCTCAAGGACGAGAGTGCCCAGCTCCGCTGCGTGCTGTTCCGCGCGCGCCAGCGCCGGATCCGGTTCGAGCCGGCGGACGGTCTCCACGTGCTCGCGTTCGGGAGCGTCGAGGTCTACGCGGCCCGCGGGGAGTACCAGCTCGTCGTCGAGCTGCTCGAGCCCCGGGGGCTCGGCGCGCTCCAGCTCGCCTTCGAGCAGCTCAAGGCGCGGCTCGCGGAGGAGGGCCTCTTCGACGCCGCGCGCAAGCGGCCGCTCCCGCGCTTCCCCCGCAAGATCGGCATCGTGACCTCGCCCGCCGGCGCCGCGATCCGTGACATGCTGCGCGTGATCGGGCGGCGGTTCGGCGAGCTGTCGATCGTGATCGCGCCGGCGCGGGTGCAGGGAGAGGGGGCCGCGGAGGAGATCGCCGCGGGCCTCCGGGACCTCAACGCCGTCGGCGACGTCGACGTGATCATCGTGGGCCGGGGCGGCGGCTCGCTCGAGGACCTCTGGGCGTTCAACGAGGAGGTCGTCGCCCGGGCCATCGCGGCCTCGAAGGTCCCCGTGATCTCGGCCGTCGGCCACGAGGTCGACGTCACCATCGCCGACTTCGTCGCGGATCTCCGCGCCCCGACGCCCTCCGCCGCCGCCGAGCTGGTGGTCCGCGAGAAGCAGTCGGTGGTCGAGAGCCTCGCCGAGCTGCGGGCCCGGCTCACGCGCGCGATCGTCCGCCGGCTCGAGGGCGACCGCGCGCGGCTCGAGTCGCTGCGCCACCGCCGCGTGCTGACCGATCCGGCGCGCGCCCTCCGCGACGTCGAGCGGCGGCTCGACGACGCGCGGGCCCGGCTCCGGCACGCGGCGGCCGCGGCGCTCCGACGCGCGCGCCACCGGACCGAGCTCGTGACCGCCGGGCTCAGGGCGGCGGGCCCGGGGGGCCGGGTGGCCG
>JACQWC010000088.1 GCA_016209635.1 Candidatus Rokuibacteriota bacterium | reverse complement strand
GGCGAAGGTGGGGATCATGCCCGGCCACATCCACAAGGCGGGCGGGGTCGGTGTCGTCTCGCGCAGCGGGACGCTCACCTACGAAGTAGTCGGTCAGCTCACCCAGCGGGGGATCGGGCAGTCGACCTGCGTTGGCATCGGCGGCGATCCTGTGAACGGCACGAGCTTCGTCGACGTGCTCCGCCTCTTCGACGCGGACCCCGCGACGCGCGCGATCATGATGATCGGCGAGATCGGCGGGACGGCCGAGGAGGAAGCGGCCGCGTTCATCAAGGCTCACGTGAAAAAGCCCGTCGTGGCGTTCATCTGCGGCCAGACGGCGCCGCCCGGACGGCGAATGGGCCACGCGGGCGCCATCATCGCCGGCGGCAAGGGCACGGCCGCCGAGAAGATGAAGGCCCTGGAAGCGGCGGGCGCGCGGCTCGTCCGGAGCCCGGCCGACATGGGCGCCGCCGTGGCGCGGGTGCTCGGCGCATGACGGCGGCGGGGCTCGAGCGCACGCTCACGATCATCAAGCCCGACGCGGTGGCGAAGGGCTTCGTCGGCCAGATCATCACGCGCCTCGAGCAGGCCGGCTTCAAGATCCTCGCCGGCAAGCTCATCCAGATGACCCGCGAGGAGGCGGAGGGCTTCTACATCGTGCACAGGCACCGCCCCTTCTACGGGAGCCTCTGCGCCTTCATGACGCAGGGGCCCTCGATGCCGATGGTGCTCGAGGCCGAGAACGCGATCCAGCGGCTGCGCGACCTGATGGGGGCCACCGACCCCGCGGCGGCCGCGCCGGGCACGCTCCGCAAGGAGTTCGCCTCGTCCATCGAGGCCAACGCCGTGCACGGCTCGGACTCGCCCGAGGCGGCGGCGTTCGAGATCCCGTACTTCTTCAGCGACCTCGAGATCTGCCGGCGCTGACCCCCGACGTCGTTCCCGATCCCGGAGACCCGGACCGACGCTCCATTCACGAAGGAGGGGACCATGACTGACGTCTCGCGGAGGAGCTTCATGACGGTCGCGGGCGCGACGACGGCGGGCGCCGCGCTCGGCGGCGCCGCGCCGCTCGCGGCCCAGGCGCAGCCGCCGGCGGGCGTCGAGGACTTCATCCGGGCCGCCAGGTCGGCCCGGCTCTTCGACCTCTCCTTCACCTGGGACGAGCGCTCGCCCGTCCTCTCGGTCAACCCGCCGTTTTCCTTCGCGCTCAACCGGACCCACAGGCAGACCTACGAGTTCTTCGGCAACGTGCCCGGCAGCCAGATCTCGTTCGCGTCCGACATCATGTTCTTCAGCGGCCAGCACGGCGCGCCGACGATCGACGCGATCGGCCACATCGGGCGAAACCTCCGCCTCCACGGCGGCGTGGACGCGGTGGCCGCCACGGGCCGGCCCGACGGGATCGGCTCGAACCTCGGGATCGACGCCTATCCGCGGGACCTCCTCGTGAACCGCGGCGTGCTGCTGGACGTCGCCCGGCACTTGAACGGGGGGCGGCCCGACCCGCTCCCGCCGGGGCTCGAGATCACCGCCGCGCACCTCGAGGCGACGGCGCGGCAGCAGGGCGTCGAGGTCCGGCCGGGCGACTCGGTGCTGATCCGTACGGGCTTCGGCCAGCACTTCGGCGTGAAGAACGAGGTGTACCTGGGCGAGGGCTCGCCGGGGCCGGGCGTCGACGGCGCCAGGTTCCTCGCGGCCCGCTCGGTCAGGCTGACCGGCACGGACACGGCGACCTACGAGAAGCGTCCGGCGATCTTCGGCAAGGAGCTGTTTCCGGTCCACATGCTCCTCCTCGCCGACCACGGGATCTACATCGTGGAGAGCCTCAACCTCGAGGAGATCGCCGCCGCGGGCATTCACGTGTTCCTCCTCGTCATCAACCCGTTGAAGATCCGCGGCGCGACGGGGTCGCCGCTCCGCGCGGTCGCCATGGCGACCGGCGCCAGGGGTTAGCGGAGTGCCACGCGTCGGGCCCGAGAGCCTCCGGGCGCTCATCGCGGGCGTCTTCGCGGCCATGGGCGCGCCCGGTGACGACGCCGACACGGTGGCCGAGGTCCTCGTCGAGGCCGATCTGAGGGGCGTCGAGTCCCACGGCTCGACGCGGGTCGCCGGCTACGTGTCGATGATCCGCCTCGGGCTCCTCAACCCGACGCCGAAGGTCGAGATCCTGCGCGACCTGCCGTCGATCGCCATGCTCGAGGGCGACCGGGCGTTCGGCATCGTCGTGGCGAAGCGCGCGATGCGGATGGCCATGGACAAGGCCGGGAGGGCGGGGATCGCGTGCGTCACCGTGCGCAACGTCACGCACACGGGGATGATCGGCTTCTATCCAATGATGGCCGCCCGCGGGGGGCTGATCGGGCTCGCCATGAACAACGGCCCGAAGATCCTCCCGCCGTTCGGTGGCCGGACGCCGACACTCGCCACCAACCCGTTCGCGGCGGCGTTCCCCGCGGACCGGGAGGATCCGATCGTCCTCGACATGGCGACGTCGGTCGTCGCGGGGGGCAAGCTCCGCCTGGCCGCGAAGAAGGGGGTGCCCATCCCCCTGGAGTGGGCGCTGGACCGCCACGGGGTGCCCACGACCGATCCCGAGGAGGCGATCTTCCACGGGTTCCTCCAATGGGCGGGGGGCTACAAGGGGTTCGGGATCGCGACCGTCGTCGAGGCGCTGAGCGGCGTCCTCTCGGGCGGGCTCTTCGGCACGGACGTGTCTGCCATGAAGGCCTTCGGCCGGGAGCCGCTCGTCACGAGCGCCTTCTACCTGGCGATCGATCCCGAGCACTTCATGCCGCGCCAGGAGTTCCGCCAGCGGATCGATCGGCTCGTCCGGCAGATCAAGGCCTCGGAGCGCGCGGCCGGCGTGGAGGCGGTCTTCGTCGCGGGCGAGATCGAGTTCCGGCGGCGCGCCGAGCGCGCCCGCGACGGCATCCCGCTGAGCGACGTCGTCTACGAGGAGCTACGAACCGTCGCCCGTGAGACGGGCGTCGAGTTCCACCTGGCGTAGCACCAGGCGGCTCGCGCCGCAGCTTACTGGAACTCGAGGGTGGCGGCGCGCAGGCCGCAGAGAAGCTTCCCGACCGTCTCGAGGCACCGGTCGTTCGACGGCGGCATCACGGGACCCGCCAGCGCGTCGCGGTGCCAGCGCTCGAGCGGGAGGTCCTTCAGGATCCCGCGGCCCCCGGCCAGTCGCAGCGCCCGCTCGGTGACCATCAGCCCCACATCAGCCGAATAGGTCTTCGACTGGTTCGCCGCGAGCATCGTCGCTTCCTTGTCGCCCGTCATCCGCACCCGGGCCGCGTCGTGGAGCAGGAGGCGGGCCGCGCGGATGGCCGTGCCCATCTCGGCGATCGTCCGCTGGACCAGGGGGTGATGGCTCATCGGGACGGTCGAGGGCTTCTGCGTCCGGGTCTTCGCGTATTCCACCATGAAGTCGAACGCGGCCTCACCGATGCCGAGGTAGACGGCCGCGTAGCCGAGGGCGAAGCCCGAGAGGTCGATCGTGAGGATCTCCCCTGGCCGGCCGACGACCGACGCCGCGTCGACGGTGGAGTCGTAGCGGATCGTGTGGCTCACGGTCCCGCGCATCCCCGTCGCGTTCCAGAGCGCCTCGACCTTGATCCCGGAGTCGCTGCGGGGGATCAGCGCGGAAATGACGCCCTCGAGGGCCGTGGTCGTGCCCTCGACGATGCCGGTCACGAAGTAGTAGTCCGCCGCCTCGCCGAGCGAGCAGAACTGCTTGACGCCCGCGACGTGATACCCGCCGGGGACGGGGCGGAAGAGGGTGTTGAGCACGAACTTGTCGCGGAAGCTCTGCTCGGGCTCGCTGGTGATAGACGCGATGAGCCGCCCGCCCTCGACGATGTCGCCGAAGTACCGGCGCTTCTGCGCCTCGGTGCCGAGGGCGGCGATGAGCGTCGTCACGGTGGCGTGCATGTTGAAGGTGAGCGCGGTCGCCGGGCAGCCCTTGGCGATCTCGCGGAGCGCGTGGACGTAGGCGATCGGATCGGCGCCGCTGCCGCCGTATGCCTTCGGGACGGTCAGGGCGAGGAGCCCCGCCGCGTGGAGGTCCCTGTAGTTCTCGTAGGGGAAGGCGGATTCCGCGTCGTACGTCGCGGCGCGCGCGGCGAAGCGCTCGCGCGAGAGCGTGGCCGCGCGATCGACGATGCGGCGCTGCTCCTCCGTGAGCGGCGGGAGGGGAAACACCGCGCCCACGATATCACACGGCCGCCCGCCTTGACACGCCGAAAGGCCGCGTGATTAAGTGACGCGCGATGTCCCGGAGCGTTCTCCTGCGCACGGAGCGGCTCACGCGCGAGTTCGGGAGCCTGGTGGCCGTCGATCGCGTCGACGTCGAGGTCCGGGAGGGCGAGCTGCGCTCGATCATCGGGCCGAACGGGGCGGGCAAGACGACCTTCTTCCGGCTCATCTCGGGTGAGATGAAGCCCACCGCCGGACGCATCTGGTTCCGGGACCGGGAGATCACCGGGCTTCCTCAGCACGCGGTTGCGCGCCTCGGCATCGCGAAATCCTACCAGATTACCAACATTTTCCCGCACCTCTCGGTGCTGGAGAACGTGCGCGTGGCCGTCCAGGGCCACGCGCGGGCGTACGACTTCTGGTCGCGCGCCGACGGGCTCGACGAGGCGCGCGCGCGGGCGCTCGGAATCCTCGAGACCGTCGGCCTCGGCGCCAAGGCCGCGGACCTCGCGGCGCATCTCTCCCACGGGGAGAAGCGGCACCTCGAGCTGGCGATCGCCCTCGCGACGGACCCGGTGCTCCTGCTGCTCGACGAGCCGACCGCCGGGATGAGCCCCGAGGAGACCGACGAGACGATCGTGCTGATCCGCGGGCTGGCCGCCGGCCGCACGGTGGTCGTCGTGGAGCACAAGATGAAGGTCGTGATGAGGATTTCCGACCGCATCACGGTCCTCCATCAGGGCCAGGTCCTCGCCGAGGGCACGCCCGAGGAGATCCGCGCCAACGAGCGGGTGCAGAAGACCTACCTCGGAGCCGGGCGGTGACGCTCCTCGAGCTGGAGGACGTCCACACCTACTACGGCGAGGCCCACATCCTCCAGGGCGTGTCCCTGCGGGTGGGCGAGGGCGAGGTGGTCACGCTCATCGGCCGGAACGGCGCCGGCAAAACGACCACCCTCCGGTCCATCATGGGCATCGCGCGGCCCAGGCGCGGTCGCGTCCGGTTTCTCGACGAGGACATCACGCATCTCGAGACGCACGCGATCGCCCGGCGGGGGATCGCGTACGTTCCGGAGGAGCGCCGCGTCCTGCCCAACCTGAGCGTGCTCGAAAATCTCAAGCTCGGCATGCTCGGTGGGCGCGTCGACGGCGGCGGGCGCCGGCTCGAGGAGGTCCTGGACCACTTTCCCAAGCTCCGCGAGCGGATCGCCCACAAGGGCCGGTTCCTCTCGGGCGGCGAGCAGCAGATGCTCGCGATTGCCCGGGGGATGGTGGCCGCCCCGGCGCTGATGCTCGTCGACGAGCCGACCGAAGGGCTCGCGCCGCTCCTGGTCCAGACGCTGACCGAGGTGCTCGCCGAGATCAACCGCCGGGGCACGACGGTCCTGCTCGTGGAGCAGACGCTCGAGGTGGCCCTGGCCCTCTCGCACCGCCTCTACGTCATGGACCAGGGCCGGATCCAGTTCGAGGGCAGCCCCGAGGCGCTCGGGAAGGATCCCAGCATCCAGCAGCGGTTTCTCGGAGTGTAGCCCGCGAGGAGACGGCGATGGCGCGACATACGGTGCCGGCGAGCTGGAGGACAGGGATGGTGGAAGTCGGGCCGAAGGTCTTCGCCTACGTCCAGGCGACCGGGGAGACCGGGATCTCGAACGCGGGGCTCGTCGTCGCTGAGGATGGCGCGGTCGCCATCGACGCGCTGATGGTGCCGTCGATGACGCGGAAGCTCGTGGCGGCGATCAAGAAGACGACCCGCAAGCCGATCGGCACGCTGATCAACACCCACCACCATCTCGACCACACCGGCGGCAATCGCTTCTTCCGGGGGGCGACCATCGTCGCCACCGAGGGCTGCCGCGAGGCCCTGGCGCCGGGCTTCCCGCCGCTCCCCCTGCTCCAGCGCTTCATGCCGAGGTTCGCGACCGAGTTCCCCCTGCTGAAGGTCGTCCTGCCGACGGTGACCTTCGGGGACCGGCTGGTCATCCACGCTGGCACCCGCGAGATCCATCTCTGGCATCCCGGTAGGGCGGCCCACACGGTGGGCGACGCGACCGTGTTCCTGCCCAAGGAGCGGGTGCTCTTCACCGGGGACATCGCGTTCCACTACGTCACGCCGCTCGCCTTCCAGGGGCACATCGGCAACTGGATCAAGGCCGCCGACCGCGTGCTCGGCTACGAGGCCGACGTGATCGTCCCCGGCCACGGGCCGCTCGGGGCGAAGAAGGACGTGAAGCACATGCGCGACTACCTCGTGCTCGTCCGGCGCGAGGCCCGCAAGCGCTTCGACGCGGGCATGTCCCCCGAGGACGCCGCGCGCGACATCAAGCTCGGCGTCTACGCCTCGTGGCGTGAGGCCGAGCGGATCCTGCCGAACGTCATGCGCTGTTACCAGGAGTTCCGCGGGGAGACCCACCTGCCGATGGACCTCCCGCGCATGCTCGAGGGGATGGAGCGGCTGCGCGGGCGCCCGAGCGAGCACACCTGCGTGTAGCCCAAGGGGGGAGGATGCCATGAGTGATCGCCGCTGGGTGCGCAGGCTCGGTCGGTTCGCGCCCGCCGCTCTCGCCATTTCGCTGGTCATCACTCCGGCGTTGGCCGCGGACGATGGGAGGGAAGCCTGGGACGCGCTCGCCGAGGGCGGCCATGTCGCGCTGGTTCGCCATGGCAACGCGCCGGGCCTGTCGCTGGGCCGGGGCGGTGATCCGCCCGGCTTCAGGATCGACGACTGCGCGACGCAACGGAACCTGGACGAGACGGGGCGCGCGCAGGCGACGGCGCTCGGCGAGGCCTTCCGCACCCGCGCCGTGCGCGTGGACCGGATCCAGTCCTCGCCCTGGTGCCGCTGCATGGAAACGGCCCGCCTGATGGCGGTCGGCCAGGTTGAGACCTCGTGGGCCCTCGTTCCCGCGACCGACAGGAATCCCAATGCCCCCGCGGCGCTCCGGGCGCTCCAGGAGATGGTTTCCAACTGGCGCGGACCGGGCACGCTGGTGCTGGTGACGCACGGCCTGACCGTTCGGGCGTTGCTCGGGATCGTGCCGGGCCAGGCCGAGACCGTGGTGCTGAAACCGACGCCGGGCAGCGGGTCCGGGGCTCGCGTGGTGGGCCGGATCGCCGCGCCGCACTGAGGAGACCGTGGCAGACGATGCGATCCTCTGGCGCAGACTGGATCAGCCGGGCCATGAGTCCGCTCGGCTCGTCTCCCAGCGGTCCTCCTGGCATCTCATCGGAACGGCGGTCTTCGCCCACAACGAGCAGCCCTGCCGGCTGGACTATGCGGTGGTCTGCGATTCCGAGTGGCAGACGTCATCGGGGAGGGTGACGGGCTGGGTCGGGAACCAGACGGTCGAGATCGAGGTCTCGGTCGATGCTGCTCGCCGCTGGCGGCTCAATGGAGCGGAATGTCCCGCAGTCGCGGGCTCCATCGACCTCGACCTCAACTTCAGCCCGTCCACCAACGTCCTTCCGATCCGCCGGCTGGGCCTGGCCATCGGACAGGAGGTGGTAGTGCGGGCGGCCTGGCTTCGCTTCCCGAGCTTCGCCCTCGAGCCGCTCGACCAGCTCTACCGCCGCATCGACGTCGCGACGTACCGGTACGAGAGCGCGGGCGGCAGGTTCGTCACCGAGCTCCGGGTGAACGCCGCGGGTCTCGTCACCCGTTATCCCAACATCTGGCAACTCGAAGCGGGCGGCTGAACGATCTCGAGCGTGGCGGTGACCGGTAGCGCCGTCACGCGGCGTCCCTAGACGCCGGAGGCGGCCCGTCGGGCTTCGGGCTCGGGGGGAGCCCGGCGAGCGATGCGAGGACGTCGAAGACGACGGCGAAGTCCCACGCGCCGAGGCCGAGCCCGCGCGCCGCCTGGAGCCACTCGTGGGTGAGCGACGTCGTCGGCAGTGGCACGCCCGCGCTCCGGCCCAGCTCGAGCGCCAGCTCGAGGTCCTTGAGCATCATCGGCACGTTGAACCAGGCCTCCGCCGGCATCTCGAGGACGAAGGGCCCCCGGTACTTGAGCATCGGCGACGCGGCGACGCTCCTGAGCAGGGCCTCGACGGCGCGCTCGCGCGTGATCCCGGCCTTCTCGGCGAGCAGCACGGCCTCGCTGAAGGCGAGCATCTGGACCGCCAGGCCCAGGTTCGTCGCGATCTTCATCGTGACGGCGAGACCGAGGGGACCCACGTGGGTGATCGTGGGGCCGATCGCGAGGAGGTACGGGCGGACGCGCTCGAGCGCCCGCGAGTCGCCGCCGACGATGAAGGAGAGCTGGCCCTGCTCGAGCGTGAGTGGGCTTCCCGACACCGGCGCGTCGATGATCTGGGCGCCCCGCTTCGCGACGGGCCCCGCGAGGGCCCGCGCCGCGCTCGGGCTCACGGTGCTCATCTCGATCCACGTGGCGCCGGGGCGGAGGCCCGCCACGATCCCGTCGGGGCCGTGGGCGACCGCCAGGAGCGCCGGGGTGTCGGAGACCATGCTGAAGACGGCCTCGGCGCCCTCGGCCGCCGCGCGCGGGGAGGCGGCCAGGCGCAGGCCGGCGTCGACGAGCCACTGCGCCCGGGCCGGCGTGCGGTTGTAGCCGATCACACCGTGGCCGGCGTCGAGCAACCGCTTGGCCATCCGCCCGCCCATCGCGCCGAGGCCGACGAACCCGAGCGTCGCCATCAGCGCTTCCGCCCCCGGCTCCTGGCGCGCCTCCGCTCGCCTCGTTCGATTTCGGACTTCGAGGCTCGGCTCGCCCGTCGAACCGCCTCACCTGGCACGATCTCGGACTTCGAGGCTCGGCTCGCGCCTCGACGGCGCTCACCTCGCACTGCCACACCGCTGATCTCGAGCTTGCAGCGGGGATGGGTGGCGAGCCGCGAGACCTCGACGGTCGTCGTGGTCGGCAGGTGGCCGCCGAGGTACTCGGCCCAGACGCGATTCAGGTCGTCCTGCTCGGTCGCGTCGGTCAGATAGCGGGTCGCCGAGACGAGGTCGAACAGGGTGCAGCCGGCCGCCTCGAGCGTCTTCCTCAAGTTCTCCATCACCAGCACCGCCTGCTCGCGCATCGAGCCGGGCAGGTCGAACTCCTCCTCGCGGTGGGGGTGGCTGTGATAGACGGGCGCGGCGGTCACTCCCGAGAGGAAGACGAGCTGTCCCCCGCGGACCAGGATCGCCGGCGCGTAGGGCATCATCACGTCGGTCCGCCGGTCCGGGTGATGGACGATCGCCAGTCGCTGGGCCATGGTGGCTCTCCGTGGGACGGCGCGGCCGGGTCGCTTACGCGCCCTGAGGGCCGGAGCCGAGGCGGAACATTCCGGTCTCGAGGCCGAGCGCGTTCTTGCCGATCGCCTCGAGCATCCGATCGACGGTTGGCGGCATCAGCGTGGAGGTCCGGAGATCCCTGAACGCACGCTCGGCCAGGTACTCCTTGTAGGCCCCGCGCCCGCCGACCACCTGGATCACGCGGGAGGTGGTATCGAGGCCGACCTGGGTCGCCAGGAGCTTGGCCCTGTTCGCGAGGTTTCCCCGCTCCACCATGTCCGCCTGGGCCCAGCGCGCGGCCGAGTCGGCCAGCACGAGCAGCGCGGCGTCGAGGTGGACCCGCAGCTCGCCGATGTGGCGCTGCACGGTCGGGTCCTCGGCGACCGCGACGTTCTCGGGTCTGACGATACGCTTCCGTACGTAGTCCATGGCGAACTCGAGCGCGGCCTCGGCGATCCCGAGGTAGATCGCGGCGTAGCCGAGCCCGAAGCTCTCCACCACGCCGACGCGGATCGCCCCGCCCAGCTCGCCCAGCGTCGCGTCCCGGGCGACGCGCACGCCCCTGAAGGTGACCGAGGGGCTGTAGGTGGCGCGCATGCCGAGGGTGTTCCACTTGCCGTCGGTCGCGATCCCGGCCGCGTCGGCGGGCACCAGGGCCAGGAGGAGCGCCTTCGCCATGTCGGTCCCGCCGTCGAGTGCGCACCAGACCATGTAGTAGGAGGCGCCGAGCGCCATCGTGCAGAAGTGCTTGACCCCGTCGATCACGTACCCGTCGCCGTCGGCCCGGAGGCTCGTCTCCATGAGGAAGGTGCGCGAGAGGCTGACTGCCGGCTCGCTCCCCCAGCTGCCGAAGAGCTTCCCGCCGCCCACGACCTCGCCGTAGTAGCGGCGCTTCTGCCCGTCGGTGCCGAGCGCGTCGATGAAGCGCATGACGGTCGAGTGCATGTGCAGCGTCATCGCGGTGCTCGCGCACCCCCTGGCGATCGTCCGGATGACGGCGATGTAGGTCGGCATGTCGAGGCCGAGGCCGCCGTGGGCCCTCGGGATCGACGCGGCGAGGAACCCCTCGCCCCCGAGCTCCCGCCAGCTCTCCACCGGGTTCGCCGCCGCCTGGTCGTACTCGGCAGCGCGCGGCGCGATCTTCTCGCGGGTCAGCCGGTCGGCCCGCGCGACGATCTCGTGCTGCGCCGCGCCGAGTGCCTCCATCTCAGGCCATCTTTCCGCCGCCGCTCCGCTGGGCCCCCTTGCACCGGCAGGTCCCGATCTGGTGCAGCTCGATCATGTTGCCGAACGGGTCGTGCATGAAGATCTGCTGTGACTCCGGCCCGACCACGCCGCGGCTCACCCAGTACTCGACGCCCAGGCGGTCCAGCTCCTTCTTCGTCTCCTGGATGTCGGGCACCGCGAGCGCCACGTGGGGCGAGGCCGGGTCCTGCCCGGGCCCCTGCGCGAACTTCGACTGGCCGTCGACGCCCATGAGGTGGATCTGGGCCGTGCCGCCGACGTCCATCCAGTAGCCATCGATCGTGGGAATGTGCGGGCGGCCAGGGTCGGCGGCGAGGCCGAGCACGTCCTCGTAGAACCGACGCGCCCGCTCGACCTCGGTGGGGGAGGGACCGATGCGGATCCCGTGGTGATGCAGCTCGAGCACCTTAACGGCCATGGAACCCTCCGATCAGCGTGCCCCAGATGCCCCTGGGGAGAAAGAGGACGAACGCCATGAAGATGGCGCCGATCACGAGCGGCCACGACTCGGTGAAGACGCTGATCCGGTCCTCGAGGACGAGGAAGGCGGCGGCGCCCACGAACGGCCCGAAGAACGTGCCCGCCCCGCCGAGGAGCGTCATCATCACCACCTGCCCCGACGTGGCCCAGTGGAGCGACTCGATCGGCACCACGGTGAGCCGGAGCGCGTCGAGGGCGCCCGCGAGCCCCATGAAGAGCGCCGAGAAGACGAACGAGAGCAGCTTGACGCGGTTGATGTCGTAGCCGCACGCGCCGGCGC
>JACQWC010000087.1 GCA_016209635.1 Candidatus Rokuibacteriota bacterium | reverse complement strand
TCGGCCTTCCCCGCGGCCCGCTTGAGGTCGTCGAGGACCTTCTTCTTGGCGGGAAGGACCTTGTACTCGGGCTTGAAGCCCTTCTTCTCGTCCACGCCCAGCTTCGACTTGGGCAGGTCGCGAACGTGCCCCATCGAGGCCTTGACGATGAACGTCGAGTTCAGATACTTCTGGATCGTCTTGACCTTGGTGGGCGACTCCACCACCACCAGCGACCGCTTCGCCACTAGGCTCTCCTCGTCCGCGCCGCCACCGAGACCCACCGCTGTCCCTCGAGCTGCCGCGCCCATCCGCCCAGTTCGAGCGCGGCCAGGACCGCCGCGACGCGCCCCGGTGGGAGACCGCCGCGCGCGATCACCTGCTCGATGTGCAGGGACTCATCCGCCGGCAGCATGGCCAGGACCCGCCCCTCGTCGCTCTCGGCCGCCGGCCGATTCGCGTCGCCACGCTCGGTCGGAGCGCCGCGCACCGCGCGACGCCACGCTTCGGGTAATTCTTGCACGACGTCCGTCCAGTCCTGTACCAGTTTAGCACCGTCCCGGATGAGCCCATTCGCACCGCGGCTCGTCTCGGAGGTGACCCGGCCCGGCACGGCGAACACCTCGCGGCCGAGGTCACCGGCGAAGCTCGCGGTGATCAGGGCGCCGCTCCGCTCGCCCGCCTCGACGATCACGACGCCGAGCGCCAGCCCCGCGATCACGCGGTTCCGCGCCGGAAAGTGTCCCGGCAGCGGCGGGGCACCGGGCGCGAACTGGCTCACGAGCGCGCCGCGCGCCTCGGTCTCCCGCGCGAGGTCCCGGTGCTCCGGTGGATACACGACGTCGATCCCGCTCCCGAGCACGGCGATCGTCCTCCCTCCCGCCGCGAGGGCGCCGCGGTGGGCCGCCCCGTCGATCCCGCGCGCGAGCCCGCTCACGATCGTCACGCCACGCGCGGCGAGGTCGGAGCCGAGCCGCGCCGCCATCTCGAGGCCGTAGGCGGTGGCGCGTCTCGATCCCACGATGGCGATCGCGAGCGCGTCGCCGGCCACCACCGTCCCCCGCACCCAGAGGTCCGGCGGCGACGAGATCGCGCCGAGCAGTGCGGGGTAGTCCGGGTCGCGGGGTGAGAGAAGCCGGGTCATCACCTTCGCCGGGTCCTCAGTCGAGAGGTGGTCGAGTATACCGGACGAGGCGAGCCGGTCAAGAATGCGAAACGGATACAGCGGGCGGTGGGGCGACGACGAGCTGTTAGAGCAAGCTCAGAGAGAGCGCTGCTCAAGTCCTCGTAATACAATGACTTCGACATCGCTCCCAACGCGCACTACAGTGTCCCCGGGAACCACCGCGAGGCCGTCTGCCTGCGCCATCGAGCGGAGGATGGAGGAGCCCTGGTTCCCCGTGAGGCGCGCGCCGTACCCTCCCGCCTCCGAGACGAGCATCACGCGCAGATACCCGCGGCGGGAGCCCGGGTTGGGGATGGGCTCGATGGCGCGCGCGCGCACGCGTAGTCGGTCGAGCGTGCGGTGGCCCGCCATCGCGCGCAGCGCCGGCCGGACGAACAGCTCGAAGGTCACCATCGCCGACACGGGGTTGCCGGGGAGCCCGAACACCGGGCGCCCGAGGAGCGACCCGAAGGTGATCGGCTTGCCCGGGCGCATCGAGACCTGCCAGAGATGGAGCTCGGCGCCCGCGCGGGTCAGCGCTTCCTTCACGAGGTCGTGCTCGCCCACCGAGACCCCGGCCGACGAGATCAGGACGTCCGCACCGAGGCTCCAGCGGAGGCGCTCCTCGATCGACTCGAGCTGGTCCCGGGCCACCCCCAGGTTGATCGGCTCCCCGCCGGCCTCCACCACCTGGCCCATGAGGGAGTAGGTGTTTGAGTTCGGGATCTGGCCCGGCGCGGGCTCGCTCCCGAGGTCGGCCAGCTCGTCGCCGGTCGACAGGATGGCGACGCGCGGCCGCCGGTACACGCGGAGCTGCGCCCGCCCGAGCGTCGCGAGGAGCCCGACCTCCGCGGGGCCGATCACCGCCCCGCGCTCGACGACCGTCTCCCCCGCCCGCACGTCCTCGCCCCGGGGCCGCACGAACGCCCCGATCTCGACGGTGTTTCGGATCAGGATGCCGTTCCCCTCGACCTCGACCTCCTCCTGCGGTACCACCGCATCGGCGCCCTCGGGTAGCGGCGCCCCGGTGAAGATGCGCATCGCCTCGCCGGCCGCGAGGGAGCGCCGCGGCAGCGATCCGGCGGCGATCCGCCCGACGACGCGGAGCCGGGAGCCGCGCGCGCGGGCGTCCTCCGCCCGGACCGCGTAGCCGTCCATCGCCGAGTTGGACCAGGGCGGGATCTCGCGCGTGGACACCACCGGCTCCGCGAGGACGCGACCGAGGGCTCCCAGGAGATCGACGCACTCGGTCTCGAGCGGGCGCACCCGTGCCAGGATCTCCGCGCGGGCCTCCTCGACGGTCAGCACGAGGCTACTGTAGCAGAGCCGGAAAGGTCGCGAGCGAGGCCCGGACTCAGTAGCCCGGGTGGGGAAGGTTCAGCACGGGCTTGAACCGGTTCACGAACCACCGCCGGCTCAGCATGAACAGCGCGAAGAATCCGGCCGTGATCAGGAGGTCGCGCGGGTGGTAGGGCAGGCCGCCCGCCCCGACCGACGGAAAGACGACGAGCACGCGCTCGAGAAAGATGCCGAAGAGCCCCATGAGGGCGACGATGAAGAGGGGCGCGTGGCGCTTGGGAGGCCGGCCCGTCAGGCGCTTGAGCAGGTACGCGAAGGGGATCAGCCAGCCGACGACGAAGACCGTCCAGGCCACCCACTGCCAGGGCCAGACGAAGAAGCGGGCGAGGAAGAAGCGCGTCTCGACCGGGACGTTGCCGTACCAGATCACCAGGTACTGCGACCAGAAGAAGTACATCCACATGATCGACAGCGCGAACTGGAGCTTGGCCACGTCCTGGACCGCCGCGGGCGGGACCGCCGCGACGCCACGCGAGTTCGCACGAATCGTGAGGATCGAGAGGAGGGCGAAGCCCGTGTAGAGCGTGGACACGACGAAGTACCCGCCGAACAGCCCGCTGTACCACCCGGGGTCCAGGGACATCACGAGGTCGAAGCCCCACAGGGAAACGGTCACGACCCAAAGCATGAGGAGGACGACGGCCAGGCGATTCCGCCGGGCCCGCTCCCGCTCGTCGTCGGGCGCGTCGCGCAGGACGCGCGTGATGAAGGCGAAGCTCACGCCGAACAGCACCGCGGCGCAGACGAGCGTCCGGAGCCAGAAGAAGGGCGTGTTCAGCCACGCGGCCTTCACGGGGACCGGGGTCGTCACCCACGGGTAGAGCACCACGCGGCCCGCGAAGAGGATCAGCAGGAGGACGAAGGACGCCGGCAGGAAGCCCGCGGTCGTGAGCGCGAGGCGCCGGACGCTCGGCGACCAGCGGGCCTGGGTGATCTGCATCATGCCGGCGATCGCGGGTCCCGTGACCGCCAGGCCCGACCAGAACACGAAGTTCACGAGGTAGATCGACCAGACCCGCGTGGCCTCCGCCGACCCCGCCCCGAGGACGAACGCGATCGCGCCCACAAGGACGATGAGCGACCAGAACGCGGTCATGCGCGCGGCGTCATTTGGCCGCCGTGCTCCGGAGGAAGTTCACGATGTGCCAGGCCTCCTCGGACGAGAGCGCCTCGCCGTAGGCCGGCATGACCGCGCCACCCACCATGATGTAGCTGTGCCAGTAGCCGTCGGTCCGCTGCTTCTGCAGCTCGGCGTTGGTCAGGTCCGGCGTCGGGATGAACTTGGTGGCGACCGGTCCCGTCACCCCGCCCTTGGCCTCGGCGCCGTGGCAGGGCCCGCAGAAGATCAGGAAGTGCTCCCTGCCCGCGGCCACCGACTGCGTGGTCGGCTTGACCGGGTTGGGCTGCTTCGCCGCCAGCTCCCGCTGCTCCCTCGGGAGGATCAGGCTCGCGCCCCGCGGGAGGACGCCGGCCGGCATGGCGAAGACACGCTCGCCCGGCACGATCCGGGGCGTCTGCGTCATGTTGTCGACGAACCGGACGACGATCGCGCTGCCCATCAGCCCCCCGGCCGCCGCGATGAGCAGGAGGACGAGGATGAACGCGTACTTCACGGCCGCACCTCTTCGGCGCCGGAGGTCCGGAGGATCTCGCGCACCGACGCGCTGCGTTCCGGCGCGCAGTGCACCGCCACGCCGAAGCGATCGTTCGTGAAGCGCGGGTCGAAGGTCGCGGTCGGTGACAGGCGCGGCAGGCGGCCGAGCACGACCATGCCGAGGAGCGTGGACAGGCCCCCGAAGAGGATGGTCAGCTCGAACGCGATCACCACGAACGGCGGGATGGACGCGATCGGCTTCCCGCCGGTCACGAGCCCCCACTGGAGCGCCGACCAGATCGTGAGGAGGAAGCCCGAGGCGGTGCCCGTGAGGCCCCCGATGAGCGTGAACAGCCGGACCCGGCTCACCGGCCGGTCGCGCTCGAGGATCTCCTCGATCTCGTGGATCGGGACCGGCGTGTAGACGGTCAGGTCGTGGTACCCCTTGGCGCGGAGCTCCTCGAGCGCGCGCACGGTGGTGTCCACGTGGGCGAAGACGCCCAGGATCGTCTCAGTGGTGGGCGGCATGCGCGGCTTCCTTCATCGGCTGCGGGATCGTCTCCTTCACCTCCACGATCGAGAGCGACGGCATCACCTTGATGAAGCCGAGGAAGAGCAGGAAGAACCAGGCGAAGCTCCCGATGATGATCGTCGTGTCGGTGACGGTGGGCACGTAGATGCCCCACGTGTAGGGGTAGAAGTCGTGGGCCAGCGACGGGACGATGATGTTGAACCGCTCGAACCACATGCCGGTCAGGACGAGGATGGACACGATGTAGAGGACGACCACGTT
>JACQWC010000086.1 GCA_016209635.1 Candidatus Rokuibacteriota bacterium | reverse complement strand
GCGTGCTGGCGACGCACGGCATCCCGGTGGCGCACGACCTTCCCGGCGTGGGCGAGAATCTCCAGGACCACCTGCAGCTCCGCTTGGCGTTCAAGGTACAGAACGTGCGGACGCTGAACGAGCTGGTGAACAGCTGGACCGGCAAGGTGAGGATCGGGCTCCAGTATCTGCTGTTCCGCACCGGCCCGCTCACCATGGCCCCCTCGCAGCTCGGGCTCTTCACCCGGTCGTCGGCGGACCATGCGCGGCCCAACATCGAGTTCCACATTCAGCCCCTCTCGCTCGATCGATTCGGGGAGCCGTTGCACCCCTTCCCGGCCTTCACGGCGAGCGTCTGCAACCTCCAGCCGACCTCGCGCGGCTTCGTCCGCCTGAAGACTCCCGATCCGCGCGCGGCCCCGGCGATCCAGCCGAACTATCTCTCGACCCCGGAGGACCGCCGGGTCGCCGTCGATTCGCTGCGGCTCACACGCCGCATGGCGGCGGCGCGGGCGCTTGCGCGCTACCAGCCCGAGGAGTTCGTGCCCGGGCCCGAGCGGGAGAGCGACGCCGAGCTCGTGAAGGCCGCGGGCGATGTCGGCACCACCATCTTCCATCCGGTCGGGACCTGCCGGATGGGTCGCGCCGACGATCCGGCGGCCGTGGTGGATGCGCGGCTGCGCGTGCGTGGCCTCGGAGGTCTGCGGGTGGTGGACGCCTCGGTCATGCCCACCATCACGTCCGGCAACACCAACTCGCCCACCGTCATGCTCGCCGAGCGCGGCAGCGACATGATCCGCGAGGATCGGCGCCGGTCCTGAAGAGGTCGGGCGCCTCCTACGTGCTGGCCGGACCCACCATCGCCTCGGGCCGAACCGCCCGGTCGAACTCCTCGGCCGTGAGGTAGCCCAGGGCGAGGGCGGCCTCCTTGAGCGCCACGCCCTCGTTGTGGGCCTTCCGCACGATCTCGGCGGCGCGGTCGTACCCGAGGCGTGGAACCAGCGCGGTCCCGACCATCAGGGACTTTTCCAGATGCTCGCGGATCCGCTCGCGGTTTGGCTCGATGCCCCGCGCACAGTGCGCCGTGAAGGACGCGCACGCGTCAGCCAGGAGTCGGACCGAGGTGAGAACATTGTGGATGATGAGCGGCTTGGCGACGTTCAACTCGAGGCTCCCCGAAGCGCCTCCGGCACCCACGGCCACATCGTTGCCGAGGACCTGGGCGCAGACCATCGCGAGGGCCTCGGCCTGCGTGGGGTTCGCCTTGCCGGGCATGATGGAGCTGCCCGGCTCGTTCTCAGGGATCGTGATCTCACCGAGCCCCCCGCGGGGCCCGGAGGCGAGCAAGCGCACATCGTTGGCGATCTTCATCAGGCCGGTGGCCAACGCCCTGAGGGCTCCATGGGCCGCGACCAGGGCGTGATGGGACGCGATCGCGTCGAACTTGTTTTCGGCCGACACGAACGGGCAGCCAGTCAGCTCCGCGATCTTCGCCGCCGCCCGCGCGCCAAACCCGTGCGGTGCGTTGAGACCCGTTCCGACGGCGGTTGCGCCGAGCGCCAGCTCGAGGAGGTGCGGCATCGTCACCCTCAGATGCTCGAGCGAGTGGTCGAGCTGGCTCACCCACCCGGAGATCTCCTGGCCGAGCGTCAGCGGTACGGCGTCTTGCAGATGCGTCCGTCCGATCTTCACGACGTCCGCGAAGGCCCGGCCCTTCTCGTCCAGCGCCTCCCTGAGCCCGTGCACGGCAGGGAACAGCCGGTCCCGGAGCTGAGCGACCGCCGCGACATGCATGGCGCTCGAGAACGCGTCGTTTGAGGACTGGCTCTTGTTGACGTCGTCATTCGGGTGGACCGGCTGCTTGGAGCCGAGTGTCCCTCCCAGGAGCTCAATGGCGCAGTTCGCGATCACTTCGTTCGCGTTCATGTTCGTCTGGGTGCCGCTGCCCGTCTGCCAGATGACCAGCGGGAAGTGATCATCGAGCCTGCCCTCGATCACCTCGTCGGCTGCCTGAGCGATCGCGCGCGCCTTGTCCTCGGGGAGGAGCCCGAGGTCCCGATTTACCAGGGCGCAGGCCTTCTTGACGAGCCCGAGGGCCCGGATCATCTCGGGTGGAAACCGCTCGCCTCCGATCCGAAAGTGCTCCAACGCCCGCTGTGTCTGCGCGCCCCAGTAGCGGTCGCCCGGAACCTGGATCGCTCCGAGGGTGTCGCGTTCGACTCGACTCTGCGGCCTGCGGCCCATCAGGCACCTCCCTGGTCACTCGACTCTTGGCGTCGAGGCTCGGCCGGCGCCCCCTTCGCACACTCCGGACAGGCCTCGAGCTCTTCGTCGTACGCGATTCCATGGATCGGACACCGAACGATCGTCAGCGCCATGCCTCGGCCCGTGCTCCAGCGAACAGGATGGGTGGGAGGTTGGTCGGCTATGTCCCCCAACAGCGCCACCGGAGCCGCGGAGCCCGCCGGAGCGCGAGGCGCTTCGCCAACAGTATAAGATTTTCTCCAGGCGCCGGCGATCCCGGCCTCGAGAGCGGGAGAGTGCTCTTGACCGGCAGGAACGCCCAGGAGGTCGTGCGATGACCGGAGCCGAGCTGCTGGTCCGCTGTCTCGAGCGCGAAGGCGTGCGGTACGTGTTCGGCGTGCCCGGCGAGGAGACGCTGGATGTCAACGAGGCGCTCGCCCGGTCGTCGATCCGGTTCGTTCCGGTCCGGCACGAGCAGGCGGCGGCGTTCATGGCGGACGTCTGGGGCCGCCTGACGGGCCACGCGGGGGTGTGCCTGGCCACGCTCGGGCCGGGCGCCACGAATCTCGCCACCGGCCTCGCCGATGCGAACCTCGACCGCGCGCCGGTCGTCGCGATCACGGGCCAGCTCGCTCGGCACCTCCTCCACAAGGAGTCGCACCAGTACGTCGATATCGTCGACGTGTTCAGGCCGTTCACGAAGTGGAACGCCCGCATCGAGACCGGCGCGGTGGTGGCCGAGGCCGTGCGAAAGGCGTTCAAGCGCGCCCAGGAAGAGAAACCCGGCGCCTGCCACCTCGAGCTGCCCGAGGACGTCGCCCAGGGACCGGCCGAGGGCGAGCCGCTCCTCGCCGACCGCCCCCGCCGGCCCTCGCCGGATCGGCCGTCGCTGGCGCGCGCGGCGGACATCATCAACCACGCCGAGCGTCCGCTGATTCTCGCCGGGAACGGCGTCATCCGCGGCCGGGCGTCCAGGGAGCTGACGTCGCTCGCCGAGCGGGCACAGATTCCGGTCGTCACCACGTTCATGGCGAAGGGGGCCATCTCGGCCGATCACCCGCTGGCGCGCGCCACCGTGGGACTGGCGTCGGACGACCCCGCCCGCCTCGGGTTCACGAGCGCGGACGTCGTGATCGCAGTTGGCTACGACCCGGTGGAGTACGGCCCAGCGAGCTGGAATTCGTCGGGCCAGCTCCGGATCGTCCACGTCGACTTCACGGCGGCCGAGGTCGACGCGCGCTACCAGCCGGCGGTCGAGGTCGTGGCCGACGTGCGCGAGGCTCTGGAGCTGCTGGCACCGCTGGTAGCGCTCCACCCGGAGCGGGTCCCCCCCGACCGCCCGCCGGACGACCCGCGCCGCCTCGACGACGGGTTCCCGCTCCTTCCCCAGCGCATCATTTGCGATCTCGAATCGGCCTTGAACCCCGACGATCTCGTGATCTCGGACGTCGGCGCGCACAAGCTCTGGGTGGCGAAGCGATTCAGAGCCCGCGTGCCGAACACGGTGATCATCTCCAACGGGTTCGCGGCCATGGGCATCGGGCTGCCGGGCGCGATCGCGGCGAAGCTGGCTCAACCGGAGCGTCGCGTGGTGGCGGTCACCGGCGACGGTGGCTTCATGATGAACGTCCAGGAACTCGAGACGGCGGTTCGGTTGGGCCTCGCCTTCGCGGTGCTGATCTTCCGCGACGACGGGTACGGCGTGATCCGCTGGAAGCAGGAGCGGCAGTTCGGGCGAACGGTGGGCGTCGACTTCGGGAACCCGGACTTCGTCGCCCTCGCCCACGCGTTCGGCTGCGAGGGCGTGCGGATCCGTGCGGCCAAGGACCTCCGGCGCGCCCTCGCGGGCGCGCTCCGGGCGACAGTTCCCGTGCTGATCGACTGTCCGGTGGACTACCGCGAGAACGATCGCCTCGCCGAGTACTGAGACCAGCGCCCCTTGCGCCGGGCCACGGCCGGGTCGTCGGCCCTTGACGGGCGCGAGCGCCCGCGGGTACGGTCGCACCCATGACACTGCTCGGTCAGGGCTTCCTCGCCATCTGGAACGACATCGCCCCCGGCGGCGACGCGGAGTTCAATCACTGGCACACGCGCGAGCACGTACCTGAGCGCGTCGGCGTGCCCGGTTTCTTGCGCGGCCGGCGCTATGCGGCGGTGTCGGGGAGCCCGGCTTACTTCACGCTCTACGAGACCGAGTCCGTCTCGGTGCTGGCGAGCCCCGGGTATCTTGCACGGCTCAACGACCCCACGCCGTGGACGCGGCGATCGCTCACCCTGTTCCGGAACACCAAGCGCACGGCGTGCCGTGTGTCGGCGAGTCTCGGGCGGGGTGTCGGCGGCGCGCTCGCCACTCTCGAGCTGGGCCCCATGGCGGGGCGCGACGAGGAGCTCCGGGCCTGGCTCACCGGCACCGCCCTCCCCGGCATCGTCAATCGCCCGGGGATCACGGGCGCCCACCTCGGCGAGGCGGACCTGGAGGTGAGCCGCGTCAAGACCGAGGAGAAGAAGCTCCGGGACGCGCCCGACGCGGTCGCCCGGTGGGTGGTCATGGTCGACGGCGTCGACGCGCCGACGGTGACCGACGCCTGCGCCCAGTTCGTGAGTCCCGCGGCGGTCGCTCGCCATGGCGCCGCCCGGGACACTCTGCTCGCCGTCTACCGCCTCGCCTACTGCCTCTCGCGGGCGTAGGCGAACCGTCTACTTCGAGGGGCCGCTCGCGAGTTCTGACAAAGTCCTGGCAAGATCCGCCGTGTCGCTCTTGTCCGAGCCGGCGCCGCGCGTTACCCACGGGCGCGTGCTGGTGCAGCTGAAGCGCGTCCGGGCCGACGGCAAGCCGCCCGGGAAGCGCCGTGGAGCGCAGCCCGAGACCGGCGGGACTCGGCGGAGCGCGTCGCCAGCAGCGTCGAGGCGGCGAGCGACCCGACGCGGCCGAACCTGATCGAACCTCAGCGGTAGCTGCCGTCGCTGATGCCGGGGCGCGGATCGATCGGCAGCGCGATCTTCTGCATCTGGTGGAGGCTCAGCGCCGCCGAAACGCCCCTCCCGGTGAGGCTCGACGACGCTGTACGGATCGAAATCCTCGAACTCGAATCGGGCCATCATTCCTCCTGAAGTCGTCAGCTGTCTGGTCATGGGCAACCTCCTTCCGGGCGTCTCGACCTCCGTCCCTCCAGCATGGTCGTTGGCGGTGAAAAGAATGGTGGGCAGGGACGGGATTGAACCGCCGACACCAGGATTTTCAGTCCTGTGCTCTACCAACTGAGCTACCTGCCCGCCAGACGCGAAAGGATACCAGACGCAAGCGGCGAAGACTAGGCGGCGTGGCTACTCGACGACGGACACGATGCCGAGGCCGCCCAGCTTCCGGAACAGGAGGGTCACGATGATGACCTCGCCCGACGTGAGCGGGCGCGTGAGGTCCGAGAGGAGCACGTGAGGGCTCCCCGGCCCGAAGCGGACCACGCTGACGCCGGGGATCTCGAGCGTCGGGAGCGGTGCGCCGGTCGGCGAGACGATCTCGGCGCGGCGGGCCACGGGCGTCGTCACGCCCGTCAGCACGTCGCCGAACTTCCCGGTGCTGTTCAGCTCGACGTAGAACGCGGCGGCGCCGGTCGGCTGGCGGACGATGCGCCCGTTCGCGGGCTGGATCCGCGTCCCGCCCACGTCCGAGATCACCGGGTAGTAGACGCACGCGCTCGCGAGGACCAGGACAACGAAGACCGCCGCGCCGCCCGCGAGCCTGGCGGCGCGGCTCATCGGCCCTCGAACGCCCGGTCGGCGACCATCGCCTGGAAGGCCCGCTCGTAGGCCCGGAACGTCCGCTCGATGTCGTCGTCCGCATGGACCGCCGAAACCCAGCCGTGATTCATCGAGCAGTCGACGCCGGTGTTCAGGAGGGCGCAACGGAGCAGGTGGTACAGCTCGCCGCGGCGCGGGCGATCGAAGCCGGCGAGGCCGGGCTTCCCCTCGAACGAGACGTGGTAGATCGACGCCTCCCCGTAGACGGCGCCTGGAGCGCCGGCGCGCCGGAGCGCCTCGTTGAGGCCGCGCCGCAACTCCTCGCCCGCCTTGCTCGCCCGCGCCTGGAGCGAGGCGTCGGCGCACAGCTCGAGCGTGGCGATCGCGGCGGCGGCGGAGAGCGGGTTCGCGTTGAAGGTCCCCGCGTGCGCGACCCGCTCGCTCCGGTCCCACGCGGGGTCCCCCCGGTGCGCCAGGATCGACATGATCGCGCGCCCGCCGCAGACGGCGCCGCCCGGCAGCCCGCCGGCGACGATCTTGGCGAGCGTCGTGAGGTCCGGCGTGACACCGAAGTATTCCTGGGCGCCGCCGGGCGCGTACCGGAAGCCGGTGATGACCTCGTCGAAGATGAGCACGACCCCGTGGCGGGTCGTCACCGCGCGCAGCTCCTGGAGGTAGCCCGGAATGGTCGGCGTCGTGCCCGCCTGCCCTCCCGCCGGCTCGAGGATCACCGCGGCGACGTCACCGCGCTCGAGCCTCGTCTCCACGGCCTTGACGTCGTTCGGCGGGCAGACGAGCACCTGATCGAGCGTGGCGTCCGGCACGCCGGAGGAGAGCGGCACCTCGTACGGTGGATTGACGCCCGCCACGACGCCGTCGTGCCAGCCGTGGAAGTGGCCGGCGAGCTTCACGATCCGCGGCCGCCCCGTGTACGCGCGCGCCAGACGCAGCGCCAGGTGCGTCGCCTCGGTGCCGGACATCGTGAAGCGCGTCAGCTCCGCGCACGGGACCAGACGGTTGACCAGCTCGGCCCAGCGGATCTCGAGCTCGTGACTCGCCCCCCAGTGGGTGCCGCGCGCCATCTGCTCCTGGACGGCTCGCACGACCACGGGGTGGCAGTGGCCGAGGAAGAGCGCCCCGTGGCCCATCCAGTAGTCGATGTACTCGTTGCCGTCGACGTCCCACTTGCGCGTGCCCTGCGCGCGCTCGATGTAGACGGGGAAGGGCTTGAGGTGCCGGATGTCGTGCGTGACGCCGCCCGGAATTGCCCGGCCCGCGCGCTCCGCGAGGGCCGCCGACCCCGGGTGCGTCGCCCGGTAGGTGTCGAGGATGCTCATGGTTCGTCCGCTCCCTGGCCTGGAATCCTCTCCATAATACTGGAAGGCGCCGGATCGGCCCTCAGCGATTTGCCGGCGTCCGGCCGGCGCCCGACGCGTGGCGGAGCAGCTCGACGACCGCCGCGTGCACGTCCAGCGGAAGGCCGTCGACGGTCGGCTCGCCGCGGCGCGTGACGCCGTCGAACGCGCCCGCCTCGACGCACGCCTCGACGAGCCGCCGCTCGAGCGCCCCCGTGTGGAGGAGGTCCTGCCCGGCGAGGAGCCCGAGCGCCGCGACGATGCCGTAGGCGCCCCAGTTGGAGGTGCCCGCGACGACCAGGTGATCCACGCGCACGACGGAGGCGATCCGCGCCAGCAGGGCCCCCTGGCGAACGAGCTTCGCACGCACGTTGCCCATGCCGATCTCGTTGCCGCCGTCGCCGACGCCGATCGTCGTGGCACGGCCTCGCCGCGTAGCGCCTCGCTCGGGCGCCCGACGGCGCCACGCCGCGCCGCGCTCAGGCCACCCACGGTGGGAGCCGGCCTCGCGGACCCCGCTACAGACAAACAGCTCGTCGAGCGGCCGGTTCCAGGCGGCGACCGACTCGCCGCGCGCGCTCAGATAATCGCCGGAGCGCGAGCGGCTCGGCCGCTCGATCGCGACGAGGTGGGTCGGGCGCTCCCGGGCGAGCACGGCGCGGGCGGCGCCGTCGCCCTCGGGATAGGTCTCGATCTCCCGCGGCTCTCCGAGCGCGCTGAGCGTCGCGCCGAGGAGCGGCACCGTCACGGGATCGGTGACGTAGCACACGCGCGCGCCGAGTCGCCGGAGGGCCCGCCCGAGCACCGCGGCGCCAGGCGGGCCGTCCGTCTCCGGCATGCCGTCGGCGACCGTGAAGCCCGTGGTGATCAGGACCCGGCGCGCCCGGCGGAGCGCCCGCGCCGCGTCGCGCGCCGCGCCCGGACGCGAGAACGCGCGGATCCCTCGGCCGCCGGGATCGAGGGCCAGCACCTGATCGATGAGGGCGAAGGCGGGCGACACGCGTGAGGACCCTACCATCACGCCGTCTCGAAGAGCAACACCTGGTACGGAGCGAGCGGATCCCGTCCGTCATCACCACCGAACTCAGGGGCGGCGCTGTCGAGGAGCGATCGCCGCGCTCCGGCGGGCGGCGTCCAGGCGCGGGTTTCCGGCGAGAGGTTGGCGACGAGCTCCACCCGCTCCCCCGCTCTCCCCAGCCGGCACACCGTCAGCACGGAGCCGGTATCGTCGAGGGAGGCGCGGGCGAGGTCCTTGCCCCCGGCGCCCAGCGCCGGGTGAGTCCGGCGCAGCACGAGCCAGCGCCGGTAGTAGTGCAGGAGCTCACGGTGGCGGGGCGCCCGCCGGAGCGCCCAGTCCAATCGCGAGCGGGTGAACGTTGCCGGATCGGCGGGGTCGGGGATCTCGCCGTCCAAGCCGAACCGGCCGGACTCCCGGATCCGCCCGCGGCGGGCGGCGCGGGCGAGGTCCGGATCGAGGAACGACGTGAAGAAGCGGAACGGCGCCGTTTCGCCGTACTCCTCGCCCATGAAGAGGAGGGGCAGGGCAGGCGCGACGCAGAGGAGGGCCGCGGCGAGCTTCAGCGCCTCGAAGGGAACGAGCGCCCCGAGGCGCTCGCCGCGGGCGCGATTGCCGACCTGGTCGTGGTTCTGGACGAAGACCACGAACCGCTCGCCACCGAGGTCCGCGCTCGGCGTCCCCCGCGGCCCCCCGAAGTACCCGGACTCCTCCCCCTGAAACCCGAACCCCTCGCTGAGCGCCCGCTCGAGGAAACGTCCGCTCGGGAAATCGACGTAATAGCCGGACCGCTCGCCGGTGAGCCTCGCGTGGAGCGCATGGTGGAAGTCGTCGGACCAGACGGCGTCGAGCCCGAGCCCGCCCGCGCTCGCCGGCTGGACGATCCGCCGGTCGTTGTCGTGCGACTCGGCGATCACGTGCACCGGCCGGCCGAGGCGGCGCGCCTCGGCTCGTGCCGCCTCCGCCACCTCGGTCAGGACGTGCACCGGGCTCGAGTCGTGGATCGCGTGGATCGCGTCGAGACGGAGGCCGTCGACGTGGAACTCGCGCACCCACGCGCGCGCGTTCTCCACGACGTGTCGTCTGACGCCGGCACTGTCCTCGCCGTCGAAGTTCGGCGCGCCCCCCCACGGGGTCCGGTACCGACGGGTGAAGTACGGCGCGTACTCGTCGAGATAGTTCCCCTCGGGGCCGAGGTGGTTGAAGACGACGTCGAGGACGACGCTGAACCCGTGGGCGTGGCACGCGTCCACCAGGCGGCGGAGACCGCGCGGCCCGCCGTAGGTGGACTGTGGGGCGAAGAGATGGACGCCGTCGTACCCCCAGTTGCGCGCGCCGGGGAACTCCGCGACGGGCATCAGCTCGATCGCGGTCACGCCGAGGTCGCGGAGTGCTGGGAGGTGCGCGATGACCGCCTCGAACGTGCCCTCGAGGGTGAACGTCCCCACGTGCAGCTCGTAGAGGACGAGGTCCGCGAGCGCGTGCCCCTGGAAGGCGCTGTCCCGCCACCGGAAGGCCTCGGGATCGACGACGACCGACGGGCCGTGCACGCCCTCGGGCTGGTAGCGCGAGGCGGGGTCCGGGCGCAGGGACTCGCCGTCGAGCCGGTACCGGTAGCGCGCGCCAGCCGCGACGCCCTCGAGCGTCAGCTCGAACATGCCGCGCGCGCGCGGCGACAGCGGCACGGGCATCCGTCCCTCCAGCACGAGCTCGATCGACCGGCAGCGCGGCGCCCACACCCGGAAGGTGGCGCCGCCCGCACAAAGGCTTGCGCCGAGCGCGCTCATGAGGTCCAATTGAGCATCCCCAGGTCGGACATGGTATCGCGGGGAGTGCGCCGCCGTGCTCCCGAACTCGACTCTGGACGGGAACGACGCGGTCGATGAGCTATCCATTCGCACTCGTCCTCCACACCCATCTCCCGATGGTGCTGAACCACGGGCGGTGGCCCCATGGCAGCGACTGGCTGAGCGAGGCGACGTTCGAGTGCTACCTTCCGCTGCTCGAGACGGCGCATCGCCTCGTCGCCGACGGGGTCTCCCCGAAGTGGACGATCAACCTCTCGCCGGTGCTCGTCGAGCAGCTCGCCTCCCCCGAGTTTCAGCGGGAGCTGGCCTTCTACTACGACAACGTCCGCCGGGCTTGCATCGCGAGCCGGGAGCAGTTCGCGCTCGAGGGCCAGGAGGCGATCGTCGGGCTGACCCGGTTCTGGGAGGAGTTCTACGAGCGGATGTGGGAGCTCCACCGGCGGATCGGCGGCGACATCCCCGGCACCTTCGCCGACCTCCAGCGCGGGGGCCACGTCGAGATCATCACCTGCGCCGCGACCCACGGCTATCTCCCGCTGCTCTCGCGGGACGAGTCCATCCACCTCCAGCTCCGGACCGCGGTCGAGACCCACCGCCGCCACTTCGGCGTGCGGCCGCGCGGCATCTGGCTCCCCGAGTGCGCGTACCGGCCGCGCTACGAGTGGACGCCGCCGACCGGACGCGACCGCGGCCGCGAGCGCCGCGTGCGGCCGGGGATCGAGGAGATGCTCGCCCGGCACGACCTCGAGTATTTCGTCGCCGATGCCCACCTGGTCGCGGCCGGCGCGCCGGTGTTCCTCTACCGCGATTACGTCCCGCGGCGGGGCGAGATCGACGAGCCGCTCCCCGAGAGCCCGCGCGCCCCCCGGCGCTCGCCCTACGTCCCCTATCGCGTCGCCTCGCGCGGCGGCGCCGGCCACGCGGTCGCCTTCTTCCGCGACCCGAAGACGACCGTCCAGGTCTGGAGCCGAGAGCACGGGTATCCGGGCGAGTTTGCGTATCTCGAGTTCCACAAGAAGCACTTCCCGGGCGGGCTCCGATTCTGGCGGATCACCGACGCGTCGGGGGACCTCGGGAAGAAGATCCCCTACGACCCCGACCTCGCGGGACAGAAGGTCCGATCCCACGCGCGTCACTTCGTCGAGCTGGTCCGCGACACCATCGGCCGCGCGAGCGACGACGGGTCGGCCCTCGTCTGCTCCCCGTACGACGCCGAGCTGTTCGGTCACTGGTGGTTCGAGGGGCCGCAGTGGCTCGAGGAGGTGGGGCGTGAGCTGGGCGCCGCCGGCGTGACCGCGATGACGCTCGGCGAGGCGCTCGCGGTGGTGCCCCCGCGCGCGACGCTCTCGCTGCCCGAGGGCTCGTGGGGAGAGGGCGGGGATCATCGCGTCTGGCTCAACCGCGACACCGAGTGGACGTGGGACCGCGTCTACAGCGCCGAGGCCGAGTGGGTCGAGCACCTCCTGCACGCCGCCGCCCCGAACGGGGACCTCCGCCGCGTGCTCGCGCAGGCGACGCGGGAGCTGCTCCTTCTCCAATCGTCGGACTGGCAGTTCCTCATCACCACCGGGACCGCGCGCGACTACGCCGAGCGGCGCATCGCCGAGCACTACGCCGAGTTCAAGCGGCTCTCGGAGCTGGCGCGCGCGCTCGCCGAGGGCACGCCGTTGAGCCCCGAGGCGGCCGACACGCTACGGCGCCTCGAGCGCCAGGACTTCTGCTTCGCCGACCTGGACCCGGCCTGGGGCCAGGCACCGCCCGGACCGGGCTGACCGCCGTGCCGCGCCGTCCACGCGTGCTCGCGATGATCATGGCCGGCGGCAAGGGCGAGCGCCTCCACCCGCTGACCCGCGACCGATCGAAGCCGGCCGTGCCGTTCGGCGGCCGCCATCGCATCATCGACTTCGTCCTGTCGAACTTCGTCAACTCCGAGCTGCTCTCGCTCTACGTCCTCGTCCAGTACAAGTCCCAGTCGCTCATCGAGCACGTGCGGCTGGCGTGGCGGACGACCGGTATCGTCCCCGACTACTTCGTCACCATCGTCCCGCCCCAGATGCGCTTCGGGACCGCCTGGTACCGGGGCACCGCCGACGCCGTGCTCCAGAACTTGAACCTGGTCGATGACTTCAACCCGGACGTCGTCGCCATCTTCGGCGCCGACCACATCTACCGGATGGACGTGAACCAGATGCTGGCGTTCCATCTCGAGGCGGGCGCCGACGTCACCGTTGCCGCCCGCGCCGTCCTGCTCGAGGACGCGTCGCAGTTCGGCGTGCTCGCCGTCGATCGCATCGCGCGCGTCGTCCACTTCGAGGAGAAGCCAAGGTCCCCGAGCCCGATGCCCGACGATGCCGGCCGGGCGCTGGTCTCGATGGGCAACTACCTCTTCTCCCGCCAGCCGCTGGTCGATGCCCTGCTCGCCGACGCGCGCCGGAGCACCGAGCACGACTTCGGCCGGTCCATCATCCCGGAGCTCGTGCCGGCGGGGCGGGTGTTCGCGTACGACTTCCAGAAGAACGACGTGCCCGGCGTCAAGCCCTACGAGGAGCCGGGATACTGGCGCGACGTCGGCACGATCGAGGCGTACTGGGCGGCGCACATGGATCTGCTCGGCGAGTCGCCGCGCTTCGATCTCGACAACCGCTACTGGCCGATGCGCACCGGCCAGCACCCGGGGCCGCCGGCGCGGTTCATCGGCGTCGACATCGACAACGCCCAGGTGGCCGAGGCGTCGCTCGTCAAGCGGGCGACCATCCGCAACTCGATCCTCGGCCGCGGGGTCTGGGTCAACGAGGGGGCGGTGATCGAGGACTCCATCGTCATGGACCACACCACGGTGGGCAAGGGCGCCCGGGTCCGCCGCGCGGTCATCGACCGCTTCAACATCATCGCCGCCGATCGCGAGATCGGCTACAACCCGGAGCTGGACCGGCGCTCCTACCACGTCGACCCGTCGGGGATCGTCGTGGTGCCGCGCGGGGGCCGGCGCGAGTTCCTGCTGGGCCTCGAGGAACAGCTCTAGTGCCCCTCGGCCGCGCGATCGCGATCCACGGCCACTTCTACCAGCCGCCACGCGAGAACCCCTGGCTCGAGTCGGTCGAGGTCCAGGACTCCGCCGCGCCCTATCACGACTGGAACGAGCGGGTCACCGCGGAGTGCTATGCCCCGAACACCGCCGCGCGGCGGGTCGACGAGACCAACCGGATCCTCGACATCGTGAACAACTTCGAGAAGATCTCGTTCAACGTCGGGCCGACGCTCTGCGTCTGGCTCGAGCGCCACCGGCCCGACGTCTACGCCCAGATCCTCGCGGCGGACCGGGCGAGCGCGGACGCGCGCGGCGGCCACGGCAACGCGATCGCCCAAGTCTACAACCACATGATCCTGCCGCTCGCGACCCGCGGCGACAAGGTCACGCAGGTCCAGTGGGGCCTCGCGGACTTCCGCGCGCGCTTCGGCCGCGAGCCCGAGGGGTTCTGGCTGCCCGAGACGGCGGTCGATAACGAGTCGCTCGAGGTGCTCGCCGAGGCGGGCGTCCGGTTCACGATCCTGGCGCCGCACCAGGCGGCGCGCGTGCGCGCGCTCCGGGGGCCCGACGGCGCTCCCGGCGAGTGGGAGGAGCTCGGCGATCGCGTCGACCCGAGCCGCGCCTACCTCTGGCGCGGGCCGCGCGGCCTCTCGCTGGCCCTCTTCTTCTACGACGGCCCCATCTCCCGCGCCATCGCCTTCGGGGACGCGCTCGCGCGCGGGGAGACGCTCGTCGAGCGACTCCGCGGCGCCTTCTCGGAGGCGCGCACGTGGCCCCAGCTCGTCCACTGCGCGACCGACGGCGAGTCGTACGGCCACCACCGCACCTTCGGCGACATGGCGCTCGCGGCGGCGATCCAGCAGCTCGAGGCGGAGGGCTTCGCGACGCTCACGAACTACGGTGCCTTCCTGGCCGCCAACCCGCCGACCCACGAGGTGGAGATCCACGAGCGCACGTCGTGGAGCTGCGCCCACGGGGTCGAGCGCTGGCGGGCCGACTGCGGCTGCCGCATCCGGGGCGACCTCCGCCAGCGCTGGCGCGGACCGCTCCGCGACGCGCTCGACTGGGTCCGGGATCAGGTCGACGCCTTCTACGAGGCGCGCGCGTCGGCCTCCCTGAAGGACCCGTGGGCGGCGCGCGACGCGTACATCGACATCGTCCTCGACCGCGCGCCCGAGCGGCTCGAGGCCTACTTCGCCCGCCACCAGCGCGCCCCCCTCGACGCCGGGGCGCGCGTGGAGGCGCGGCGCCTCCTCGAGATGCAGCGGCACCGCCTGCTCATGTACACCTCGTGCGGCTGGTTCTTCGACGAGCTGGCGGCCCTCGAGCCGGTCCAGATCCTCCGCTACGCCGCGATGGCGCTCCAGTACCTCCGCGACCTGGGCGGCGGCACGCTCGAGGGCGAGCTGGTCCGACGCCTGGAGGCCGCGCCGAGCAACCTGCCGGAGTTCGGCGACGGTGGCGAGGTCTACCGGCGGCTCATCCGACCGGCGGTGGTCGATCTGCGCCGGGTCGTCGCCCACTACGCCGTGACCGGGCTCTTCGAGGAGTACCCGGTCGAGGCGCGCGTCTACGCCTATCGCGTCCAGCGGCTCGACGAGGCGCGCGACGCGTTCGGCGAGACGGCGCTCCGGATCGCCCATGTCCGGGTCCGCTCGGAGGTGACCGGCCAGGAGGAGGACGTGGCGTACGCCGTCCTCCGCTTCGGCGGCCATGACGTCTCCTGCGCCATCCGCCCCTTCCCCGGGCGCGCGCGCTGGGAGGCGATGAAGACCGACCTCCTCCAGCGGTACGCGCAGCGCAGCATGGCGGAGATGATCCGCGCCATCGACGCCTACTTCCCCGGTGACGCGTTCGCGCTCTCCCACCTCTTCGTCGAGGAACGGCGCCGGATCCTCGAGAACGTGATCCGAAGCGTCCTCCAGCGGAACGAAGAGACCTACCGGCGCATCTGGGAGGACAACAAGAAGCTCGTCCGCTACCTCCACCAGGTCGACGTGCCCATCCCGGAGTCGCTCACGATCATCGCCCGGCATGTCCTCGAGCGGGAGGTCCACGCCGAGCTGGAGCACGTGGAGGCGCTCGGCGCGATTCCCGAGCGCGTCTTCGAGCTGGTCGGCGAGGCGCACGCGCTCGGCGTCACGCTCGACCTCACCCCGGCCCGCGAGGCGATGCAGCGGGCAGTGCGCCAGACGCTCGCGACGATCGCCGCGGAGCCCGCCCCCGAGCGGGTCGCCGAGGCGGTCGCGCTGATCGACGGCGCCCGGCGGCTCCGCGTCCGGTTCGGGCTCTGGGCCGCGCAGAACCAGTTCTTCGACCTCTGGCGGGCGGGGACCGGGCCGCGGGCCCTCCTCGCCCCGCTCGCCGAGGCGCTCGGCTTCAGGCTCTCGCCTGAGGCTTCGGTATGAGACGGGACACCGAGCGGTGATGATCGCCTGGGACTTTCGGCGCACCGTGGTGATCGAGAACGTCGCGCCGACCGTCGACGGCGGGCGCTACCCCGTCAAGCGCGAGGTCGGGACGATGCTCGAGGCCTCGGCCGACATCTTCAGGGAAGGCCACGACGTCGTCGCCGCATTCCTCAAGCACCGGCTGGCGAGCGAGGTCGCGTGGCGCGAGACGCCCATGCGCCACGTGGACAACGACCGGTGGGCGGGCGAGTTCCGCCTCGAGGCGAACGCGCGGTACGTGTTCACGATCGAGGCGCTCGCCGATCCCTTCCGCTCGTGGCTCGCCGATCTCGCGAAGCGCGTCGACGCCGGGCAGGAGGTCGGGAACGAGCTCGGGGAGGGCGCGGCGCTCGTCGCCGCAGCGGCCGGGAGGGCGCGCGGCGTGGATGCGGACGCGCTGCGGGAGTACGCCGCGCGGATCGGCCAGCCCTCCACCCCGGCCGACGCCCTGGCCGCCGCCCGCGAGGGGCGCCTCGCCGCCCTGATGGACGCGTCGCTCGACCGCACCGAGTCGACGTGGGCCGACGACCTCTTCGAGGTGATCGCGGACCGCGAGCGCGCCCGCTTCGCGGCGTGGTACGAGTTCTTCCCCCGCTCGGGCCAGGTTCCCGGCCGGGGTGCCAGCTTCAAGGAGGCCGAGGCGCAGCTCGAGCGGATCGCCGCGATGGGGTTCGACGTCGTCTACCTGCCGCCGATCCACCCGATCGGGCGCACGCACCGCAAGGGGCGGAACAACACCCTCACGGTCCGGCCGGGTGACCCGGGAAGCCCGTGGGCGATCGGCGGCGAGGAGGGCGGTCACACGGCCGTGCACCCCGAGCTCGGCACGCTCGAGGACTTCGACCGGTTCGTCGACGCCGCGCGGAGGCTCGGGCTCGAGGTCGCCCTGGACTTCGCCATCCAGTGCTCGCCGGATCACCCGTGGGTGCGCGAGCATCCCGAGTGGTTCTTCCACCGGCCGGACGGGACGATCAAGTACGCTGAGAACCCGCCGAAGAAGTACCAGGACGTCTATCCGCTGAACTTCTACTGCGCCGACCCGGCGCCGCTCTGGGAGGAGATGCGTCGCATCCTCGAGTTCTGGATCGGTCACGGCGTGCGCACCTTCCGGGTCGACAACCCGCACACGAAGCCCGTGCGCTTCTGGGAGTGGCTCATCCGCGAGCTCAAGGAGGCGCACCCCGAGGTGATCTTCCTCGCGGAGGCCTTCACGCGGCCGAAGATGATGAAGGTGCTCGCGAAGGCGGGATTCACGCAGTCCTACACCTACTTCACCTGGCGCAACACGAAGACCGAGCTCACGGAGTACTTCGAGGAGATCACGCGGCCGCCGGTGGCCGACTACTTCCGCGGCCACCTCTGGCCGAACACCCCGGACATCCTCCACGAGACGCTGCAGACGGGGGGGGCCCCTGCGTTCAAGTCCCGCCTCGTGCTGGCCGCGACGCTGTCCTCGCTGTACGGGATCTACTCCGGCTACGAGCTCTGCGAGAACGTGCCGGTCGCGCCGGGCTCGGAGGAGTACCTCGACTCGGAGAAGTACGAGCTCAAGACGCGCGACTGGGACGCGCCGGGCAACCTCGTGGCCTTCGTCACCGCCGTGAACCGCCTCCGGCGCGAGCACCGGGCGCTCCAGCTCTACACGAACCTGATGTTCCATCCCTCCGACGACCCCCACGTGCTCTTCTACGGCAAGGCGACGCCCGAGCGCGACGACCTCGTCTTCGTGGCGGTCAACCTCGACCCGCACGCCCCCCACACCTCCTCGGTGGAGGTCCCGATCCGGGAGCTCGGGATCGGCGAGGACGCGCCGTACCGCATGCACGAGCTGCTCACCGATGTCTCCTACGAGTGGCGCGGCCGCCGCGGCACGGTGGTCCTCGACCCGCAGTCGGCCCCCGCGCAGATCTTCGCCCTCCGCCGGTGACCATGGCGCGCGACTGGTACAAGGACGCCGTCTTCTACGAGGTGCCGGTGAAGTCGTTCTTCGACGCCAACGGCGACGGCGTCGGCGACTTCGAGGGGCTCACCGCGAAGCTCGACTACGTCAAGGAG
>JACQWC010000085.1 GCA_016209635.1 Candidatus Rokuibacteriota bacterium | reverse complement strand
GGGCACAGGTCCCAGATGTCGGAGGCCGCGATCTCCGCGTTGCACGTGTACCGCAACGGCTCCCCGTTCCGCCCCCGTCGGAACCGCGCAAGCTGCACGGCCCGCGCCCGCTCCACCCGTCGCCGAACCGTCTCCGAGGTCTCCCCTCTGCGCTCCTCCACGAGCTTGTCGTATTCCACGCGCGGGACGTCCACGAAGAGGTCGATGCGGTCCATGAGCGGGCCGCTGATGCGCGCCTGATACTTCTGCACCGTCGCCTTGCCGCAGGCGCACGCCTTGCGCGGGTCGCCATGGAACCCACACGGGCAGGGGTTCATGGCGGCCAAGAGCATGAACGAGGACGGGAACGTCATGCTCCCCCTGGCCCGCGCGATGGTGACCGCCTTGTCCTCGATGGGCTGGCGCAGCGTCTCCAGCGCGATGCGGTTGAACTCCGGCAGCTCGTCCAGGAAGAGCACGCCGCGGTGCGCCAGCGTCACCTCGCCGGGGTGCGGGGGGCTCCCGCCGCCGATCAGGCCCGACACCGAGATCGTGTGGTGCGGCGCCCGGAACGGGCGCTGTGTGACGAGCGTGCCGGGCTTCGGCAGGAGGCCCGCGACGCTCCAGATCGTGGAGACCTCGATGACCTCGTCGCGCGTCGGCGGAGGAAGGATCGTGGTGAGTCGCCGCGCCAGCATGGTCTTGCCCCCGCCGGGGGGCCCGACGAGGAGCACGGTGTGATCGAAATGTCGCGCGCCGCTATCTCCTCGTCGTCAACGGGGAGCCGGCGTCGTGACCTGCCCCCGCTGCTCCGCCAACTACCGAACCGTCGGCCAGCTCGCTGCCCACCTCGTCGAAGTCCACCTGGTCGGCGCGGCGGAGGCGCTGGCTGAGGCGAGGGCCGCCGCCGGCGCCGTGTCACGCCCCGTTGGTGGACCCGCCCATGAGGCGGGTTCCGTGGCGGCCTCGGGCCGCTCCACCACGCGGGGCACCACCACCCTGCCCGACCGGGAGGTTCCCATGCCGACATCCAAGGACTGCAAGCTCTGCGCCCGGAAGGCCCCGGAGAAATGCAAGTGGCACCGGGCGCCGACGAATAGCCATGCCCGCACCCGGGGGGGGCGCCCTCAGAGGCGGAGACGATCCATGCGTAGCCCGAACGGCGCGGGCTCGCTCGCCGCCCAGATCGCCGCGCTCCGCACGGTGGTGGACCGCGGGCGCGCCGCAGAGGCCGAGCTCCGCGAAATCGCCAAGCTCGTGAAGGGCTGATGGCTTGCACCCGCGAGTCGCCGTGCGCAGGGATTCTGGTCCTGGACCGCGACCACCTCGTCGCCCAGCTGCGCTCAGGCTGGACGAATGCGACGCCGATGTACCGCTGTCTCGGCTCCGGCCACACGTTCCTGGACGACGCGCTCGTGCCCGTCCGGCGTGACAAGGAGGTCCGGCGATGTCCCAATCATCGGCTGATCCTGCCGTGTCTCCGGTGCCGCGAGAAGTCCCGGCTCCGCATGCGACGCATCCGCGGTCAGCTCAAACGCGCGAGCTGACGAGCGACTGGCTCTCAGGTTGGTGCCGGTTGTATCGGCCGCAGATGTTCAAGGGGATGACTGTGCGGGCCGCGGGCGAACGCCGGGTGGCGATGGCGCTGGCCATGGTGACTGACGACGGGCGGCGACCGCGATGAATCTCCGCGCGCTGGCCCAGGCGCTCGGGCTGACGAAGGCTGGCCTGAGCGCACCGGAGGGGCACGGCGATACCGAGCCCAGGGACGAGACGGCGACGGCGCGCCGCAAGCACCGACGCTGGCGCCGCACGCGGAACGAGATGGCGATCACGAGCCGAAGGAGGAATCGTCCATGACCCGCGACTGGCTCACGGCACTCCTGGTCGGCCTGCTCCTGGGCGCTCTCATCGGCACGCTCGGCGCCGGCTGGGCTCAGGAGGCGCGGCTCCAACAGGCGCGGATGGCGGACGCGAAGGAGCGCTACACCGGGCTCGTCGGCGACTTCGTGACGCTGGGGACCGCGTTTCGGATCGCGGTGCCGGATGCGCGAGAGCGGGCGGTGGCCGGAGCGGACGCGGTGAAGCGAGGAGATCGTCGATGATACTCCCTGATCCCTTCGGGACACCGGGTGAGGTGGCGATGTGGCTGGAACGTGAATGGCGGCCTCTCACTGAGCAGACGTACTGGTGGCTCGTCGAGCAGATGCTCTACGACTTCTGGGTGAACGAGGCCGCGGGTTGATGGCCACGCGCACCGGAATCGCCTGGACCGACGGACTCGCTCACCTTCGCCGAATTGGCTCGAACTCTGCTCAATGACCTCCGGCGACGGGCGGGGATGACGGCGTGAACGAAGGCTGGGCATCGGTCACTAATCTCCAGAAGGCGCACTATTTTAGCCACGGCCGCTCGCTATGCCGCAAGTGGCTCACGTTGGGATCGCCGCACTGGGAAACGAATCAGACGCTCGGGAAGGCCCCCTGTCGCGGGACCTGCGTCGAGTGCTGGAGGCGCCGGGCGAAGGCCGAAGGGAAATGGGCGACCTGAGCGCCGATCTCGACGCCCTGATTCTCACTTATCACGAGGAGATCGCCATCCTGCGTCGGCGGATCACGGACCTGGAATACGAACGCGACGCGCTGATCCGAGAGCGGAAGGAGCGGGCGAACCGAAAGGAGCGCACGGATGGGCAAGGGCAAGGGCCGGAAGGCGCGCGCTGAGGCCAGTGGAGCGCTCAACGGCGAGCAGGCGCAGCCGCCGCTGATCCCGCTGTCGGATGCAGAGTTGCGCCAGGCCGGGAAGACACTCGCGGACCTGATCCGGCAGCTCCGTGACCTCAAGGCCAACCACAAGGCGAGCCGCGAGGCGCAGAGGGAGGCGCGGGATGCGCTGGCCGCGGAGATCGAGGCCGTGGCGAGCACGATCCGGACGCAGGGGCGCTAGTGGCCGACGCCGCCTGGAAGGCGTTCGAGCGCGACGTCGCGGAGCTTCTTGGAGGCCGGCGCTTCTGGGCCAATGCTGGCGAGCGTCTCGACGTGGAATCCGATGGCGCGATCGCGCAGTGCAAGCTCGTCAAGCGGCTCTCGCTCGAAGCCCTGAGCCAGCTGGCCGAAGAAGTTGAACGCGAGGCAGCCTCAAAATTCAAGGCCGGTGTGGTGGCCGTGAAGGTGCGCCGTGGCGCCGGACGGAAGAGCCCGCTCCTGCTTGTCGTGACCGAGGCGACCTGGCGGCGAATGAATGGGCCGACGAGATGAACAGGACACTTTGCAAGCGGGAAGACGACCCAGGCTCGAATTCTAACGTGGAGGACTTTCTATGACTACCACAGCGCCGGTCTTTCAGCTCGTCCCGCTCGCGCAGCTCCACGAGTCGCCGCTGAATCCGCGGAAGCATTTCGATCCGAAGAGCCTCGAGGAGCTCACCGCCAGTATCACGGCGAGCGGCATCATCACGCCGCTTGTCGTCCGGCCGAACGCCGGCGGCTTCGAGATCGCCGCCGGGCACCGGCGCTATCGGGCCGCCCAGAAGGCGGGCCTGACCGAGGCGCCCTGTGTCGTCCGTCCGATGACCGAGGCGGAGTTCGTCGAGATCCTCTCGATCGAGAACGGGCGGCGCGAGGACCTGACGCCCCTCGAGGAGGCCGAGGGCTATCGCCTCCTGATGACGAAAGCCGGCTACAGCGTCGAGCGGATCGCCGAGCGCATCGGCATGTCCGTCAAGTACGTCTACGACCGGGTGAAGCTGCTCCAGCTGGCGCCGGCGGCCCAAACGCTCCTGCGGGACGGCACGATCACGGCGGGCCACGCGATCCTCCTGGCGCGGCTCACGCCCAAGGATCAGGCGCGGGTGATCGGCGATCCGAAGGACGTCGAACGCGGCGGCCTTTTGAAATATGAGTCCCTGCTCTGGGACCCGGAGGAGCAAGGCCGCCCGAAGGAGCTGGAGCGCGTCAAGCCCGTCAGCGTCCGCGAGCTCGAGGCCTGGATCGACGAGCATGTCCGGTTCGACGCCGCGAAGGCGGACCCGATGCTCTTCGCCGAGACGGTCGGTACGGTGACGGCGGCCAAGGAGACGGCCGAGAAGATCGTCCCGATCACACACCAGCCGTACATCGATCCCGAAGCCCGCGAGGGCCGCACCTTCGGCCCGCGCTCCTGGAAGCGCGCGGACGGCAAGAAGGGCTCGAAGCCGTGCGAGCACGCCGTCACCGGCGTCATCGCCGTCGGGCCCGGCCGCGGCGAGGCCTTCAAGGTGTGCATCGACAAGGACAAGTGCGCGACGCACTGGGGCGCGGAGAAGCGCGCGCGGGCCCGGCAGGCCGCGCGTGGCGAAATGGGCGGCAGCCAGACGGGCGCGCAGGATCGCTGGGAGCGCGAGCAGGCCAAACGGCAGGAGGAGCAGGAGCGCAAGGAGGCCGAGCGCGCGCGATGGACAAAGGCCGAGCCGGTGATCCTCCAGGCCCTCGCCGCCGCCGTGAAGAAGGCCCCCACGAAGGCTCGCGGCCTGCTCGCTAGCATCGTCCTCGAACACTGCCAGGATCGCGGATACGGCGCGAAGCGCCACGACGCCGGCGACTATGTGCCGCGCGGGACCACCGCCGAGGACGTCCTCCGCCACGCGGCCTTCACACTCCTGGCGATCGAGCTCCGGACCTGGCAGGCCCCGGAGGAGTTCCCGCGGCGCGCGAAGGCCTTCGGGCTCGACGTCCGGAAGCTCGTCGACCAAGTCGCCCCCGTGCCGAAGGCGAAGCCGGACTCGGCCGCGCCGACGTCTGCACCGAAGAAGACGAAGAAGCGGAAGCAGTGAAGCTCCGCCTCGCGGACCATCTCGCGTTGCCGGCCGAGGCGGTGACGGAAACGTTCGGGATCCTGGCCGCGCGGGGCGCCGGCAAGTCGAACACGGCCGCCGTCATGGCTGAGGAGATGTTCCAGGCGAAGCTACCCTTCGTCGTCGTGGACCCTGTGCGGGCTTGGTGGGGTCTGCGCTCCTCGAGGGACGGGACCGGGCCCGGCCTGCCGCTCCCGATCTTCGGCGGCCGCCGGGGTGACGTGCCCCTCGAACGGGGCGGGGGCCAGCTCGTCGCCGACTTGGTGGTGGATCAGCGGCTCTCGTGCGTGCTCGACCTCTCCGAGTTCGAAAGCGAGGGCGCGAAGAAGCAGTTTCTGCTCGACTTCGCGCGCCGGCTCTACCAACGCAACGAGGCGCCGCTCCATCTGTTCCTCGAGGAGGCCGACGATTACATCCCGCAGCGCCCGATGGGACGGGATGAGCCGTTCCTGCTGCGCGCGTGGGAGAACATCGTTCGTCGCGGCCGAGCGCGTGGGATCGGCTGTACGCTCATCACGCAACGGAGCGCAGCGCTCAACAAGAATGTCCTGACACAAGTCCAGACGCTGATCCCCATGCGGACGACCGGCCCCCAGGACATCGCGGCGATCCGCGAGTGGGTCAAGTACCACCATCAGGGCGAGGCGCTCCTCGAGTCCCTGCCCGGGCTCGAGGACGGCGAGGGCTGGGTCTGGTCGCCGCACTTCCTGAAACAGATGGTCCGCGTCCGCTTCCGCGTCCGCGAGACGTTCGACTCCGGCGCGACGCCGAAAGCCAGCGCGAGCCCGCGACCGCCGGCGACCCTCGCCGACGTGGACCTGGGCCAGCTCAAGACGAAGATGGCCGCCACGATCGAGAAGGCGAAGGCGGAGGACCCACGGGAGCTGCGAAAGCAGGTGGCCGAGCTCCGGGCCCAGCTCGCGCGGGGCCAGGCCGCTTCACCGGGGCCGGCGAAGACGCTGCGCGTCGAGGTCCCGATCCTGAAAGACGCCCAGATCAAGCGGCTCGAGGCGGCCGTCGGCCGGATCGAGCGGTCGATGCGGGCGTTCGGTGAGCTCGCGAGGGCCTTCGGCGGGACCGAGCGCGAGATCCGCAACATCGGGACGGAGATCGTGACGGCGATCCGGGCGAAACCACTCCCCCAGCCGATCGCGGCGCCCGCCAGGCCGGCGAGCGCGGTCCCACGCCAGGTCAGTGCCGGCCCCGCGCGATTCCAGCCACGGGCGGCGGCGCACGGGCCCACTCTGCCCCTCGGCGAGCGGCGCATCCTCACGGCGGTCGCGCAGCACGGCGACGGCGTCACCCGGGAGCAGCTCACCATCCTGACCGGCTACAAGCGGTCCAGCCGGGATACGTATCTCCAGCGGCTCCGCGAGCGCGGCCTCGTGGAGTCCGCCGGCGACCGCCTCCTGCCGACGGCGGAGGGCCTCGCGGCCCTCGGGTCGGACTTTGCGCCGCTCCCGATCGGCGATGCGCTGCGCGAGCACTGGATGACCCGGCTGCCCGAGGGCGAGCGACGGGTGCTGGCCGTCCTCCTCGAGGCGTTCCCGAAGGCGCTCGAGCGCGAGTCGCTGTCGGTGGTCACCGGGTATCAGCGATCGAGCCGCGATACGTACCTGCAACGGCTCAAGGCCCGCCGCCTCGTGATCGCGGAAGGACGCGGCCACATGCGCGCGGCGGCGGCGCTGTTCGATGCCTGAGAACCCGCACCAGGCGTAGGACGCGAGGCGACGATCATTCCCGAGCTCCCGACCCGGATCCCCCCGCAGAACCTGGACGCCGAGCGCGCGGTCCTCGGCGACATCCTCCTCGAGGGGGCCGGGCTCCTCGACCACGTGCCGCTCGCCGTGACCGAGTTCTATCTCGAGGCCCACCGCGCGATCTATGGCGCGATGCGCGCGCTCGGCGAGCGGGGCGAGGCCGTGTCGCTCTTGACCGTCGAGGCCGAGTTGCGGGAGCTCGGCCAGCTCGAGGTGGCGGGCGGCCCCGCGCACCTGGCCCTGTGTGTCGAGCAGGCCGCGATCGAGGTCCACCTGCCCGACTACATCGCCCTCGTGCGGCGGGAGGCGGCCCGGCGCGAGGCGATCGAGGCCTGCACCGGGGCGATCGGCGAGCTGTACGGCAGCAACGGGACCGCCCCTGCGGTGCGCATGGTCGAGATCGCGCAGCGGCTCACGGACCAGTTGGCACAGCTCGCGGGCCAGGCCGATCCCACCGCGCGCGCCCTCCCGATCGCCGAGGTCCTCGGCGAAGTCACCGCGTATCTCGACGCGCCGAAGGCCGCCCGGTCGATGGTCCGGACGCCGGTGCCTGAGCTGACGCGCCGCATGGAGGGCGGCTCCTTGGTGGGGGAGCTGGTGTATCTCGGCGGACGACCTGGGACGTCGAAGACCGCGCTCGCCCTCCAGTGGGCGGCGCTCGCCGCCCACGAGGGCCACCGCACGCTCGTCATCTCGCGCGAGATGCGGACGCTCGCGCTGGGTCGCCGATTCCTCGCCCAGCAGCTCCGGATCCCCGCGAGCTCGCTCCGGCGCGCTGACCTCTGGCCCGAGGAGCGCCAGCGCCTGGACGACGCGCGGGCGCGGTTGGGCGCGCTGCCCCTCTGGTTCGCCGACCAGGCCGCCACTATTCAGCAGATCCGGCGACTCACCCGCCTGCTGGCGCCCCGCCTCCTCGTCGTGGACTATGTGCAGCTCGTCGAGAGCCCCACCGATGCCCGGGCCGGCAAGCGCCTGGAAGTGACGGCGGTCAGCCGCGCGCTGAAGCGCCTGGCGACGCAGGGCGCCGGCTGCTCGGTCCTGGCGCTCTCGTCGCTCCGCCGACTTGGTCTGGGCGAGGGCAAGGGCCGCGGCAAGACCGCCCCGCCGCCCACGCTCGACGACTTGAAAGAGTCGGGCGACCTCGAAGCCGATGCCGACGTCGTCGTGCTCCTGTGGTCGCGGGAGGCCAGCGGCCGCGATCGCCAGCTCACCTTCGCCAAGGTCCGCGACGGGCAGGGCGGCGGCACCGTCGAGCTCGATTGGGATCCGGTCTACGTGCAGTTCAACCAGGTGGACGCGGATCGTCCCGAGCCCCCCGAGCCGGGCGCGGACGACGTCCCGTTCTGAGGCGGTGTCGATGCCATGGGCCAAGATCGATGACGATGCGCCGCACCATCCAAAGTTCGTGAAGGCCGGATCGATCGCCGCCTTCGGCTTCTGGGTGGCGGGCAACTGCTACTGCAACAAGCGACTCACGGATGGGTTTATCGAGGCGTCAGCCCTGCGTCTGCTCTCCCCCACAGTGCGTCCACAACAGGCTCCACGTCTCGCCCAGAGGCTCGTCAGCGCCGGACTCTGGGAAGCAGTTGAGGGAGGCTTCAGGGTCCATGACTTTCACCAGTACAACCCGACGAGTGAACAGGTGAAGGCAGAGCGGAATGCCGCGAAAGAGCGCAAGGACCGATGGCGGGAACGCCGTTCGGAACGCTCTCGGAACGCCGTTCCTCACAGCAGTGGAACGCTCTCGGAACGCCGTTCTCCTATTGTCGGGAACGCCGTTCGGAACGCTCTCGGAACGATGCCCACGCGCGCGCGGCTACCCGTACCCGACCCTATTCCCCCTACCCCCCTTCGCGTGGAACGCGTTCCCGCCACGGCCGAGCAACGGCTTGCCGAGTTCGAGGTGGCCTTCGCCGATCGTCTCCTGACTCACCCGCAGCCATCCGCCTTCCGCGCCGAGGTCCTCCGAGCGGCAGAGACGTGGCCATCCCATGCGCTGCCGCCCAAGGCGACGCTGCTCTGGTTCCGCGACGGAGCGTGGCATCGGCAGGCCTCGTGATGCCGTACCGACCCCCGAAACCCTGCGCCGCGCCTGGCTGCCCCGCCATCACCCACCGGCGCTTCTGCGCGCCTCACCAGCAGGCGGCTGACCAGGCCCGGGGGACGGCCGCCCAACGTGGCTACGGGGCACGCTGGCGGCAGCTCCGCCTGCTGATCCTGGCCCGCGATCCGATCTGCCGGGACCCTAGCGGCTGCATCGCACCAAGCACGGACGTCGACCATGTGATCCCGAGAGCCCAGGGCGGCGACGACCGCGAGGAGAACCTCCGCGGACTCTGCCACCGGCATCACAGCCGGCGGACGGCGATCGACAGCAGCGGATGGGGAGGGGCGGGGTGAAATCTCTGCAGCCTGCCGGAAATAGACCGCGCGCAGCCTTCTTGCAACGGCGGCGGGTTTCTTGAGGTCCCCACCGAACATGCTACAGTGAAAACCGCGATGGGACTTCGCGGGCCGCTCCCCACAGCGGCGCCCCTGCGCGCCGTGCGCAACAGTCACCGTCGGCGTCGCGCCTCGGCGGGGCTCGCGCCGGAGATCGAGCGCCTGCTGCTGGCGCGCGCGCAGGAGCTGCACCGCATCGGGCTCGCGCTCCTCAAGCGCGCGGAGCGCAAGCCGACCGGCAAGACGCCGTCGAACGGGGAGCAAGCGAGCCCGTTGTTTTCTGCCGCGCACAAGTGCTTCGCCGAAGCCGACCGGATCTACTTGCGCCTCGGGCGGCTCCAGCCCGACAGCGCAGACGAGGAGTCACTCGCTGCCGACCCTGACCCGCTCGAGATCTTCCGGCGCGCGAAGCACTAACGGCCCACGGGGTCGGACCGCCGATCCTGTCACCGCCTACGCCCGGGCTGTCGCTGCTGGGACGATCCTCGCCGGGCATCTCGTCCGCCTCGCCTGTGAGCGTCATCTCCGCGATCTGGCCGAGGGTCCGGGGCGGGGATTGCGGTGGGCGCCCACGCTCGCGCGCCGGGTCATCGCGTTCTTCCCGGCGCTTCTCCGGCTCGTCGAGGGCGTGCATGCCGACCAGCCGTTCGTCCTGCTGCCGTTCCAGCAGTTTATCGTCGGCTCGCTCTTTGGCTGGCGCGGGCGCGATGGATTCCGACGGTTCCGGCATGCCTATGTGGAGATCGCAAAGGGCGGGGGCAAGTCGCCGATGCTGGCGGGGCTCTTGCTCTATGCCCTGGTCGAGGACGGCGAGGCGGGCGCCGAGATCTATGCGGCGGCGGTCACCCGCGAGCAGGCGAAGATCGTCTTTGCGGACGCCGCGAAGATGGCGCTCGCGTCGCCCGGGCTCGCGAAGCGTCTCGTCATCGGCGAGAACAACATCGCTTACGAGACGACGCGATCGTTCATCCGGCCCGTCTCCTCGGAGGCGCGATCGCTCGACGGCCGGCGCGTCCACATCGCCGGCGTCGATGAGCTGCACGAGCATCCGACCGCGCTCGTCACGGACAAGATGCGCGCCGGCACGAAGGGACGCCGCCAGCCGCTGGTCGTCGAGATCACGAACGCGGGGTACGATCGCCGCTCGGTCTGCTGGCAGCATCACGAGTACTCTCGACGGGTGCTCGAGGGGCTCACCGAGGATGAGGCGTGGTTCGCCTACGTCTGCCAGCTCGACGCGTGCGCCGCCTGCCGAGCCGACGGCGCGCTCCAGCCGCGCGAGGAGTGCGCCACCTGCGATAGCTGGCGCGATGAGCATGTCTGGCTGAAGGCGAATCCAGGGCTCGGCCCGATCGTGACGCTCCGCTATCTGCGTGAGCAGGTGCGCGAGGCCGTGGGGATGCCGGCCAAGGAGTCGCTGATCCGGCGGCTCAACTTCTGCCACTGGACCGACGCGATCAATCGGTGGCTCGACATGGAAGCGTGGCACGCCTGTACCGACGCGGTGACGGACGCCGAGCTCCTCGGTCAGGTGTGCTTCGCCGGGCTCGACCTCGGGCAGAGCGATGACTTCTCTGCGCTGGCCCTGCTCTGGCTCCTCGAGGATGGGCGCGCCGCGGTGCGGATGCGGTACTGGCTGCCCGAGGTGGCCCTGGCGACCCCGGGCCGGCCCTATGACGCCTGGCGCGCGGCCGGGCGGCTCACCGTCACCGACGGCACGATCACGGACTACGACCTGGTCGAGCGCGACGTGATCGAGGCCTGCCGCACGGGCGGGGTCCGCGAGCTCGCCTATGACAAACGCTTCGCCGCCCAGATGGCGCTCCATCTCGAAGGGGCCGGGCTGACCGTCGTGGACATGCCGCAGGGCTACGCGCTCAACGAAGCGCTGCGCAAAATCAACGATCTGGTGAAGACGCGACGGCTGGTCCACGGGGGCGATCCGATCCTCGCCTGGATGGCCGCGAATGCGGTGGTGCGCCAGGGCGCGCGGGGCGAGGTCCGGCTCGACAAGGACAAGGCCCAGGACAAGATCGACGGCGTGGCCGCGCTCGCGATGGCCCTCGCGCGGGCGATGGTCCATCCGCACACGCGCTCGATCTACGAGACGCGGGGGATCCGCACGGCATGATGCGTCTGCGCGCCTTCCTCGCGGCTCGGGCTGAGGCCCTGGAGGTGTTGCTGGGATTGGCCCTCATGACGGTGGGCGTCGGGATGGTCCACGTGGGCGCGGCGCTGATCGTCGCCGGCGCGGGATTGCTCGTGCTCGCGGCCTGGCCCACCTGGCTCGCGCGGCGGAGGCGCTGATGGGACTGCTCACGACGCTTTTGCGCGGCGGATCTCCCCTGGCAGTCAACCCGATGGATGATCGCTACTGGACGCGGACCGGATCGACGTATACGACGACGACCGGCATCACGATGACCCCGGATCTCGCCTTCAGCGCCTCATGCATCTTTCAGGGGACGCGATTGATCGCTGAACCGATGGGCCGCTTCAAGCCGATTCTCTATCGGCGGCTCGGGGCCAACGGTGAGGCAGGCAAAGAGCGCGCGCGGCAGCATCCGCTCTGGCCGCGGCTGATGAAATCCGTGAACGCCTGGATGACGGCCTCCCGGTTTCGTGTCGTGATGACCGCGCGGGCGGTGCTCTGGGGGAACGCCTATGCCGAGATCCGGCCGACCGAGGATGCGGCGATCGGCGAGCTGCGCCCGCTCGATCCGGAACGGGTGGAGGTGGAACAGATCCTCGAGACCGGGCGGCTCGTGTATCGCGTGATCCAGGCGGATGGCACCAAGCGACCGCTGCCGCAAGAACGGGTCTTCCATCTGCCGGGGTTCGGCGTCCACAAGTTCATGGGCGCGGAACTTCTCTACTTCGCGCGCCAGGCCGTGGCGCTCTGGCTCGCCCAGGAAAAGTTTAACGCCTTGTATTTCCGTCAGGGCACGGCGTCGACTCTGGCCTTCGAGATCAAGGGCCTGCTCGGGGAGGAGGCTCACACGCGGCTGAGAGACAGCATCGCCACGAACGTCTCGGGGCTCGACAACATGCATCGCGTGTTGATCGGCGAGGAGGGCGGCAGCTTCAAGGAGCTCGGCAACACCGCGAAGGATTCGCAGATGGTCGAGGCGCGCGAAGCGCAGGTCCACGAGATCGCCCGGTGGATGAATATCCCCGTCCATCTGCTCCGCGCCACGCAGCAGCCGACGTTCGCCAGCATCGAGATGTTTAACAGCGAGTACTACGACATCACGTTGGCCCCGTGGTTTGACTGCTGGGAGCAGGAAATCGGTCGCCAGCTGCTGACTGGGGATACCGACGAGGACGAATTCTTCGCGGAGTTCCTCCTCGATGCGTTGCTCCGCGCGAACACCCTGGACCGCGCGCAGTCCTACGGGATGCTGATCGATCACGGGGTCTATTCTCAAAACGAGGTGCGCGCCCAGGGGTACAACCTCAATATCCGGCCCGGCGAGGAGATGGACACGCCGCGCCGGTCGGCGAACATCGGGGGCGGCGGGGACGCCCGGACGACAACGCGGCCGAGGTCGGCTCAAGTGCCGCCTGGGCGCGAGCCTGATGAGGAGGAGGACGTCGCCGAGGCCCGCCTGCCGACACCGGTCCGGGATATCGTCGCCGCGGCCGCCCAGCGCGTGGTCCATCGTGAAGTGGAGACCATCCGCGCAAAGGCCCCGCGGTTCGCCGCGGATCCGGAGGGCTGGGTCACCTGGCTGGACGAGTTCTACGCGGAGCAGGCGAAATATCTGGCCGACACGCTGCAGCTGTGGCCGCGTGCGGTATCGTCGTACGTCGAGGAGCATCGGGCTGCACTGCTCGCGGACGGGCTCAGCGTGGTGGAGGGATGGGACCGGGAGGCGGCGGCCGGACTCGTCCGGCTCGTGTTGGAACAGACGGCCCCGCCGGCCTGACGAGGGAGGCGATCATGTACAAGCGGATCCTGAGCTACGTGTTACGTACCCCATGGGCGGTCGAACCGGAGATGCTAGCGGAACTCGCGGCCATCCTCGCCCCGCGCGTGGCCGGCGTGCGGCTCTCCGACGAGGAGATCGCGCAGCGGGTCCATGCGGCTCAGGCGCGCGCCGCCGCGCGTGGCGCGGGGGCCCGCGTCGGTGTCGTCGCGGTCATGCCGATCATCGGGCTGCTCCTGAGCCGCGCCGGCGCCCTGGAGCAGGTGAGCGGCGCCATGTCGGTGCAGGACCTCGCCCTGCGGTTCAAGGCGCTGGTGGCTGACGATGCCGTTGGCGCGATCGTACTTGACATCGATTCGCCGGGCGGTGAGGTGGGCGGCATCGCCGAGTTCGCCGACCAGATCTTCGAGGGCCGGGCCCGGAAGCCGATCGTGGCCGTGGCGAATCCTCTGATGGCCTCGGCGGCGTACTGGATCGGGGCCTCCGCGAGCGCGCTGCTGGCCTCGCCCTCGGCGCTGGTCGGGAGTATCGGCGTCTACGCCGCGCACGAGGATGTATCGAAGGCCCTCGAGGCGGCCGGCATCGCCGTCACGCTGGTGGCGGCCGGGAAGGACAAAACGCTCGGGAATCCCTTCGAGCCGCTGTCGCCGGATGGGCGGGCGTACATCCAGGACCGCGTGAACGAGTTCTACGATCTCTTCGTGCGGGCCGTGGCGCGCGGGCGGGGAACCTCGCAGAAAACCGTGCGTGAGGGGATGGGCCAGGGCCGCGTCGTCACTGCGGCCGAGGCCGTCACGCTCGGGATGGCCGACAGCGTGGGCACGCTGGATGACGCGATCGCGTTGGCGGGCCGGCGGGCCCAGCGATCCGCCGAGCGAGCCGAGACGGACCCGGTCGGGGTGCAGACGTCTGTGGCGGGCGAGCTCGATCGCCGACGTCGACGGCTCCGGCTGGCCGGGGCCTGACCCCAGCGCGGGGGGAAAGGTAGTGTCCTAATTTGGGTAACAATAGACTGGACTCATCCCGCTCAGTAGTACAGGATCTCCCCACCTGGTTTTCCTACCCGGTGGTGGAGGGCGAGATGGAACGCGTCAATGGCTACTTCGCGGTTCAGCTTGGCCTAGTTATTGGAGCGTTTCTACAACACGCTAGGCCAACAACTGCCATTACGGCCATCGTAGTTCATGCTGCCAATCTTCAACGGATGCTGGAGGTATTTACCGCCCAAACTGTTCCCCTCCCGTTGAGTAAAGGGAGAGCGCGTGAGCTGGTGGCAGTGTTATCCCGTCTCAGTGGTGAGGAGCGATTAAAGGTGGCCAGCCCACTCTCCTCCCAGGAATATACGGCCCTGGCAGGAGCAGTCATTGCGTTTCAGAATGTCTTAGCCTCTGAACTTCCCGCCCTCAATCTCTACTTGATATCGAAGAAGAGAGCCTATGACATGTCCACGCTAATTGCCCAAGCTGAAGATGTCCTGCCCAAAGACGTAATTGCCGCATTGTCGAATCAAGCGCGCCACGCGATAGATGACATCCGCGAAGCTGGCAGGTGTATCGCATTTGATACATCTACCGCAGCTGGCTTCCATGTCTTTCGCGCTGTGGAGGCCGTGGTTCTACTCTATTTTCCGGTCTTTGGAATCAATCCGCCCCAGAAACCGCCAGAGCGTAATCTGGGCCGCTACATCTCGCTCTTAGAAACGGCTGGGCTCGACGTGAAAATTGTTGAGATGTTGAAGCATCTCAAGGATCACTATAGAAATCCCCTGATGCACCCCGAAGAGTTTCTAACTTCAGACGAAGCGGTGAACCTCTTCGGCTTCGCTCAGAGCGCGATTACCGCGATGATCGCAGATCAGCGGAAAGAGCGAGAGAAGCCATCAGGCGTCAGTTCGACGGCGTGAGCTAGCCAGTGCTCCGCTTCGCCCTCTTCCGTCGCTTGAACGCCTTCACCTTCCGGTCAAGTTCCTTCTTCGGCACGGCGACGAGCTTCTTGAGATTGGCCTCGAATGCGGCGAACGGACCAGGCGGGGGCGACTCTTGTTGTTCCACGCCTGTACAGTCTAACACGTGAGGATGCGTGGCGTCCGGGATCGGCTCACTGTCTTCGCGGTCTTGTTCGTAGCGGGGGTGATATTACTCGTTGGGGTCGTCCTGCTCGGACGAGCAGCGTGGGTGGCGTGGCAATCACCCGACCCTAAGCTCGGCGAGCTTTACAATGCTGGCTATGCCGCAGGGGCGCGTGAACTCGGCCGACGGACGGCAAGGGATGTGATCGCCGAGTGCCAGACGCTTCAGGCTCGCTACCCCAAGCGGCCGCGCACACCCGAGACGGCGTGGTGGCTCGGCTACGAGTCAGGGCTCTGCTGGTGGTTGGACAAGGAGGAACAACATGACTAAGCCGTCACCATTCGGGGCGATCCTCAATCTCCAGAGGTTCATTACTCGGGCGGTGGGGGCACGGCTTGGCCTTTCAACGCCAGCAGTGTCGCCTCGTATACGTAGCGCCCGTCGCGTGAGAGAAGCTCGTTCTCGACCAAGCGGTCCAGTTCTTCGGGGTCGACGTGCTTAACCGCTGCGAGTTGGTGTTGAAGCAGGCCGACGCGAATCTTCAGTTGCGCCAATTCCTTGGCGATCCGCTTGAGCAGGTCGGCGTCCACGTCGCGCTCGCCCGTCATGCGGATGACGTCGTAAGGTCGGCGAAGGTGAGGCGCTTGCCGACCACCGCGCGCAGTACGGTGAGAAACCGGCCGCCGTCGCCGTGTGGGTCACGCCGTTGATTGAACCGGAAGACTTCCTCGTCGAGGTAGCGGAATAGATGAAACGGCTCGACGCTGACGTAGGTGCCCTTGATGGCCCGCTTGACGAGGCTCCAGAAGTTCTCGAGCCCGTTGGTGTGGACCTTGCCGCGCACGTAGGACTCGGCGTGGTTGATGACGGCGTGGGCGTAATCCGGTGCCAGCCCTTCGTAGGACTTGAGCGCATCGCTGTAGACCGCCGAGCCAGGCTCGACATAGGCGCGCACCTGAGCTTGCAGGACATGCTTCCGAGTGGTGGCGACGACGGCCGCTTTGACGCGGCTGGTTTTGTCCGGGCCGTGCCGTTCCAAGAGTCCCATGACCGCAGTCTTGCCGCTGCCGCCGGTGCCGGTGATCTTCTCCCGTCGGCGAGCCGCGTGCATGAACCGAGCGCGCCCGCCGATGAAGGTTTCATCGACTTCGACCTCGCCCGACATCTTGTCGTGGCTCCGCATTCCCATGGCCAACCGAATCCGGTGCAGCATGAACCACGCGCTCTTTTGCGTGATTCCAAGCGCCCGCGCCACTTCGTAGGAGCTGACGCCGTTCTTCGCGTTCGTGATGAGCCACACGGCGGGCAACCACTTGTCCAGGCCAAGCGGGGAGTCCTCGAAGATCGTGCCGACCTTCACCGAGAACTGCCTCCGTGGGTGCTTGGTGTTGCACTGCCAGAGGCGGCGCGACTCAAGGTAGTGGACCTTGCGGTTTCCGCAGGTCGGGCAGGTCACGGCGTCGATACTGCCCCATCGGGCTTTCGCCATGTAGGCGACGCACACGTCGGGGTCGGAGAAGAATCGGACAGCGTCGAGGAGGGTCGCGGGGGCGGTCAGTGTGGTGTCCATGCCCGGATACTACGCCCGGTAGCGGGATGAGTCAAGTCTATTATTGCCC